>NZ_JBHJWG010000014.1:48172-176137 GCF_042266305.1 Kitasatospora sp. NPDC056076
ACCGTCCGCGCCCAAACCCGAGCCGTGGGCCGGTCCGGCGGCACTAGCCTCCGGACCGGCCCTCGGCGTTTACCGCTTCTAGGCTGTGGTTGATCTGGGGTGTGACGCCCATACCGCATCGTGGAGGGAACGGGCCGTTTTCTTCAGAACCTTGCGCAGCTTTTCCTTGTTCTGGCCGTAGGTCTTGAGCGCATGGCAGTTGGGGCACAGGGCGATCATGTTCGATGGCACGTCCGGGCCGCCCTTACTGAGGTCGTCGATGTGGTCGACTTGCAGTATTGGGTCACCGGCAGTGGTGAGCTCCATGGGGTGGCCTGCGCAGCCGGGGTTCTCACATTGTCCGTTGCTTCGGCGAATGACGGCGGCTCGGGCGCCTGGGTTTCGAACGTAGCGATCGACTTTGGTTTCGCGCTTGGCTGCCTTCCTGCGGGCCAAGCTGGCCTCGGCTGCCTGGTCAAGACGGCGGTACGCTTCCTCGGCGCTCTCCTCGGGGCGTTGGATGGTGGGATCGACGTCTCCGGGCTGGTAGTCATCGGTATCGTCGTAAAGCTCGCCGGTGTCACTTGCCAGCGCCTCAAGGACGTCCTGTGGCCACGTTTCGCGTAGCGGTGAGGGCACTGGTGCGAGGATCCATACGAACTCTCGACGCCACTCCTTGTCCGAGCCCTTGCCCCAGCGGCGTCGGCGTTGGACGACGACGGCCCAGGTCTCAAAGTTGAAAGCGCTGTCGAGTGGCTTGTGCCAGTAGCGGAGTGGCCGCTGACTTGCTTGGTGCTGCTCCAGGGCCTTGTTCCCGGCGATGGGCCTTTGATCGCCCTTGAGTCCATCCCCGACGTAGGAGATCCAGTTCATACCGGCAACGCGGCCATCGGCGTAAGGCCCGTCGTCCGTGGAGAACGTGCTGAGGACGCCGTCGGCTAGGGTGCCGATGCCAGCCACCTTTTCTCCACCGTAGGAGTGCCAGATGGCTTCCCGGTCCTCGAATTTCTCGCCGATGAGCGGCCGAAGGGCATCTGCCCACCGATTGGTCAGATGACCCTGGAGGCCGATGTCGGCTAGCAGCCCGTCGGGCAGAGGATTGAAGAATCGCAGGATCAGAGCAGCAGCAACCTCTGTTGCTACCTCTGGCTTGGCGCGTAGCAGTTGGTAGTCGGCCTCCGGGAATCCGGCGTTTGGATTGTCCCGGTTCAGGGATTCGATCGTGGTGTAGCGACGCTTCGGAGACTCCTCAGAACCATCGGACCCAGTTGGTGCAATCTCCCATAGTTCATCGCTGACGAGAGCCGTGAACGGGTAGTGAGCGGCCTGCATGCCGTCTCGTACGTCTCCGTACTTTTCCAGCAGGGGCGCGAGTGCTGAACGTGTCACGGCCCAGGACTGTTCGCGGGGCGCGCCGGCGAGGAGCTGCCCAATGGCCCACAGGACGAGGAGTGCACGGTGTGGAGCTGGCTCGTCCTTACGATCGGTTGGCCGAATCCTGCCAACGCGCGTGCCGAACGACCTAGGCCGCTCGATCACGGTGAAGCCTTCGCGCTCTAGCCAGGCAATCGCACCCTCGGGGCCGCCACTGAACTTCCCCTGCTTGAGCGCTTCGCCGCAGTCGAAGAGATGCGCCACTCCTGCAATGGCTTTGACGTCGTAGTGCCGATCGTTGTGGGCGACTACATGGCTTGCGATCGCGCGGTACCTGTAGGTCTCACGAAAGGGCCCCTCCCCGAGTCGGTCGTGTTCCGCGATCGCTTGCAGGATGCCTGAGCGAGTGATGCCACCGATCTCCATGAAGGAACGGTAGACCACCCCTCTGACAACGTCGGTCGCCAGTTGTATCTCGGCGTGAGCAGCGGCTTGTGGAGGTCGTGAGGTGGACCTCGCGGAGTTGGTGATCTTGCAGAGTCGACAACTGCTCTGACTGCTAAGGCGATTCGATGCAGGGGCCCCGGCCACCGGCGGACTGCGGCGGGGCGGGGTGGGGCTCCACCCCCGGGTGGAGCGGGGGTGGCTCCACCCGGGGGTGGTGGTGGGGTGGTGGGGTGGGGTGGAGGCTTGCGGGATGGGAGCTCTGCAGTCGGTTTTGGGTGTGGTGACCGGGACGTGCGTGGCGATCTTCTGCGTGGCCTGGGTTGCGGGTGTCGTCTACTTCGCTGTGGTGGGGAGGTCCGGGTTCCGGGGGTGGTTGGGCGGGTTGCGCCGTTCGCTGTTGCGGCGGGTCCTGTTGGGCGTCGGGGTGTACGTGGTGCTGGCGGTGGTGGACCGGACTCAGGGGTTCTGGCGGGAGTTGAGGTTCTGGCAGCCGGAACTCGCGGTGCTGGGCGGGGCGTTGGTGGTGGCGTCGACGGCTTTCCTGCTGTGGGCCCGGTGGGTGCTGGGCACGATGTGGGCGAGTGTGCCGGCCGTTCAGGAGCGGCACGAGCTGCGGACCGACGGGCCGTACGGGCTGGTGCGGCACCCCATCTACACCGGGCTGCTCGGGCTCGTCGGCGGAGGCATGCTGGCCTGCGGCTTCGGGGTGTGGGTCGCCTATCTGCTGGTCGTCGTCCCGTGGTTGCTGCTGAGGGTGCGGGCCGAGGACGGGATGATGGCCGGCCTGTTCGGGGCGGAGTACGAGGGCTACCGGGCCCGGGTGCCGGCGCTGGTTCCGCGGGGGTGGCGCCGCCCGGGTCCGTCCGGGAGTTGAGGGCGTCCCCGGGGGGCCGGGGCGGGGGCCTGCTGTGGTAGGAGAAACGGGTGACTACCAAGGCTTTCGATGCGGTGCTGTGTGATGTGGACGGTGTGATCCGGTTCTTCGACGGGGTCGGGGTGGCCGCGCTGGAGCGGGCCGCCGGGGTGGAGGAGGGGAGCACGGCGGCGGTCGGGTTCGCGCCGGTGAACGACCTGCCCTTGTTGTTGGGGCGGATCGGCCGGGCGGAGTGGGTGGACTCGATCGCGCGCGGGTTGGCCGACCGGGTGTCGGAGGAGACGGCCCGGGGCCTGGCGGAGGCGTTCGCGCACTCGCCGTTCCGGGCGGACGAGGTCGTGGTGGAACTGCTGCGGCGGGTGCGGGAGCACTGTCGGGTGGTGCTGGTGACCAATGCGACGGTGTGGCTGGACGAGGACCTGGCGTTCCTGGGGCTGACGGACCTGGCGGACGAGGTGGTGAACAGCTCCCGGGTGGGCAGCGCGAAGCCGGACCGCCGGATCTACGAGATCGCCGCCGGGCGGGCCGGGGCGAGGCCGGAGCGGTGCCTGTTCGTCGACGACCGGCAGGAGAACGTGGACGCGGCGGTGGCACTGGGGATGACCGGGGTGCTCTACCGGGGCCCGGAGGACCTGCGGCGGGCGCTGGCACCGCTCCTGGGGTGACGGGTGACGGGTGACGGGTGATGGGGACGGGTGACGGGTGGCGGGGCCGCAGGGGCCGGGCGAGGATCGGGGGGACCGTACGGACCCCTGAGGGCGGTGGGCGCGGATGGCGGAGCGGACGGGGGAGGCGGGGGAGACCCGGGCGGAGCTGTCGGCGCGGTTGAACTGGTTGCGGGCCGCCGTGCTGGGCGCCAACGACGGCGTGGTCTCGACGGCCGGGATCGTGACCGGTGTGGCGGGCGCGGCCGGGTCCCGGGCCGCGCTGCTCGCGGCGGGGGTGGCCGGGCTGCTGGCGGGGGCGATGTCGATGGCGGCCGGCGAGTACGTCTCGGTCAGCACCCAACGGGACACCGAGCGGGCCGCGTTGGCGAAGGAGCGGCGCGAGCTGGCGGAGGACCCGGAGGGGGAGCTCGACGAACTGACCGACTACTACCGGGACAGCGGGCTGGCCGACGGTCTGGCCCGGGAGGTGGCCACGGCGCTGACCGAGCGGGACGCGCTGGCGGCCCACGCGCAGACCGAACTCGGCATCGACCCCGAGGCGTTGACCAACCCCTGGGAGGCGGCGCTGGCGAGTGCGGCCGCGTTCACGCTGGGTGCGCTGGTGCCGCTGCTGGCGGTGCTGCTGCCGCCGGAGTCCTGGCGGCTGGGGGTGACGGTGGCCGCGGTGGTGCTGGCGCTGACGGCCTCGGGCTGGACGAGTGCCCGGCTCGGCGGTGCGGGGGCGGTGCGGGCGGTGGCGCGCAACGTGGCGGGCGGGCTGCTGGCGATGGCGGTGACGTACAGCGGCGGGGTGCTGCTGGACCACCTCACCGGCTGAGGCGCCCGTCGGTTGCCCCGCCCGTCGGTTGCCCCGCCCGTCGGTTGCCCCGCCCGTCGGCTGCCGCGCTCGACGGGCAGGCTCCGGCGGCCTGTGTTTGTGTGGCTGCAAACCGCTTGGGAGAGGTGAACCACCGTGACCATGCCCCCGTTCGGATCGAACGACCCGTTCTCCGACCTGCTCAGCCGGTTCTTCGGGATGAGTCCGCTGGCCTCCCCGCCCGCCGTGCAGCGGGTGCCGATCGGGCGGCTGCTCAGCGAGTCCTCCCAGGAGCTGCTGGGGCTCGCCGCGCAGCGTGCGGCCGAGGACGGCAGCAGCGACCTGGACACCGCGCACCTCGCCTGGGCGGCCACCCGGGTGGAGCCGTCCCGGCGGATGCTGGAGCGTGCGGGCATCGACCCGGACCGGCTCTCCGGGGACCTGGAGCACGCGCTGCCCTCCGGCAACCCGGAGGCGCTGGACGGGCGGCCCGCGCTGACCCCGTCGGCCAAGCGCGCGCTGCTCGCCGCGCACGCCCGTTCGCAGGCGGTCGGCGCCTCGTACATCGGCCCGGAACACATCCTCGGTGCGCTGCTGGAGCAGGAGCGGTCCGGTGCGGGGACGGCGCTGCGCAACGCGGCGCCCTCGCAGGAGGCGTTGAAGTCGGTGCTGGACGGGCGTGGCACGGGCGGCGAGCGCAGCAGCACGGGCGGGCACCCGAGCGACACCCCGACCCTGGACGAGTACGGGCAGGACCTCACCGAGGCGGCGCGCGGGGGCCGGTTGGACCCGGTGGTCGGGCGGGCCGAGGAGATCGAGCAGACCGTGGAGATCCTCTCCCGGCGGACGAAGAACAACCCGGTGCTGATCGGGGAGCCGGGCGTCGGCAAGACCGCGATCGTCGAGGGCCTGGCCCAGCGGATCGTCTCCGGGGACGTCCCGCAGAGCCTGCGGGACAAGCGGGTGGTCACCCTGGACCTGACCGCGCTGGTGGCCGGCTCCAAGTACCGGGGCGAGTTCGAGGAACGGCTGAAGAAGGTGATCGACGAGGTCACGGCGGCCGAGAAGAGCGTGATCCTGTTCCTGGACGAGCTGCACACCGTGGTCGGCGCGGGCGGTGGCGGCGAGGGGTCGATGGACGCCGGCAACATCCTCAAACCGGCGCTGGCGCGCGGGGAGTTGAGCGTGGTCGGCGCGACCACGCTGGACGAGTACCGCAAGCACGTGGAGAAGGACGCCGCGCTGGAGCGCCGCTTCCAGCCGGTGCTGGTGCCGGAGCCGAGCGTCGAGGAGACGATCGAGATCCTCCGGGGGCTGCGCGACGCGTACGAGGCGCACCACCAGGTCCGGTTCACCGACGAGGCGCTGGACGCGTCGGCGACCCTCTCCGACCGGTACGTCAGCGACCGCTTCCTGCCCGACAAGGCGATCGACCTGCTGGACCAGGCCGGTGCCCGGGTGCGGCTGCGCAGCCTGAGCGGCTCCACCGAGTCGACCTCGGTGCAGGACCGGATCACCAAGTTGAAGCGGGAGCTGGACGAGGCGGTCGCGGACGAGGAGTTCGTCCGGGCCGCCAACCTCAAGTCCGAGCTGCGGCGCACCGAGGACGAGCTGGCGGCGATCGCCGAGTCCCGCGAGGAGGTCGTCGACGTGACCGCCGACGACATCGCGCAGGTGCTCTCCTCCCGCACCGGAATCCCGGTCGCGGAGCTGAACGCGACCGAGCGGGAGCGGCTGCTCAGGCTGGAGGACCACCTGCACGAGAAGGTGATCGGCCAGGACGAGGCGGTCACCGCCGTCGCCCAGGCGGTGCGCCGCGGCCGCGCCGGAATGGGCGACCCGGACCGGCCGACGGGCTCCTTCCTCTTCCTCGGGCCGACCGGTGTCGGCAAGACCGAGCTGGCCAAGGCCCTGGCGGCGCTGCTGTTCGGCGACCCGGACCGGATGATCCGCTTCGACATGAGCGAGTTCCAGGAGAAGCACACCGTCTCCCGGCTGGTCGGCTCCCCGCCCGGGTACGTCGGCTACGAGGAGGCCGGGCAGCTGACCGAGGCGGTCCGCCGCAAGCCGTACAGCGTGCTGCTCTTCGACGAGGTGGAGAAGGCGCACCCGGACGTCTTCAACCTGCTGCTCCAGGTGCTGGACGACGGGCGGCTCACCGACTCCCAGGGGCGTACGGTCGACTTCCGCAACACCGTGGTGATCATGACCAGCAACATCGGCTCGCAGCGGATCCTGGACCACTCGGGCAACGTGGACGAGATCAGGGACGACCTGATGCGGGACCTGCGCCGGCAGTTCCGGCCGGAGTTCCTCAACCGGATCGACGAGGTGATCGTCTTCCACGCGCTCACCCGGAAGGACCTGCTGTCGGTGGTCGACCTGCTGCTGGAGCGCAGCCGGCGGCGGCTGCGGGCCCAGGACGTGCGGCTGGAGGTCACCGAGGCGGCCAAGGAGTACCTGGTCAACCGCGGCTACCAGCCGGAGTTCGGGGCCCGGCCGCTGCGCCGGACGATCCAGTCGGAGCTGGACAACCGGATCTCCAACCTGCTGCTGGACGGGACGGTGCGGGAGGGGGACACGCTGATCGCGGACGTGGGCGACGGGGAGCTGACGGTGACGCTGGCGCGGCCGGAGGCGTCGGCGGCCGTCGCGGAGGCATCGGCGGGGGCGCAGCAGGAGGAGTAGCCGGGGGCGCAGCAGGGGGAGTAGGGGGAGACGCAGGCGGAGTAGGGGTAGGCGCAGGGTGAGGGCGGCCGGGGCAGGGAGCTGACCGGTTCGGGCGTACTCCAGCGGGAGTACGCCCGAACGCCACCGGTGGAGGACGCGCCGGGGCCGGGCGCGGGTCTAGCCTTCCGGGCATGATGCCGCCCACGTCCCCACCACCGGAGCAGGGGCCGCCCTCCCCGGAGGCGCCGCCCGAACCGTGGCGCCCGCCGTGGGCGCGGGGGGCCCGCTCGGGCCTGCCGGTGCGGCTGGCGGTGGCGGCCGCCGTGGTGCAGGTGGTCGGGTCGGGGTTCGCCGCCCGCCACCAGGACGGCCGGGCCCCGCTGGACGCCGTCGGCTACCTGCTGTTGCTGCTCGGCCCGGCGCTGCTGGCGGTGTTCGGCCGCCGTCCGGTCGCCGCGGTGGCGGGGACGTCGGTGGTCACCGCCGGGTACCTGGCCGCCGGGTACCCGTACGGCCCGGTGTTCGTGAGCTGGGTGATCGCCTGCTGCTTCGCGATCGGCTACGGACACCGCCGGGCGGCCTGGACGGGGGTCGCCGGGGTGTACCTGGTGCACGTCCTGATGTCCTTCGTCCTGCCGGACGACTGGCAGCGCGCCGCCAAGCCCCGGTTCGTCTGGCAGGTCGAACTCGGCCTGCTGGCCTGGTTGCTGCTGATGCTGGCGGTCGCCGAGCTGATCCGCTTCCGGCGCGAGCGGATCGCCGCCCACCGGGCCTACCGGCAGCAGCTGGAGCAGCGCCGGGCCAACGAGGAACGGCTCAGGATGGCACGGGAGTTGCACGACATCCTGGCGCACAGCCTGTCCCTGATCAACATCCAGGCCGGGGTCGCGCTGGCGCTGCTGGACCGGCGGCCGGAGGAGGCCCGCACGGCGCTGGTCACCATCAAGTCGACCAGCAAGGAGGCGCTCGGCGAGGTCCGCCAGGTGCTCGCCACGCTGCGCGGGCCCGACGCCGCGCCGCGCGGGCCGGCCCCCGGGCTGGGGCGGCTGGACGAACTCACCGAGCAGGCCGACCGGGTGGGGCTGGCGGTCGAGGTGCTCGAGGACGGCGTCCGCCGCCCGCTGTCCGCCACCGTCGACCTGACCGCCTTCCGGATCGTCCAGGAGGCGCTGACCAACGTGATCCGGCACTCGGTGGCCCGGGAGGCGGTCGTGGTGCTGGACTGGCGGGACACCGCCGTTCTGGTGGTCCGGGTCGAGGACCCTGGGCCCGCGGTGGTCGCGGACGCCGGCGGGTCGGGCAGCGGGCTGGTCGGGATGCGGGAACGCGCCTCCGCGTTCGGTGGCACCATCACGGCGGGGCCGCTGCCCGGCGGCGGCTTCCGGGTCCGGGCGGAGCTGCCGACACCGAAGGCGGAGAGCGATTGATTCGGGTACTGCTGGCGGATGACCAACTGCTGGTCCGGGCGGGCTTCCGGGCCCTGCTGGACCTCCAGGACGACCTCACCGTGGTCGGCGAGGCGGACGACGGCGAGGCGGCGCTGCGGCTCGCCCGCGAACTGCTGCCCGACGTCGTGCTGATGGACGTCCGGATGCCCCGGATGGACGGGCTGGAGGCCACCCGGAGGATCGCCGGGGATCCGGCGCTGTCCTCCGTACGGGTGGTCGTGCTGACCACCTTCGAGTTGGACGAGTACGTCTTCGAGGCGCTGCGCTCGGGGGCGTCGGGCTTCCTGGTCAAGGACACCGAACCGGCCGACCTGCTGCGGGCGATCCGGGTCGCGGTGGCCGGGGACGCGCTGCTCTCGCCGGGCGTGACCAGGCGGCTGATCGGCGAGTTCGCGGCCCGCTCCAAGGGGCCGGAGACGGCTCCGGAGGGGCTCTCGGACGTCTCGGCGCTGACCGAGCGGGAGCGCGAGGTACTGGCGCTGGTCGGGATGGGGCTGTCCAACGAGGAGATCGCCCGGCGGCTGGTGGTCAGCCCGCTGACGGCGAAGACGCACGTCAGCCGGGCGATGGTGAAGCTCGGGGCGCGGGACCGGGCGCAACTGGTGGTGCTGGCCTACGAGTCGGGGCTGGTGCGGCCGGGCTGGCTGGGCTGAGGCGCCGCGGCCGGCGGGGCGGGCGCCGGGCGTGCCTCTGTGCGCCGGACCTCGGGCGCGCCTTCGTACGCCGAACCCCGGGCGCGCTTCCGTGCGGCTACTTCCGGCCCGGCGTGGCGCGGGGCATCCGTACTCTCCCGGGAGTACCCCAACTGCCGCTGCTGGTAGGACGCGTGATGAGACCCCTCGGCGGGACGCTCAAGGCACCTCGGGAAGACCCGGGGCCGTGGAGCCGACCGAGGAGATGAACCGTGATGACCACACAGCTGGCGGAGCAACTGGCGGACTGGCACGGGCCGGGCCCCTGGATCCTGCTGGTGCCCCTGGTCTGGATCGCCGTGGTGGTCCTGGTGATCACCCTGCTGCGCCGGACGGTCTGGCGGCGGCGCGGCGCCTGCGGGTTCGGGGCCGGCGCCCCGGGTGGCGCGGAGCACCCGCTCGCCGTCCTGGGCCGCCGCTACGCCGAGGGCGACATCGACGCCGAGGAGTACCGCGCCAAGCGGGCGGTGCTCACCGAGCCGACGCGGGACGTCCCCCGGGGCGGTGGCGCCGCGTGACCACCCTCGACGTCGTACGCGGCACCGCCGCCCGGGTCGCCGACGCCGTGAAGGTCTACGGCGTCGGCGGCACCGAGGTCCGGGCGCTGGACCACGTGACGGTGGAGTTCCCGGCCGGGCGGTTCACCGCGATCATGGGGCCGTCCGGTTCGGGCAAGTCCACCCTGATGCACTGCGCGGCCGGACTGGACACCCTCACCGCCGGCAGCGCCTGGATCGGCGACACCGAACTCGGCCCACTGAACGACCGGCGGCTCACCCTGCTGCGCCGGGAGCGGATCGGCTTCGTGTTCCAGGCCTTCAACCTGGTGCCCACGCTCACCGTCCGGGAGAACATCACCCTCCCGCTGGACCTCGCCGGAGCCGCCCCCGACCAGGCCTGGCTGGACACCCTGATCGGGGTGGTCGGCCTCGGCGACCGGCTGCGGCACCGCCCGAGCGAGCTCTCCGGCGGCCAGCAGCAGCGGGTCGCGGTGGCCCGGGCGCTCGCCGGGCGGCCGCAGGTGGTCTTCGCCGACGAGCCGACCGGCAACCTCGACTCCCGCACCGGCGGCGAGGTGCTCGGCCTGCTGCGCCGCGCGGTCGACGAGATGGGGCAGGCCGTCGTCATGGTCACCCACGACCCGACGGCGGCCGGCCACGCCGACGAGGCGCTGTTCCTCGCCGACGGGCGGCTGGTGGACCGGATGGCGCGGCCCAGCGCCGACCGGGTGCTCGACCGGATGAAGGCCTTCGAACGGGGGCGGTCATGACCGCGGCCGACGCCACCCTCCGGCTCAGCCTGCGCTCGCTGCGTGCCCACAAGCGCCGGCTGGCGGGCACCCTGCTGTCCATCCTGCTCGGCGTCGCCTTCCTGACCGGCACGATGGTGCTCGGCGACACCCTGCGGGCCAACTTCGACACCCTGTTCGCCGATGCCAACGCGGGCACCGACGCGGTGGTCCGCAGCGCCGACGTCCTGGACTCCCCGGCGGCGCCCGGCGGGGTGCGGGCCCCGGTCGACGCCGCGCTCGCCGACCGACTGCGCGCGCTGCCCGGTGTGGCGGCCGCCGAGCCGTCCGTCCAGGGCGCGGGCCAACTCATCGGCAGCGACGGCAAACCGGTCGGCGGCCAGGGCCCGCCCACCCTGGCGGGGAACTGGCTCACCGACGCCCGGCTGAACCCCTACCGGCTGGCCGAGGGCCGGGCACCGGCCGCGCCGGGCGAGGTCGTGGTCAACCGGGGCGCGGCCAAGGCGGGCGGGCTGCACCTCGGCTCGACCACCGTGCTGCGCACCCCCGATCCGGTGCCCGTCACCGTCGTCGGCATCGCCACCTTCGGGGCGAGCGCGGACGGCATGGGGCCGAGCACCTTCACCGCGATGACCTTCGCCGACGCCGAGCAGCACCTCACGCCCAAGGGTTCGGGGCAGGCCAGCTCGATCCAGGTCCGGGCGGCGGGCGGGGTGTCCCAGCGGGAGCTGGTCGACCGGATCGGCCCGCACCTGGCCGCCGGCGTCCAGGCGGTCACCGGCGCCGCGGCCACCCAGGAGAGCACCCAGCAGGTGTCCGGGCGCTTCCTCAGCCTGTTCACCACGCTGCTGCTGGTGTTTGCCGGGATCGCCCTCCTGGTGGCGACGTTCACCATCCACAACACCTTCGCCATCGTGGTCGCCCAGCGGACCAGGGAGAACGCGCTGCTGCGGGCACTCGGCGCGGCGCGCGGCCAGGTGCTCGGGGCGACGCTCGCGGAGGCGTCCCTGGTCGGTCTGCTGGCCTCGCTCGGCGGGCTGCTCGGCGGGATCGGGGTCGCGGCCGGCCTCAAGGCGCTGTTCTCGGTGCTCGGCTTCGCCCTGCCGACCGGCGGCATGGTGATCAGCACCGCCGCCGTGGTGCTGCCGCTGCTGGTCGGCACGCTGGTGGCGGTCGGGTCGGCGCTGCTGCCGGCCGTCCGGGCCGGCCGGACGGCGCCGCTGGCGGCCCTGCGGGAGACGGCGGTCGACGGGGCGGCCCGGGGCCGGGCGGGGCTCGTCCGGGTGGTGCTCGGGGGCCTGCTGCTGGCGGGCGGCGTACCGGTCGCCGTCCTCGGTGCCACCGACGGCCCGTCGGTCCTGCTGACGGCGGGCGGGGCGCTGGCGGTGCTGGCCGGCACGGTGGTGCTCGGGCCGGTCGCCGCGGCCGTCGCAGTCCGGACGCTGGGCGCACCGCTGCCCGGGCTGCGCGGGGTCTCCGGACTGCTGGCCCGGCGCAACGCGGCCCGCAACCCGCGCCGGACGGCGGCCACGGCGAGCGCGCTGATGATCGGCGTCGCGGTGGTCACGCTGTTCACCGTCTTCGGCGCCTCGATCAGGGCCACCCTGGACGACACGGTGGACAAGTCCTTCGCGGGCGACCTCGCCGTCACCACCGCCTCCTTCGGGGCGGGCGGCAGCGGGATCAGCCCCAAGGCGGCGGACGCCCTGGCCGCGCTGCCCGAGGTGCGGCAGACGGTCGGGCTCGGTCGCGGCGTCGCCCGGATCGACGGGCACGGCCGCACCCTGGACGTCACCGACCCGGCCCGGCTGCCCGGCATCGTCGACCTCGGCCGGGTGGACGGCTCGCTCACCGCGCTCGGCACGGACGGCCTCGCCGTCTCCCGCAGCGAGGCGAAGCAGCACGACTGGCGGCTCGGACAGTTCGTCACCGTGGGCTTCACCGACGGAGCGAGCGGGCCGTTCACCATCCGCGCCCTGTACGAGGGCGGCGGGCTGGCCGGCGACTACCTGATGACCAGGCAGGCCTGGGCCCCGCACCGGGGGCAGGACGCCGACACCATGGTCGCGATCGGGCTGCGCGACGGCGTTTCGCCGGCCGCCGGAAAGGCGGCGGTGGTCAAGGCGCTGGTGCCCTACGGCAGTCCGCAGGTGCAGGACCGGGCGGAGTACGCGAAGAGCGCGGCCTCCGGGGTCGACATGATGCTCTCGGTGGTCTACGCGCTGCTGGCGCTGGCCGTCCTGATAGCCCTGCTCGGCATCGCCAACACCCTCACGCTGGCGGTGCACGAGCGGACCAGGGAGCTGGGGCTGCTGAGGGCGGTGGGCCAGACCAGGGCGCAGCTGCGCGCGATGGTCCGCTGGGAGTCCGTGCTGGTGGCGGCCTTCGGGACGGTGGGCGGCCTGGGGCTCGGGGTCTTCCTCGGCTGGGCGCTGGTGAAGGCCTCGGACAGCGCGGGGACGGGGTCGTTCGCGCTCCCGGGCGGGCAACTGGCCGTGGTCCTGGCGGCCGGACTGCTCGCGGGAGCGGTGGCCGGCCTCCGCCCCGCCGGGCGGGCCGCGCGGCTGGACGTGCTGCGGGCGATCGCGGCGGAGTAGGAAGGAGGGAGCGGTGGAGCAGGAGGGGGTACGGGAGCGGGGGAGACCCCCTAGCAGAGGGCCTCCCCGAGGTCCCGGGTCCGGCGGGTCAGTGGTCCGGCAGATCAGTGGGCCGGCGGGTCAGCGGGTCGGTGGGTCAGCCGGCCGGCTGATCAGCTCACCGTGACCTGCGGGAACACCTCCCGCAGCAGCGGGTCCGGCAGCCCGCGCTTGCGCCACTCGCGCGGGTAGCCGAGCGAGACCTCCTCGAACGGGACGCCGTCGTAGGAGGTCTTGCGCGGAATGTGCAGGTGCCCGTAGATCATCGCCGCGGTGTTGAAACGGCGGTGCCAGTCGGCGGTCAGCTCGGTGCCGCACCACTGGGCGAACTCGGGGTACCAGAGTACTTCGGTGGGGTGGCGCACCAGCGGGTAGTGGTTGACCAGGACCAGCGGGACGTCCGGGTCACAGGCCGCGAGCCGCTGCTCGGTCAGCCGGACGCGCTCGCGGCACCAGGAGTCGCGGTCCGGGAACGGGTCCGGGTGGAGCATCCGCTCGTCCGCGCAGACGATGCCGCTCTCGTACGCGGCCGCCAGGGACTCCTCCTTGGTGGTCGTCCCCGGGGCGCGGAAGGTGTAGTCGTACAGCAGGAAGAGCGGGGCGATCCGCACCGGGCCGGCGGGGCCGTGCCAGAGCGGGTACGGGTCCTCGGGGGTGACGACGCCGAGGGCACGGCACAGTTCCACCAGGTGGTTGTAGCGGGCCACGCCGCGGAGCTGGACCGGGTCCTCGGGGTGGGTCCACAGCTCGTGGTTGCCGGGGGCCCACACCACACGGGCGAAGCGGTCGGCGAGCAGGCCGAGCGCCCACTCGATGCTGGTGGTGAGTTCGGCGACGTCACCGGCGACGAGCAGCCAGTCGTCGGGGTGGGTGGGCCGGAGCTTCTCCACCAGGTCGCGGTTCTCCCGGTAGGAGATGTGCAGGTCGCTCACCGCGAGCAGCCGCCCGCCCCCGCCCGCCCCGGTGGGCCCCGGCTGTGCGTCGCTGCGGATCTCGGTACTCACTCCTGCCCCCTGTGGTCACCCGGCCGATGTGGCCACCCTACGTGGCGGGCGGGGGTCGTGGGCAGGGTTGACATGATCGACTGTTCGGCCCGGGGCGCCCGGGAGTTGAAGCCCGGTCAGGAGCCGAGGTCGATGAGCACACCGTGGGAGGTGGCGGTGGTGACGGCGAGGATGGCCAGCGAGGCGATGCCGAGGGCCAGGCCGAGGAAGGCGCGGCCGCGGCGGCTGGTGCCGCGGACCAGGGCCAGGGTGGCGAGGGTGACGGCGATCGGGCCCAGCACGAGGTTGAAGAGCAGCAGGCCCGGGAGGCCGAGCAGGAAGGAGGCGACGGCCAGGTTGTCGGCCTCGGCGGTGCCCTGACGCTCCTCGGCGGCGCGCTCGGCGCTGCTGCGGACGGCGGCGGTACGGCCGGCGCTGTCACGGCTGGTGACGGCGTTGCTGGTGACGGCGCGGTCGGTGACGGCGTTGCTGGTGACGGCGTGGTCGGTGACGGTGCTCATGGCGGTGGCGGTCCTCTCGGCGGTCGACGGGAGTGGACGGTGCGGCGGGCTCAGCGGTGCCGCAGGCGGGCGACGCCTTCGCGGGCGCCGAAGGCGAGCAGCCAGGCGGAGATGGCGGCGGAGGCGGCGAGGAACACCGGGAGGGGGAGGTGGGCGGCGGTGCCGATCAGGACTCCCATGGCGACCAGTGCGGAGAACAGGATCACGGCTGGCTCCTTCGGCTGCGGATGCGGCTGCTGCCGCGCCGATTTCGGTTGACAAGTGTTCACTGACTTCGAGGCCCACTGTACGCCCGGCTGGCCAAGTTCGGCAAACGACTGTTTACTGAATGGCGTGAATCACACCGTGGGGGCCAGACAGGCCCAGAAGCAGCAGAGTCGGCGGGCCTTGCTGGACGCCGGTCTGCACCTGCTGGCCGATCAGAACCTGGCGAGCCTGGGCGTCCGCGAGGTCACCCGGGAGGCGGGGCTGTCCCCGGCCGCCTTCTACCGGCACTTCCCGGACCTCGCCGCCCTCGGCGTCGCCCTGGTCGAGGAGTCGCTGGCCAGCCTGCACGTCATGATCCGCTCGGTGCTCGCCGAGGCCGGCGGCGCCGAGGAGCTGATCGACCGGGCGGTGGACGTCATCCAGCGGCACGTCCGCGAACACCGGCCGCACGTGCGCTTCCTGTCGCGCGAGCGGCACGGCGGGGTCCGGCAGGTGCGTGAGGCGATCGACGCCGAACTGGGCCGATTCGCCGCCGAAGTGGGCTCCGCCCTGGCGCTCCAGCCGGTCTCGGCGGGCTGGAGCGAGCAGGACCTGCGGATGCTGGCCGAGCTCTACGTCGACCACATGGTGTCGACGGCCTCCGCCTTCCTGGAGGCCCAGGAGGCGGACCCTGCCGGCGAGCAGCGGATCGCCGCCACGGCGCGCTCGCAGCTGCGCCTGATCAGCCTCGGCCGGCGGCACTGGCAGGGGAGTTGACCGCAGCAGGGACGCCGCGCCGCCCTGAGCGCCGGGCCGGGCACCTGCCCGGGCGCCGGGCGGTCGATTCCATGACCAGGGGTGTTCTCTTGGTCTGGTTTTGACTCTTGACAGTAAGTCATGTCCGCGACAGCTTTGGGGGACCCCCACACCGAGAGGTCTCTCATGAAGAAGCCGCTCATAGGCATGCTCGCCACGCTCCTGGTCGCGGGAGCCACCGCCCTCGGCGGTGCCGCCCCGGCCCAGGCTGCCGCCCCGGCGCAGGTCACCGCCCCGACGGAGGCCGCCGCCCAGGCCGAGGGCTCCGCCCCGGCGGCCAAGCCGGCCGCCGTCAGCTTCGCCGGGACGGTCGCGCTCAGCAACTGCTCCGGCTCCCTGGTGCGGATGCCCGGCTCGGCCGCGACCGACCCGGCCCTGGTGCTCTCCAACGGCCACTGCCTGGAGTCTGGTATGCCCGGCCCCGGCGAGGTCGTCCTCAACCAGCCCTCCAGCCGGACCTTCACCCTGCTCAACTCGACCGGCGGCCGCCTCGCCACCCTGCGCGCGACCAAGGTGGTCTACGGCGCGATGACCGACACGGACGTGTCGATCTACCAGCTGAACACCAGCTACGCCTCGATCAAGTCGAAGTACGGGATCTCCCCGCTGACGATCGCCGACACCCACCCCAACCAGGGCGCGGACATCCGGGTCGTCTCCGGTTACTGGAAGAAGATCTACTCCTGCTCGATCGACGGCTTCGCCTACCAGTTGAACGAGGCCGACTGGACGTTCAAGGACTCGGTCCGCTACACCTCGGGCTGCAACGTGATCGGCGGCACCTCGGGCTCGCCGGTGGTCGACGCCTCGACCGGTCTGCTGGTCGCCGTGAACAACACGATCAACGAGAGCGGCGAGTCCTGCACCCTGGACAACCCGTGCGAGGTCGACGAGTCGGGCGCGGTCACGGTGCACCAGGGCATCGGCTACGCCCAGGAGACCTACGGCATCCCCGCCTGCTTCGCGCCCGGCAACCGCCTCGACCTCACCCTGGCCGGCTGCACCCTGCCCCGCCCGTAGGCCCCGCTCGCACGCCCTGCCCGTAAGCCTTGCCCGTGCAAGCCCTGCCTGTGCAAGCCCTGTCTGTGCAAGTCCTGTCCGTAAGCCCTGGCCCGGCCCGGGTGCCCCGGCCCGCCCGCACCGCACCCCCTCGGCGGGCGGGCCGACCCACCGGGCCTCCGGGCCGTCGAAGGAACCGCAGCGACCCCCTTGACCAGCACCTTTTCCCCGATGGGCCACCCGCGACCAGGCGGGTGGCCCATTCGGCCGTCCATCGGGCGGCCACCGCACCACCCGCACCGCAGAGTAGTGCCGACGAGGCACATCATGTCCGTTGACCAGATGGAGAGTTGATGACCACCAGGTTCAAGAGGCTGCTGGTATCCGCCCTGCTGATACCGATGTTCGCGATCGGCGGCCTGGCCGCTCCGGCCTCGGCCGACACCGGCCGCGGGGCCGAGGCGTCCGGGGCCGCGCACGGCCGGAGCCCCGCCGACGACCCGACCGCCGACATCAAGGACCGCCTGGCGGCGATCCCCGGCGTGACGATCACCGAGGAGAAGCCCACCACCACCGGCCACCGCTACTTCCTGGCCACCTACACCCAGCCGATCGACCACTTCCGCCCCTGGCTGGGCACCTTCCAGCAGCGTTTCAGCGTGCTGCACCGCGGCTACGACCGCCCGACCGTCTTCTACACCAACGGCTACACGCTGGGCACCACGCCGTCCCGCACCGAGCCGACCCGGCTGGTGGACGGCAACCAGGTCTCCATCGAGTACCGCTACTTCACCCCCTCCCGCCCGGAGCCGGCCGACTGGTCCAAGGCGGGCATCCGCCAGCAGGCCGCCGACTCGCACAAGCTGGTGACCGCGCTCAAGCGGATCTACGACCAGGAGTGGCTCTCCACCGGCGCCAGCAAGGGCGGCATGTCGTCGACCTTCTACCGCCGCTTCTACCCGGACGACGTGGCCGGCACGATCGCGTACGTCGCGCCGAACAACACCGACGTCAGCGACTACGCGGCCTACACCGAGTTCTTCCGCAACGTCGGCACCCCGGAGTGCCGTGCCAAGCTGAACGCCGCCCAGCGCGAGCTGCTGGTGCGCCGTGACCGCCTGGAGTCGCGCTACATCGCCGACAACAAGGCGGCGGGTTCCACCTTCAACACCCTCGGCACCCCGGACCGCGCCTACGAGGCCGGCGTGCTCGACGTGGTCTGGGCGTTCTGGCAGTACAGCCTGGAGTCGGACTGCGCGAAGGTCCCGGTGGCCGCGACCGCGACCGACGACGAGCTGTACGCGTGGTACGACGCCCAGTCGGGCATCACCGGCAACAGCGACCAGTCGCTGGCGAAGTACACCGCGTACTACTACCAGGCCGCGACCGAGCTGGGTGCGCCGTTCTTCGACGTCTCGTACTTGAAGGACCAGCTGCACTACGACTACAAGGACCTCTACTCGGCCCGCTCCTACGTGCCGAAGGAGATCCCGACCGTCTTCAACCCGAAGGCGATGCCCGACATCGACCGCTGGGTGAAGCGCGAGGGCGAGCGGATGATGTTCGTCTACGGCGGCAACGACCCGTGGGGCGCCAAGCCGTTCCACCTCGGCCGGGGCAGTGACGACAGCTACGTCTACGTCGTGCCCGGCGGCAACCACGGCTCCAACATCGGCAAGCTGCCGGCCGACCAGTCGGCGGAGGCCACGGCCAAGGTGCTGGAGTGGGCCGGTCTGGGCGACCAGGCCGCCGCCCGCTCGCTCGCCAAGTCGGCGCAGCCGGGGGCGCCGTTCGGCCCGCTGGACGTCGAGGGCCAGCGCCTGGAGCAGGAGCGCCGCCCGCTGTAGCGCTGCGTAGCCCAGGAGCAGAACCAGGAGGCCGCCCCGCCCGGGGCGGCCTCCCGTCGTTCCCGCCGTCGTTCCCGCCGTCGTTCCCGCAGGTCCCGCTGCTGCCGCCGTCTCGACTCTCCCTCCCCCTCCCCGAAGCAGTGAATCGGTGCTTCAATACTTCCATGGCCTACCGACGCACCCCCGCCGTCCAAGCCCGCCTGGACGCCCAGCGCGAGGCGGTGCTGCAGTCGGCGGTCGGCCTGCTCGCCGAGCGCGGTTACGGCGGCTGCACCATGGCCGCGGTGGCGGACCGCGCCGGGATCGCGACCGGCAGCCTCTACCAGCACTTCGCCAACAAGGCCGAGCTGTCGGTGCAGTTGTTCCGCCGGGTGGTCACCCGCGAGATGGCCGCGGTGAACGCCGCCGTCGCGCTGCGGGACACCCCGCGGCAGCGGATCGCCGCCGTGGTCGAGACCTTCGCCACCCGTGCCCTGCGGGCCCCCCGGCTGGCGTACGCGCTGCTGGTCGAGCCCGCCGACACGGTGGTGGACGGCGAGCGTCTGGTGTTCCGGCGGGCGTTCCGGGACGTGATCGCCACCGAGATCGCCGCTGCCGTGGCGGCCGGCGAACTCCCCGAGCAGGACCCGGTGCTGACCGCCGCCGCCCTGGTCGGCGCGGTCGGCGAGGCCCTGGCCGGCCCGCTCGCGGCCCAGCCCTCGGGCCCCCAGCCCCCCGACGCCCGGCTCCCCGGTCCTCAGCCCTCCTACCCTCAGCCCTCCGACCCCCGGCCCCACTCCGACCCCCAGCGGGCCACCGCCGAGGTGGTCCCCGCCCTGGTCTCCTTCACCCTGCGTGCCCTGGGAGGACGCGATGACAGCGACGCATGAGGTCACCAACCAGGTGCCCCTGCCGTACGGACACGACACCGCCGCCGATCCGACCCTGCTCGCCGCCCTGCACCGGGCCGGCGCCGGCTGGGCCGAGCCCGAGCTGCGCGAGCTCGGCCGCCTGGCGGGCTCCGAGCAGGCCGCCGACTGGGGCCGGCTGGCCAACGAGAACCCGCCGGTGCTGCGCACCCACGACCGCTTCGGCCACCGGATCGACGAGGTCGAGTTCCACCCGTACTGGCACGAGCTGATGCGCACCGCAGTGTCCTACGGCCTGCACGCCGCGCCCTGGCGGGACGACCGGCCCGGCGCCCACTCCGCCCGCGCCGCCAAGTTCTTCGTCTGGAGCCAGGTCGAGGCCGGTCACACCTGCCCGATCTCGATGACCTACGCCGCCGTCCCGGCCCTGCGCCAGAACCCGGCCCTGGCCGCCGAGTTGGAGCCGCTGCTGGCCGCCACCGAGTACGACTACGGGCTGCGCGAGCCACGCACCAAGCGCGGGCTGATCGCCGGCATGTCGATGACGGAGAAGCAGGGCGGCTCGGACGTCCGCACCAACACCACCACCGCCGTCCCGCAGTCCGACGGCAGCTACCGGCTCACCGGGCACAAGTGGTTCACCTCGGCGCCGATGTCCGACCTCTTCCTGACCCTCGCCCAGGCCCCCGGCGGGCTCAGCTGCTTCGTGCTGCCGCGCGTCCTCCCGGACGGCAGCCGCAACCGGCTGCACCTGATGCGGCTCAAGGACAAGCTCGGCAACAAGTCCAACGCCTCCGCCGAGCTGGAGTACGACGGCGCGGTGGGCCTGCTGGTCGGCGAGGAGGGCCGGGGCGTGCCGACCATCATCGAGATGGTCAACATGACCCGCCTGGACTGCACGATCGGCGCCGCCTCCGGGATGCGCTACGGCGCCACCCGGGCGGTCCACCACGCCCTGCACCGGCGGGCGTTCGGCAAGGCGCTGGTCGACCAGCCGCTGATGCGCAACGTGCTGGCCGACCTGGTGGTGGAGTCCGAGGCGGCCACGGCCGTCGCGATGCGGCTGGCCCACGCGACGGACCTCACCCTCGCCGGGGACGGGAACGAGGCGCTGGTGCGGCGCCTGGGCCTGGCGGTGGCCAAGTACTGGGTCTGCAAGCGTGGTCCGGCGCACTCCGCCGAGGCGCTGGAGTGCCTGGGCGGCAACGGCTACGTCGAGGAGTCCGGGATGCCCCGGCTCTACCGCGAGGCACCGCTGGTGTCGATCTGGGAGGGCTCCGGCAACGTCGCCGCCCTGGACGCCCTGCGCGCCATGGCCAAGCGGCCGGAGACGATCGAGGCCTTCATGGGCGAGCTCGACGCGGCGGCCGGGGCGGACCGCCGGCTGGACGCGGCCGTCGCCGGACTGCGCAAGCAGTTCAGCGACCCGACCGACCTGGAGTACCGCACCCGGCGGCTGGTGGAGTCGATGGCGCTGGCCTTCCAGGGTTCGCTGCTGGTCCGGTACGGCAGCCCGGCGGTGGCCGACGCCTTCTGCGCGAGCCGGCTCGGCGGCGACCACGGTGCCGCCTTCGGCACCCTGCCGTCCGGCGTCGACACCGCCGCGATCATCGACCGCGCCCGCCCGGTGCCCGCGTGAACGATCGGGAGCACGATCTCGCGAACGATCAGGAGCACGACCCCGCGAACGACCAGGAGTCCGCAGGCGTACGGGAGTTCTGGCAGGGCTTGGGCCTGCCCGGGCTGATCGACGTGCACACCCACTTCATGCCGAAGAACGTCCTCGACAAGGTCTGGGCGTACTTCGACGCGGCCGGTCCGCTGGTGAACCGCCCCTGGCCGATCACCTACCGCGAGGCCGAGGAGCAGCGGGTCCGGCGGCTGCGGGACTTCGGCGTCCGGGCGTTCACGTCCATGCTGTACCCGCACAAGCCGGGTATGGCCGGCTGGTTGAACGCCTGGGCCGCCGAGTTCGCCGCCCGCACCCCGGAGTGCCTGCACACCGCGACTTTCTTCCCCGAACCCGGGGCGGCCGGTTACGTGGCCCGCGCGATCGAGGACGGCGCCCGGGTGTTCAAGGCGCACCTCCAGGTCGGCGGCTACGACCCGACGGACGACCGGCTGGACGAGGTCTGGGGGCTGCTCGCCGAGACCGGCACCCCGGTGGTCACCCACTGCGGATCCGGGCCGGTGCCGGGCAAGTTCACCGGTCCCGGCCCGATCGGCGCGGTGCTGGACCGGCACCCGGGCCTGGTCCTGGTGGTCGCCCACCTGGGCATGCCCGAGTACCGCGACTTCCTCGACCTCGCCGAGCGCCACCCGGCCGTCCGGCTGGACACCACCATCGCGTTCACCGACTTCGCCGAGGCCGACGTGCCCTTCCCGCGCGACGAACTGCCGCGCCTGCGCGGGCTCCGGGAGCGCGTCCTGCTCGGCAGCGACTTCCCCAACATCCCGTACCGGTACGTCCACCAGCTGGAGGCGCTGGCCGGACTGGGGCTGGGGGAGGAGTGGCTGCGGGCGGTCTGCCACGACAACGCGGCCACGCTGTTCGGTCTCACCTGAGGCCTCGCCCGAGGCTTCACCCGTGAGGCCTTGCCCGAGGCTTCACCCAAGTCCCACCCGAGGCCTCACCCGACCGCGCGCAGCACCCCCGCCGCGTCCGCGTGCAGTCCGGGCGCGGCGGTGAGGAAGCCGTCCGAGCCGGCCGTCCAGGCCGACCCGGCGGTGTCCGTCACCGTCGCGCCCGCCTCGCTCGCCACCAGGGCGCCCGGCAGCAGGTTGCCCGCGTCCTGCCCGTACTGCCAGAACAGCGCCAGGTGCCCGGAGCCGACCTGCGCCACCTGGAGCGCGGTCGGGCCGAGGTTGCGCACCGCGAGCACCGCGCCCGCCATCGCGGACAGCGACTCGCCGGCCCGGCGCAGCGCCACCGGGTCGGCGGCCACCAGCGGCGGCTGGCTGGTGGCGGCGACGGTGGCCGCCAGCTCGCGCTCCAGCGGCGCGATCGGCCGCCCGTCCAACTGGGCGCCGCCGCCCAGCACCGCCCGGTAGGTCCGGCCCGCGCCGAACAGCTCCGGGGCGTGCACCACGGCCAGCACCGCCGCGCCGTCGCGCACCAGCGTGGCCGTCACCGCCCAGTGCGGCTGCCCGAGCAGGTACTGCACCGCGCCGTCGGTCGCGTCACAGACCCACCACTCGCCCTCGACGGGCACCGAGCCGTCCAGTTCCTCCGGCACCCACCCGGCCTGCGGGCGCAGCGCGGTGAGCCGCTGGTGCAGTTCGGCGGCGGCCGGGCCGTCCAGTTCGGCGAACCGGGCCATCGCCTCCTCGACCGTCCGCCCCGGGGTCGGCTCGACCGGCCGGGCCGCCGCCAGCCCCGCGCCGACCTCGCGCACCGCCGCCTCCACGGCCTCCGTCAGCGCCCACAGCTCCGCGACCTGTCCCTGCCCGTCCATGTCCTGCCTCCTCGGCTCCGTGCTGCTCCGCCCCGGTCCGGTGCGTTCCGGTGCGTTCCGGCCGCGTTCCGGCCGGGCAGGACAAGGAGTACCGTCAAGACTGCCGAACAGGACGGACGAGCAGCCAAGAGCGACGGAGACCGGACACCATGGACCTCGAAACGACGGATCCGGACACCGTGCTGGACACCCTGGACCGCCGCCTGGTCTGCGCGCTCCAGGTGGACGGACGGGCCGAGCCCGGCCGGATCGCCGAGGTGCTGGGCGTCTCCGCCCGGACGGTCACCCGTCGGCTGGGCCGGATGCGCGAGGCCGGAGTGCTCCGGGTGGTGCGGCTGCCCGATGTCGAGGACGCCGCGGTGGGCGCGCTGCTGCTGCGGGTCCGGGTGCTGCGCGGCCGGGTGGACGCCCTCGCCCGGGCGCTGGCCGACCGCTCGGACGTGCCCTTCGTCGACGTGATGCTGGGCGGCCACGAGGTCGGCGCCGTGATGCTGGGCGACGCCCACGGCCGGGACCGGCTGTTGTACGGGCAGCTGCCCGCGACCGGTGCCGTCGTCGAGACCACCACCCACGCCGTCCTGCACGCCTTCGCGGACGCCGGGCAGTGGCGGGCCGGCGGGCTGACCGACGGGGAGGCCGCCGCGCTCGCCCGGCCGCTCGCCCCGCGCCCCGCCGTGCCCCCGCCGCTGGACGACCTCGACCGCGCCCTGCTGGACCGGCTGGGGCAGGACGCCCGGCAGTCCCACGCGGTGCTGGCCGGGGCGGTCGGCGCGCCCGAGTCGACCGTACGGCGCCGACTGCACCGGCTGGACGGGCTCGGCCTGCTGCGCACCCACGCCACCGTGGACCCCCGGCTGCTCGGCATGGCCGTGGACGCCAACCTCTGGCTGGACGTGCCGCCGGGCCGGCTCGCCGAGGTCGGCGCCGAGCTGGCCCGCCACCCGCAGGTGCACGGCGTCTTCGCCACCAGCGGCCCGACCAACCTGCTGGCCACGCTGTTCTGCCCGGACCACGGCGGCCTCTACCGGTTCCTCACCGACACCCTGGGCCCGCTGGGGGTCACCCGCGCGGAGACCACGATCACCGCCCGCGCGGTGAAGCGGGCCGGGGTGCTGCTGGACCGGCCGTCGCGCGCACGGTGAGCTCCGGGTGGGCCGGGCCGGGCGCCTCGCCCGTGCGGCGGCCGGGTACGTGACCCGCGGGGTAATCGACGGGCGCCGTCCGGCCCGGCAGGGTGGAGGTACCCGGGTGGGCGGTCGGCGCCACCGGGACACCACCCCGGTCAGGAGACGATCCGCATGCGTGCGAACGCACACCCCGTCACCCCCGTCACCCCCGTCACCCCCGTCACCCCCGTCACCCCCGTCACCCCCGTCACCCCCGCCCGGCCCGCTGCGGTGTTCTCGCCGTGGACGGTCCGCGGGGTCCTCGCCCTGGACGCGGTGGTCACCGCGGGCAACGGCCTGGCCTATCTGGCCTTCGCCGGTCCGCTCGGCGGCCTGCTCGGGGTCGGTCGTCCCACCCTGCTGGTCCTCGGGCTGCTCCTGACCTGCCACGGCCTGGTGCTCGGCGCGCTGGCCGCCCGCCGCCCGCCGCGGCCCGCGGTGCTGGCGGTGGCGGGGATCAACGCCGGGTGGGTGCTGCTCAGCCTGGTCGCGCTCGCCGTCCGGTTCGCGCCGACCGCGGCCGGCACGGTCTGGGTCCCGGTGCAGGCCGTCGCCGTGGCGCTGTTCGTGGTGCTCCAGCTCGCGGCCCTGCGCCGGAGCGGTGCCCGGTGGTAGGGCCGACCCACCGGGCACCGCTCCGGCGCAGGGCTACCGGTCCGGGCCGACCACGGACTGCAGGTGCTGCACGGTCTCCCGGTCGGCGGGCAGGAAGGTCTCCAGGGCGAGTTCGGAGACGGTCACGTCCAGTGGTGTGTTGAAGGTGGTGACGGTCGACAGGAAGGAGAGCACCCGGCCGTCGTGCCGGACCCGCAGCGGCAGCGCGAAGGGGTTCCGCTCCTCGGCGGCTTCCGGGGTCGGCTCCTCCTCCGGTTCGGGGTAGCCGAGGACCTCCTGGTACAGCTGCCGCAGCGGTTCCGCGTGGATCCCCGGCTCCAGCCGCTCCTCCAGCCGGGAGAGCAGGTGCCGCCGCCACTGCCGGAAGTTGACGATGTGCCGTGCCAGCCCGTCCGGGTGCAGGGCGACCCGGACGGCGTTGAACGGCGGCCGGAGCAGCTCGGGGGCGACGCCGTCCAGCAGCAGGGTGAGCGAGCGGTTGGCCGCCAGCACCCGGAAGGTGCCGTCGACGACCACGGCCGGGTACGGGTCGTGCGCGGCGAGCAGCCGTTCGACGCCGCCGCGCAGCGCGTCCATGGACGGGGCGTCCAGCGGTGTCTCGGGGTAGTGCGGGGCGTAACCCGCCGCCAGCAGCAGGGAGTTGCGCTCGCGCACCGGGACGTCCAGCTGTTCGGCCAGGCGCAGCAGCAGCTCCCGGCTCGGCCGGGCGCGGCCGTTCTCGACGAAGCTGAGGTGTCGGGCCGAGGAGTTCGCCCGCAGGGCCAGCTGGAGTTGGCTGAGCTGCCGCCGCTCCCGCCAGCCGCGCAGCAGCGGTCCGACGCCGGTCCCTGTCGGGCCGCCCATGCCCGCCATGATCGTCATGGGCAAGGACGGTACTCGAACCGACCCCGTCCGCGGGAGGGGGCCGTGGGTGCGGGTGCCGTGGGTGCGGGTGTCGTGAGATCGGGTGCCGGAGGTTCAGGCGCCGGTGGTCGAGCCGGGGCGGATCACCATCAGCACCACGACCACCGCCCACAGCAGGTTGAACACCCCGGCGGTCATCGGCAGCAGCCGCAGGCCGCTGACGGCCTTGGTGCGCTGCTCGTCCGCCGGGTCGAGGCCGAGCGCGTCCACGGCGGCCTGCTGGCCGGGCAGCACGAAGAGCAGCAGGGAGAGCGCGGCGACCGCGGTGAGCACCATGGAGGCGATCAGCCAGGACTGGCCGAGCACGTCCATCACCTGGGCCACGCCGATGCCCAGCAGCGGCACCGCGACGCCGAGCAGCGCGTAGACCTGGGTGATCCGGTGCAGGACGCGCAGCACGCCCGCGTCCGAGGCCTGGTCCGGGCCGCCGGCCAGGGCGGCCTTCGCCCGGCGCGGGAACATGCTGACGGCCACCGCGACCGGGCCTATGAACAGGACCGACGCGAGGACGTGCAGGCTCAGCAGGAACTTGGCCATGGCGGGGCACCCTTTGATCCGGTGGGCAGCGGGGGGACGGCGGGCGTGCGCGCTCGGCGTGCCCACGACCAGGCACGCTAACACCGCTTATCCACCGGCCCCGCGCTCGGGTGCCCGGCCCGGTGCCCCGCTCAGCCCGCCGGGACCAGCTCCACGATCCGCGGCGGGGCGGTGCTGACGGCCGCGACGGCGGCGCCCTGCCCGGGGTCGGTCCAGTCGAGCAGGTGGAGGTCCTCGAAGCGGCTGTGCAGCGGGGCGCCGGGCGGGACGTCCAGCGGCAGGGCGGAGAGGTCGACCTGCCCGAGGGTGTCCAGGGTGACCCGCCCGATCTTGATCAGCGACTCCTTGCGCACCCACTGCCGCAGGAACGCCCGGTCCGGCTCCGGGGCCGCCTCGACCAGGGCCAGCTCGGCGGGGGCGAGCACCCGGCGGGCCACGGCGCGCAGCGAGCCGCCCCGGCCGGCCAGCTCGACGTCCACGCCGACCGGGCGCCGGCCCGCGCCCGCCGCGACCACGCCCCGGGTGTGCGACAGGCTGACCTCCACCCCGGGGTGGTCGGGCAGGTAGGGCTTGCCGTGGTCGGCGAGGCCGCAGTCCGGGCACTCCTGGGCGAGCACCAGCCCGGCGACCGGGACGCCGAGCAGGCGGGCGGCGCAGAGCCGGACCAGCACGTGCCCGGCGACGAAGTCGGTCCGCCCGGACTCCTGCCGGAAGCGTGCGGCGCGGGCCCGCTCGATCTCGGTGAGCAGGTGTTCGCCCGCCTCGGGGTGCCGCAGTACGGCGTCGGCGGACGCGACGGCGACGAGCGGCGCGTCCGGCTCCTGGGCCTCGGTGGTCATGCCCTCCAACCTAGTCCGCCCAGCCGCCGGGCGGGGAGCCGGACCCTGGGGGAGCGGGCGGGACCGCGGTCCCGGCGGCGGGCGGGTCGGGCGGAGCGAGGAGTCGTCCGCAGGGTGCTCGGATCCGATCTGAGGGTCTGCAGGGTGTGAATATTCCGTTTTAGGGTTGAATGTCTCTGATCTATGGGATCGTCAGGAGATATGAATGAATCTGGCAGGTCGTCCGGACCTGCCCTTTTCTCTGCGCGGAGGAATTGTCGATGGGTCAGGCCACCGGTTCGCCGGATCACCGAGCGACCGCCGTGAGAAGAACACCCGCCACCGGCCGTCGCCGGGCCGTCCGGATCGCGGTGGCGACCGCCGTCGCCGCCGTGCCGATGGCCGCCGTGCTGACGGTCGGTTCGGCCGCCCCGCTCGCCCCGCCGCTGGGCGCCTGCTCCGGCCCCGACTGCCCCGCCACCTGGCCGCCGCCGAACAACGGCGACTTCACCGGGCGGGACGCCACGATCAACGTCTTCACCGGCGGCGACTACACCGTCAACGGCCGCGCGGCCGAGGCCGAAGGCAAGATCGTCACGCTGGGGAACCTGACCGTCGACAAGAACGGCGGCGGCGTCTACAACATGGGCGTGGTGGGCGTCGGCTCGCGCGTCGTGCCGCCCAACGGCAGTGACTTCGTCACCAGCGGCGGCAATGTCGACGTCAGGACCGGCAACTCGATCCTGATCGGCGGCAGCGACTCCCACGGCCCCGCCTTCGGCAATCTGCGCCACGCGGGCAGCGTCACCGGCACCGTCAGCATCGACCCCACCGGCCAGTCGATCCAGGACCCGAACGCCGCCGCGCCCTACCAGGACGTGCTGACCCAGATCGAGCAGGTCTCCGACTGCGTCGGGCGGGCCACCGCTACCGGCACCGTCGACGTCTCCTCCAGCCAGGCCACCTTCACCGGCGACGGCGTCAGCATGAAGCAGGTCTTCAACGTCACCCAGAACCTGGCCTCGCCGAGCGGCGGCCAGATCGGCCTGGTCTTCACCAACATCCCCGCCGGGGCCACCGTCGTGGTGAACATGCTCGGGGACAGCCCGGTCATCAACACCTACACCGGCACCGGCCTGGCCGGCGACCAGACCACCGACCTGCGCTCCAAGCTGCTGTACAACTTCCCGACCGCGACCTCGGCGCAGATCCTCGGCAGCGCCCAGTTCCAGGGCGCGGTCATGGCGGGCAACCCGGGCAGCACCACGACCCTCGCCCAGCCGGGCATCAACGGCCGGGTGTACCTCGCGGGCAACCTGATCCACACCGGTACGGGCGGCTACGAGATCCACAGCTACCCGTTCGACGGGGACCTGCCGGACTGCCGGGTGACGCCGAGCCCGACACCGACCTCGCCGTCCCCGACCTCGCCCTCCCCGACGTCGCCGTCCCCCACCTCCCCGTCGCCCACCTCGCCGTCCCCGACGTCGCCCAGCCCCACCTCGCCGAGCCCGACGTCCCCGTCGCCGACGTCCCCGAGCCCGACCTCGCCGCGTCCGACCCCGACCTCCCCGAGCGCGAGCACCACCTCGGCGTCGGCGAGCTCGTCCACGTCGAGCGCGGGCCCGGCCCCGACCAGCCACCACCCGAGCGGCCACCACCCGAGCGGTCACCACCCCGGTGGCCACGGCGAGTTGCCCTCGACCGGTGCGGGTGACGCGCCGGTGGTCTTCGGCCTGGCCGGTGTCGGCCTGCTCGGCCTGGGTGGTCTCGCCGTGCTGGCCGCCCGCCGTCGCCGGGGCCGCCACAGCTGACGCCCCGGCCAGTGCCCCTCGGGCCGCCCGCCCTCGTGGCCGGGCGGCCCGAGTCGTGTCAGCGCCCCGACTCGGTGCCCCGACCCAGTGCTCCGGCTCAGCCCTCCGACGGGTATCCGGCGAGTCCGGAGGCGAGCAGGCCGAAGGCCCGGTCCGCCGCCGCCGCGACCCGTTCCCGCACCTCCTCGGCCGGCTCCCCGGCGACCATCGCCCGCCGCACCTCGCCGAGTGCCGCCCGGTGGGCCCCGGCGAGGGCGCCGGCCACCACCCGGGGGAGCGGGTCCGCCGGTCCGGCGTCCGACTCCTCGGCCAGGGCGGCGGCCAGGGCGGCCTCGGAGCGTTCGCCGAGTTCCAGCAGCCGGGCCCGCAGGGCCGGGCTGTCCGCGACGATCCGCCAGAACGCGGCCATCCGGGGGTCGAGCCCGATCGTCGGCTCCCCGTCGGCGAGGCCCGCCAGCAGGTCGGCCCGGACGGCGTCGACGGCGGAGCTGCCGGCGGGCCGGCGGCGGACCACGTCGGCGAGGTGGCCGACGACCTCGTCCTGCCGGTCGAAGAACAGGTCCTCCTTGGTCGGGAAGTAGTTGAACACCGTGTTGGGCGAGACCCCGGCGGCCCGGGCCACCTCGACGACGGTGACCCGGTCGAAGCCGTGCTCGGCGAACAGGCCCATGGCGGTGTCGGAGAGGAGCTCCCGGGTCTGCTGCTTCTTGAGTTCGCGAAGTCCCATGGCCGCATCGTAGCGCCGAATCATGGTGTCACTTAAAACTTGCAGTGACACCAAAAATATCGGCTACGGTGTCGCCATGACCTTCACCTTCGGCATCTACCCCGGTGGACTGCTCGGCGACGAGGCAGGGCTGATCCCTCCCGTCCGCCCCGACGATCCCGCGGAGATCACCGCCGCCCTGCGCGAACTCCAGGGGGAGGCGGCCGAGTTGCTCGTGCGCGCCTACCGCCTGTACCCGGACGGCGCGCACACGCCGGAGCGGCCCGAGCGGTACGCCGCCGAGGGGCGGAAGCTCGACCTCGTGCTCCAGTTCCGCGAACAGAGCGGGGAGTTGGCGGGCTGGCTGGACTTCGTCCGGCGGACCGTCCGGGCCGAAGGCCCCCGCCTCGCGCTCCTGCAGATCTGCGAGGAGCCCAACCTGGACCTGCCCGTCCTCGACGGCAGCGTCCCGAACGTCCGCCGGGCGCTGGTCGAGGGTGTCGTCGTGGCCAAGGAGGAGGCGCTGGCCTGCGGTTACGACCACCTGGCGGTCGGCTTCAACGCGGTGCCGAGCTTCGATCCCGCCGACACCTTCTGGCCGGAGCTGGGCCGGCTCGCCGACGAGCGCTTCCACCGCGCCCTGGACTACGTCGGCCTGGACTTCTTCCCGGACGTCTTCCGCCCCGTCCCGGAGGGGCGGCTCGCGGACTCGGTGCGGGCGGTGCTCACCGGCTTCCGGAACGACGCGCTGCCCCGGGCCGGGATCGGGCCGGCCGTCCCGTTGCGGATCTGCGAGAACGGCTGGCCCACCGGTCCGGGGCGGAGCGAGGCCCGGCAGGCCGAGGTGGTGGAGCAGGTGGTCCGGGCGGTGGCCGGGCTGGCGGGCGAACTCGCCGTCCGGAGCTACTCGTTCTTCTCCCTCCGGGACGCCGACAGCGCCGGTCCGGGGCCGTTCCACCACTTCGGACTGCTTCGCGACGACTGGACCCGCAAGCCGGCCTTCGGCGTCTACCGCCAGCTGGTGGCCGAGTTGACGGTCGGTCAGTCGATCGGCTGAGCGAAGAACCGCTCCACCGTGCGGCGTTGGGCGGCGACGGTGTGCACCGGTTCGCCGACCACCCGGCCGGCCAGCACGACGGCCAGGTCGCCGACGTCCTGCCGCAGTACACCGGCGGCCTGCGTCCGGTCGGCGGCGATCCGGGCGCGGCCCGTGGCGAGGACCAGTTCGCGGTCGCGGACGCCTTCGGCGCGGGCCGCCGCGATCGCCGCCGTGCCGCGCTCGGTGTACTCCTGGCGGATCCGGGCCGCCTCGTGCCGGGCCTCGGTGATCTCGTGCAGCGCCGCGTCCCGGACCGCCTCGGCCTCGGCGCGGACGGCCTCCGCCCGTTCGGCGCGCCCCTCGGTCGCGTCCCACCGCTGGGCTCGCACCCGTTCGATGCGGGGGAGCAGGACGACACCGAGGGCGAACATGAGCAGGAAGAGCTGGGCCAGGCCGAGGACCAGCATGGAGGGATCCGGCTTGAGCGGGCCGAGTTCGATGTTCACGCCAACCTCCCCAGGGTGTGACGGATCGTCAAGGACGAGGTTTCCCTGGTGCGATGGCGGTCGAACTCCCGCTCGGGCATGAGCTGCGTCACGTCGCCGGGCGCGCCGTGCTCCCGGTCCCGCTGCGGGCTACTGGCCCATGACGTACCTGACGGTCGGCCCGGTGGTCCAGCCGCCGTCCACGGCCAGCTCGGCGCCGGTGACGTAGGAGGAGTCGTCGGAGAGCAGGTAGACCACGGCGGTGGCGATCTCGGGCGCCTCGCCGACCCGGCCCATCGGGGTGTTGGGGTAGTTGCCCTCGCCGCGCCGGATGCCGACCGAGGCGGTCATCGGGGTGTAGGTCATGCCCGGGTGCACCGAGTTGACCCGGATCCGCTCGGTGCCGAGCTCCACCGCGCCGATCTTGCTGAGGCCGCGCACGCCCCACTTGGAGGCGCCGTAGCCGGCGGTGAGCGCCAGGCCCATCAGGCCGGCCGCCGAGGAGATGTTGACGATCGAGCCGCCGCCGGCCGCGCGCATCGCCGGGACGACGGTCTTCATCCCGATGAACACGCCGGTCAGGTTGATGTCCAGGACCTTGCGGAAGTGCTCGACGCTCTCGTCCGCGAGCAGTGAACCGGTGGAGATCCCGGCGTTGTTGACCAGGCCGTGCAGGCCGCCGAACTCCGCCACCGCGAAGTCCACCACGCGCTGCCAGTCCGCCTCGGAGGTCACGTCGTGCCGGACGAACCGGGCCCGCTCGCCGAGTTCGGCGGCGGTGGCCGCGCCGTCCTCCGCCAGCACGTCGGTGATCACCACGTTGGCGCCGGCCGCGACGGCGAGCCGGGCGGCCTCGGCGCCGAGGCCGCGGGCGCCGCCGGTGATCAGGACGGTCCTGCCGGTGAGGTCGTTCATGACGTGCTCCTTCGGGGGGTGGGGGCGGAGAGCATGGCGGCGGACACCGTCACCAGGTCGGCGAGGAAGGTCTCCTCGTCCGTGAGGGGGGTGGACCCGGTGAGGTACTGCTGCGCCCGGTCGGCCAGGGCCGCGCCCACCAGGGTGAGGACCAGGTCGATCCGTTCCAGCCGGATCGGCTCCGGCAGCGCGGCGATCCGCTCCTCGACCAGCTCGATCAGCCGCCAGTAGCCGCCGCCCGCGAGGGTGGGGTGCGGGGTCCGGGTGCGGACCCCGCTGCTGTGGCTGACCTGGGCGGAGATCCGCAGGCAGTACCGGCCCTGTTCGGTGCGCAGTTCGGTGGCCTCGGCCGCGACCAGCGCGCCGAGCAGTCCGGACAGGTCCGCGTCCGCGAGTGCGGGCAGACGCGGCGCGAGGGCCCGCTCGGTGCGGTCCTGGCGGCCGGCCATGATCGCGTCGAGCAGGCCCTCGCGGGAGCCGAAGTGGTACTGCACGGCGGACGGGTTGCCCTGTCCGGCCAGCCGGGTGATGTCCCTGGTCAGGGCACCTTCCACGCCCCGGGTGGCGAAGAGTTCCTCCGCCGCCCGCAGCAGCCTGTCGCGGGTCTCGTGGCCCGCCGATGTCCTTGCCATGCGCACCAGATTAATACTGCGCATTATTAACGGCAAAGGACCCCCCGCCGCCGGCCCCTTTCCGTCGGCCCCTTGCCCCGGTCAGGTCACCTCGCCCCGACGGGAGAACCGTTCCTCCCGCCACTCACCGCTCTCCAGCACCTCGGCCAGCTGCCGGGCCGCGTCCCACACCTCGGTGTACGAGAGGTACAGCGGCGTGAAGCCGAAGCGCATCAGGTCCGGTGCGCGGAAGTCCCCGATCACCCCGCGCGCGATCAGCGCCTGGACCACCGGGTACCCGTCCGGGTGCCGCAGCGCGACCTGGCTGCCCCGCCGGGCGTGCTCGCGCGGGGTCACCACCTCGATCCCGTCCAGGCCCTCCACCAGCGAGACGAACAGGTCGGTCAGTGCCAGGCTCTTGGCCCGTACGGCGGCCAGGTCGGCCCGCTCCCAGATGTCCAGGGAGACCTCCAGCGAGGCCTGGCCGAGCAGCGAGGGCGAGCTGGTCAGGAAGCGCCCGATTCCCGGCCTGGGGTCGTACCCGGGCTCGAAGGCGAACGGGCGGGCGTGCCCGAACCAGCCGCTCAGCGGCTGCCGCGGACCGGCCGCCAGGTGCCGCTCGGCGACGTACAGGAAGGCCGGCGAGCCGGGGCCGGAGTTCAGGTACTTGTAGGTGCAGCCGACCGCGAAGTCGGCGCCGGCGGCGCCGAGTTCGACCGGCAGCGCGCCGACGGAGTGGCAGACGTCCCAGATCATCAGGGCGCCCGCGGCCTGCACCCGGGCGGTGATCCCGGGCATGTCCAGCAGTTCGCCGGTGCGGTAGTCCACGTGCGAGAGCACCACCGCGGCGACGTCGCCGTCCAGGTGCCGGTCCAGCTCCTCGGGGCGGATCAGCACGCTGCTCCCGCCCTCGACCAGGCCGGTCACGCCCTCGGCGATGTACAGGTCGGTCGGGAAGGCCTCGACGTCGCCGAGCACCGTGCGCCGCCCCGGGCGCAGTTGGAGCGCGGCCGCGAGCACCTTGAACAGGTTCACCGAGGTGGTGTCGCAGACGACCACCTCCGCCGGATCGGCCCCGATCAGCGGCGCGATCCGCCGTCCCAGCCGGTACGGCTGCTCGAACCAGCCGGCGTCGTTCCAGCTGCGGATCAGCTCCCGGCCCCACTCGCGCTCGACCACCCGGGCCACCCGCTCGGGCGTGCGCACCGGCAGCGCGCCCAGCGAGTTGCCGTCCAGGTAGATCACCCCGTCCGGCAGGGCGAACTCCTCGCGGAACGCCGCCAGCGGGTCGACGGCGTCCAGCGCCGCGCAGTCCTCGCGCGTGGTCATGCCCGTTCTCCCCTTCGCCACCGGCTCGGTCACAGCTCGTCCCGGATGGTCCACAGCTCCGGGAACACGTCCTGCTCGGCCGCCTTGCGCAGCCAGGTCAGTCCGCTGGAACCGCCCGAGCCGGGCTTGGCGCCCATGGTCCGCTTGACCGAGCTGAGGTGCCGCTGGCGCCAGCGGGTGACCCGCTCGGCGACGTCCAGCAGCGTCTCGGCGAGCGGCTGGAGGTCGGCGTACTCCGGCTCGGTGTAGACCCGGCGCCAGGCCGCGGCGACCTCCTCGGAGGGCCGGTAGCGCTGCTCCGGGACGGCCGCGGGCACCGCCAGGCCGCGGCGGGCCAGCAGGCCGAGCACCTCGTCGTACAGGCCGGGGGAGCGCAGCACCTCGGCCAGCTCGGCCCGGGTCTGCGGCATCCCCTCGTACATGTTCAGCAGCGCGGCGTTCTTGTTGCCGAGCAGGAACTCCAGGTGCAGGAAGGCCGAGGACTGGAAGCCGGAGGCCTCGCCGAACAGGGCGCGGAAGGAGTTGAACTCCTGCGGCGTCATGGTGGCCAGCAGGTCCCAGGACTCCACCAGCACGTCCTGGACGTGGGTGCCGCGGCGCAGCGCGGCCCGCGCGGCGGTCGGGTCGTCCTCGCGCAGCGCCTGCCGGGCGATCGTCCACTCGTGCCGCAGCAGGTCGAAGAGCAGCTCCATCACCTGGGTGGTGACGATGAAGGACAGCTCGGCCGGCTCCTTGCTGCGCGGGTGCTGGAGGCTGTGCAGCTCCTCCAGCCGCACGTACTGCGCGTACGGGGTGCCCCGACCCGGCCGGCCGTCCCCACCGAACGACAGGCTGGGTGTCTCCACCGTGTCGTGCCCCATCCCGATCCCTCCTGCTCCGTCCGGGCCGCGTCGCCCGGGTCCGGTGGAGCGGACGGACGTCCTGGTTCCACCGGGGTGCCCATTGTGCGGCGCCGCGGTCCCCCGCTTGAATGGCCGACGAGCACCGCAACAGGGCTTCGGGTTGTCGTTCGCGAGGCGTTCGGTCGATCTGCTTTACGAATGAAAAACCGCTGATCACACCTGCTGATCACCATCGCTCCGGGAGCCCCCATGGACGCCGTCGACCGCCGCCTGCTGGCCGAACTCCAGGCCGACGCCAGACTCTCGTACAACGAACTCTCCCGCCGGGTGAGCCTGTCCGCACCCGCGGTGGCCGAACGGGTCCGCCGCCTGGAGGCGGACGGCGTGATCAGCGGCTACCACGCCCACGTGGACCCCACCCGGGCCGGGCTGCCGATCACCGCGCTGGTCCAGGTGCAGTGCTACGGCCCGCGCTGCGTGCTGCGCGACCCCGAGGTGGCGACCTGGCCGGAGGTGCTGCAACTGCACCGGGTCACCGGCGGGGCCTGCTGCGTGCTGCTGGTCGCGGTCGCCACGATGGCCGAGTTCGAGGCGCTCTGCGACCGGCTCGGCGGGTACGGGCCGCCGGCCAGCTCGATGATCCTCTCCAGCCCGGTGCCCTGGCGGCCGCTGCTGCCGAGCTGACCGGCGCGAGCCCGCCTGCCCCGGCGCCGGCCGGCCCTGACACCCGGTGGCCCCGGCGCCGGCCGGCCCTGACGCCGGTTGGCCTTGACGCGGACGTCAGGGAGTAGGTTCCTCGGCATGCCGAACGAGCGCCACATCCTGCTGCTGCCCGGGAGCCTGCGGGCCGGTTCCGCCAACGAGGCCGTGCTGCGCACCGCCGCCGCGGTGGCCGACGACCTGCCCGGCGTCCGGACCACGTACTACGCCGACCTGGCCGGGCTGCCGCACTTCAACCCGGACCACGACACCGACCCCCTGCCGGAGCCGGTGGCCGCGCTGCGGGCGGCGATCGAGGCGGCCGACGCGCTGCTCGTCTGCACCCCCGAGTACGCCGGGACGCTGCCCGGCTCGTTCAAGAACCTGCTGGACTGGACGGTCGGCGGGATCGAGATCTCGGACAAGCCCGCGGCCTGGATCAACTGCGCCGGGCCCGGCCGCGGCCAGGGCGCCGAGGCGACCCTGGGCACCGTCCTGGGCTACACCGGCGCGGCCGTGCTGGCGCAGGCCTGCGTGCGGATCCCGCTGGAGCGCGGCGCGGTCGGCCCGGACGGGCTGGTCGCCGACCCGCTGGTGCGCGGGCGGATCGGCGAGGTGCTGGCCCTCCTGGCGGCCGGCTGAGCGCCCGTCCGGGGGCTGCGGCTCAGTGCCCGGGTGCTGCGGCTCAGTGCCCGGCGGGCAGCGGCACCCCGAGCCCGGCCAGGCCCTCCAGGAAGAGCTCGACGCCGACCGCCGCGAGCAGCAGCCCGAGCAGCCGGGAGGCCACCTCCAGCGAGGTGCTGTGGGTGCGCCGCATCAGCGGCGCGAGCACGGCCACGCAGAGGTAGTTGAGCACCGCGACGGCCACGTACGCCCCGGCGACGGCGGCCTTCCAGCCCCAGTTGTCCTGGTTGAGCGAGGCGACCAGGACGGCGGTGATCGCGAGCGGGCTGGCGATGTACGGCAGCAGCAGTTCGCGGATGCCGTCCACGAGCGGGTTGCCCAGGTGCTCGTCGTCGTCGCCGTCCGCGCCGAGGTGGAGGCCGAAGACCAGCGCGACGGCGTAGACGAAGAAGATCGCCCCGCCGGCGAGCTGCAGCGACTGGTCGCTGATGTGGAAGAGCGTGGTCACCTCGTCCGCGCCGAAGCCGAGGACCAGGCCGATGAGCGCCGAGACGGCCGTGCTCCAGGCGGCCAGCCGCCGGAGCTCCCGGGTGCTGCGGTCCCCGGCCAGCCTGGCGAAGGTCAGCAGGGTCTTCGGCGGGCCGACCACGGCGAAGAAGGTGATGAAGGCGCTGCCCAGGTTGAAGACGAACATGGGCCCAGCATTCCTTGTCGGGGCCGGATTCGCCCGGATGGCGGCCCCGGGTCGAGCCGGCGGGCGCTCTCGGGTGCCATGGAGGTACGGACGACCACTCCCCCGGCGGAAACGAGGATGCGACATGTGCCTGAACCGTAGGGACCTGGGCCTGCTGGCCCTGCGCAGCGCGGTCGGCGGGGTGCTGATCGCGCACGGGACCCAGAAGCTGTTCGGCTGGTTCGGCGGTGGCGGCCTGGAGGGCACCACCCAGGCGATGGACCACATGGGCTTCCACCCGGCCCGGGAGAGCGCCATCGCGGCGGGCGTCGGCGAGGCGGGCGGCGGCGCGCTGCTGGTGGCCGGGCTGGCCACCCCGGCGGCCGGTGCGGTGGTGGCCGGGACGATGGCCGGGGCCGTGGCGGTGCACGCCCCGGCGGGCTTCTTCGCGATGTCCGGCGGCTACGAGTACCCGGCGTTCCTGGGCGGGACCGCCCTGGCGATGGGCCTGGCCGGCCCCGGGCGGTACTCGCTGGACCACCTGACCGGGCACGTCTTCGACCGGCCGTGGGTCGGCGCGCTGGCCTTCGTGGCGAGCGCGGCGGGCGCGTACGGGGTGGTGGCGCGCCGTCGGCACCTGGTGCGGCTGCGCGAGGAGCGGGCGGCGGTGGAGGCGGACGAGCAGGAGGGCTCCGGGCTGTCCTGAGGCCGGGCCCTGTCCGGAAGGCCGCAGGAGGCCTCACCCGGAGGCACCACCCCTGCTGGCGGGCGCGGCGGGCGGCTCGGAGGGTGGGCGGGAGGTGTGCCGGGCAGCCCGGCGCCGGAAGGAACGAGGACCCGCATGGACCGCCAGCCGCTCACCCGGGCCGCCTCCGGGCCGCGCCGCACCGCACCGCGCCCGACCGTACCGACGAACCGTCAGCACCAGCTGGCCGCAGGGATGTTGGCGGCCGCCGTGCTGGGTTCGGCGGTGCTGGCCGGCTGCTCCTCCGGCAAGAGCGCGCGGGGTGAGGCCTCCGCGGCGGCCGGCGAGGTGCAGAAGGCGGCCAGCGCCGCCGCCTCCGCCGCGTCGGCGCTGGCCTCGGCGGCCGGCGGCGTGGGCGGGCTGCTCGGCTCGGCGCAGGCGGAGGCCTCCGCGGCGGTCTCGGCGGCCTCCTCGGCGGTCGCCGGGATCAAGGGCGGGCTGGACGCCAAGGGGGACGTCTCGGTCGGCGCGGTGTCGGCCGGTCCGGACGGCAGGCCGCAGGCGCAGCTGACCGTCACCAACCACGGGCAGGAGTCGTACCGGTACGTGGTCCAGGTGAACTTCACCGACGGGAGCGGCAAGCTGCTGGACGCCACCGCGGTGACCGTCCAGGACGTGGCGGCAGGCCAGAGCGCCCAGGCCACCGCGCAGGCCAACCGGGAGCTCAGCGGCACGGTGAAGGCCGAGGTGGCGAACGCCGTCCGGTTCTGAGCACCGGGCCGCGGGGAGCCCGTTCCGGCTCCGGGCGCCGCCGTTCCGGGGCGGGTGCGGAACCTTAAGCGGGTCTCAAGGCCAACAGGACCCCTTGACGGGGGAGTTGGTCTAGTCCATTTTTATTCCCCAGGTGCAGGGAGCCCCTGAACCGGCGTCACCGGCCTCGTGCCGGGGGCGCCGGTTCGGCACATCCCGGTGTCCGTCATGGCCTGTCCGCTCGATTCCCACCCCTGATCTGTCATGTCCCGGTCGTCCGGCCCCACCCCGGACGCGCCACCCCACCGGGCGACGGAACCCCCACACCCAGGAGTCACGCACCCATGCTGCGCTCACGCATTGAAAGGGCCGGGACCCCGGCTCCGGACGGGCCCCGCCGGCGCCGCCCGAAGAGCCTGGCCGCCATCGCGGCCGGCACCACCGCCTCCCTGCTGCTCGGCGCCGGCCTCGCGCTGTCCGGCGGCGGCGCGGCCAACGCCGCGACCACCAACTCCACCGGCGCGACCGCCACCAGCGGCGGCATCAAGGTCGCCTACTACGACCAGTGGTCGGTGTACGCCAACGCGTACTACCCGAAGACGATCCAGGACACCGGCGTGGCCGGGAAGCTGGACTACCTGATCTACGACTTCGCCAACATCTCCCCGTCCGACCTGGGCTGTTTCGAGGCGACCAAGGCCGCCGACACCAACGACAACAACCCCAACGCCGGTGACGGCGCGGCCGACGCCTTCGCCGACTACCAGAAGAGCTTCGGCGCGGACATCTCGGTGGACGGCGTCGGCGACGTCTGGAACCAGCCGATCGCGGGCAACTTCAACCAGCTCAAGAAGCTCAAGGCGAAGAACCCCAACCTCAAGATCCTGCTGTCGATCGGCGGTTGGACCTACTCCAAGTACTTCTCGTCGGCGGCCGCCACGGACGCCTCGCGCAAGCACCTGGTCTCGTCCTGCCTCGACATGTTCATCAAGGGCAACCTCCCGTCCGACGCCGGCTACGGCGGTCCGGGCACGGGCAAGGGCGTCTTCGACGGCATCGACATCGACTGGGAGTACCCGGGCGGCGGCGGCCACACCGGCAACATCTCCAGCCCGGCCGACAAGCAGAACTTCACCCTGCTGCTGCAGGAGTTCCGCAACCAGCTGGACGCCCAGGGCAAGGCCGACAACAAGACCTACGCCCTCTCGGCGGCGGTCGGCGCCGGCCAGGACAAGATCATGAACGTCGAGACCGACAAGATCGGTCAGTACCTGACCTTCCTCGACGTCATGACCTACGACATGCACGGCGGCTGGGACCCCCAGGGTCCGACCAACCACCAGGCCCCGCTGTACTCCGGCCCGAACGACCCGTCGACCCCGGCCAAGCCGGGCAACGGCAAGTACTCGATCGACAACGCCATCAAGGCGTGGACGGTCGGCGACGCCCAGTACGGCATCCCCGGCGGCTTCCCGGCCAACAAGATCAACATGGGTGTGCCGTTCTACTACCGCGGCTGGACCGGCGTCCAGAACAACGGCAAGAACGGCCTCTTCCAGCCCGCCACCGCCCCGGCCACCGGCGCCGCGATGTCCGGCAACGTCCCGGGCATCCAGATGTACAAGGAGCTGGCCGGCTTCGTCGACAACCCGTCCAAGACCTTCTGGGACGACGACGCCAAGGCCGCCTACTTCTACGACGGCACCACCTTCTGGAGCGGTGAGAACGCCAAGTCCATCCAGGCCAAGCTGGACTACGCGCACTGCAACGGCCTCGGCGGCTCCTTCGCCTTCTCGCTGTACGACCTGGGGACCAACACCAGCCTGTTCGACACGATGGTGAACGCCACCAACGGCTCCGCGGCCGGCTGCCCGGCCCCGCCGACCGGCACCCCGACGCCGACCCAGACCCCGACCGGCACGCCGACCGGAACCCCCACCGGTACCCCGACCGGCACGCCCACCGGGACTCCGACCGGCACCCCCACCAGCACCCCGACCACGCCGGCCACCTGCTCGGCCGCCCCGAGCTGGGACCCGAACGCCACCTACGCGGCCGGCGGCACCAAGGTCTCCTGGAAGGGCCACTACTACACCAACAAGTGGTGGACCAAGGGCGACGACCCGACCCAGAGCGGCCAGTGGGGCGTCTGGACCGACAACGGTCCCTGCTGACCCGCTGATCCGCGGAGCGGCTGACCTGCCGACCCGCTGACCGCCCGGGGCCCGACGGACCCCGCGGCACCTGAACGAGAACGGAGTCCGGCCCGCCGGGGGAGCACCCCCGGCGGGCCGGACTCCGTCGTTCCGGGCCCGCGACCGCGACCGCGACCGCGGCTCAGGCCAGGTCGGCCGTGCGCCCGAGCGCGTCCGGCTGGCTCTCCTCGATCCGCCGCAGCATCCGGGCCAGCAGGCCGGACAGCGCGGTGCGCTCCTCGCCCACGACGTCCTGCAGCAGCTCCTCCTCGAACACCGCCGCCATCCGCATCGACTCCAGCCACTTGTCGCGGCCGTTCTCGGTCAGCTCGATGATCACCCGCACCCGGTTGGACTCGTCCCGCTCCCGGGTGACCAGGTCCTCGGCCACCATCCGGTCGATCCGGTGGGTCATCGCGGCCGGGGTGAGCCCCAGCCGCTTCGCCAGCTCGCCCGGGCCCAGCCGGTAGGGGCTCCCGCTCACCACCAGCGCCTTGAGCACCTCCCACTCGGCGGAGGTGATCCCGAGCACAGTCAGCTGCCGGTCGTACGCGACGCCCATCCGCCGGGAGACCCGGTTGAGGGTCTGCACGATCGTCTCGACCTGGGGGTCGACGGTGGGGAACTCCCGCTGGTAGAGGGCCACTTGCTCGGCGATGCCGAACTCCAGGGGAGTGGTCCGCGGGGGCTTGTCGGCAGCCGGCGACGGCTTGTCCGTAGTCATGCGGACCAGTGTCGCACGGGCGTGCACTCCTTAAGCCTTTGACTCCGCAGTCTTCCGGTGCTAAGACTTTATCTCGGCAGAGTTTAGGTCTGAAATCTTCTGGGCTTAAGAGTTCCAGTGGAAACAGGAAGGGATGTGCACGGTGATCGGCACGGTGAAGCAGCAGAGGCAGCAGCGACGTGGGGCGGGCGGCCCGCTGCGCCGCGTCCAGATCGGCAACGCGCTCAGCGCGTTCGGCAGCGGGTTCACGATGCCGTACATGTTCGTGTACGTGGACCAGGTGCGCGGGCTGGGTTCGCTGGCGGCCGGGATGGTGTTCACCGTCTTCGCGCTGGCGGCGCTCGCCGTCCTCCCGTTCACCGGGCGCGGCATCGACCGGTACGGTCCCCGTCCGGTGCTGCTGGCGGGTGCGGCCCTGGCCGCCACCGGCGCGTTCGCCTTCGGCCACGCCACCGGCACGCCGGCCCTGCTGGTCTCCTCGTTCCTGTTCGGCGCGGGTGTCACCACCTGCCAGCCGGCCCTCGCCACGATGATCGTCCGCTGCTCGACGGCCGCGACCCGCTCGCACGCCTTCGCGCTGCAGTTCACCCTGGTCAACCTGGGCATGGGCATCGGCGCGCTGGTCGGCGGGCAGATCGTGAACGTCGCCGACCCGGCCAGCCTCACCCGGCTGTTCACCATCGAGGCGGTCACCTTCCTCGGCCTGGCCCTGGTCACCGGCACCGCCCGGATGCCGAAGGCCCAGCTGAGCGCCGTCCAGGACGCGGCGACCGGCCCGACCGGCCTGCGCGCCCTGCTCGCCGACAAGGCGATGGTGCGGCTCAGCATCCTCGCCGGGCTGATCTTCTTCACCTGCTACGGCCAGTTCGAGTCCGGTGTCGCGGCCTTCGCCACCGACACCGTCGGCACCGCGCCGTCCACCCTGGGCCTCGCGATCGGCGCCAACGCGGTCACCATCGTGGTGCTGCAGATGTTCATGGTGCGGATCACGGCGCGCCGCCGCCGCACCACCGCGATGGCCGCGGCCGGTGTGGTCTGGCTCGGCGCCTGGGGGATGGCCCTGGTCGCCGGCCTGATCCGGACCGAGACCATGGCCGCCACGGTCGCCATCGTCTCGATCTACGCCCTGTTCGGCGTCGGCGAGTCGCTGCTCGCGCCCACCATGGGCCCGATGGTCGCCGACCTCGCCCCGGCCCGGCTGCTCGGCACCTACAACGCCGGGTACGCCCTGGTGAAGCAGATCGCCATCGCGGTCGGCCCGGCCGTCGGCGTGCTGCTGGTCGGCTCCGGCACCTGGCCGCTCTACCTCGCGGCCATGGCGGGCTCGACGCTGCTGATCGTCGTGCTGGCGCTGCGCCTGCGTCCGTACCTCACGGCCGAGCAGGACAACGCGGCCCCGGCCGTGCTCCGCACCCCGGCCCCGGTCCGGGAGCGGGAGCTGCAGACCGCCGCGTGACGGCGGGCGGCCGAGCGAATCGGCCGCTTGTGCGGCCATGTGGACGGCCGCTCGTACGGGCGCCGACCAGGTCACCTGGTCGGCGCCCGTCGCGCTTGGCTTCCCGGGCACCGCCACATAGTGTCAGTGGCTGTTGACCGCCCGGCCCCGGCCGGGGCAGCAGACCCGGGCCCGGTGCAGCAACCCCCAGGGCCCCGCAGACAGGCGAATCGGCGAGGCTATGACGCAAGCGGCGCTCACGCACCCCCCGGCGGTCCAGGCCACCGCCGAACCGGACCCGGCACCGGCCCCGCGCGGCCTGCTGCGCTGGGCGGCCGACCGTTCCGGCTGGCTCGGCCCGATCGGCGTCGCGCTCTTCGCCGGCCTGCTGCGGTTCTGGAACCTCGGCTACCCCAACGCCTTCGTCTTCGACGAGACGTACTACCCCAAGGACGCCTGGTCCCTGCTCCAGCAGGGCTTCGAGGGCACCTGGCCCGACCACGCCAACGCCGACATCCTGGCCGTCCCACAGTCCGTCCCGCTCAGCTCCGCGCCCGAGTTCATCGCCCACCCGCCGCTCGGCAAGTGGGTGATGGCGGTCGGCGAGCAGCTGTTCGGACTGCACCCCTTCGGCTGGCGGTTCATGACCGCCCTGCTCGGCACCCTCACCGTGCTGATGCTGGCCCGGATCGGCCGCCGGCTCTTCGGCTCCACCCTGGTCGGCTGCACCGCCGCCCTGCTGATGGCCGTCGACGGCCTCCAGCTGGTGATGAGCCGGGTCGGCCTGCTCGACGGCATCCAGATGTTCTTCGTGCTCGCCTCCTTCGGCGCCCTGCTGATCGACCGCGACCACGTCCGCGCCCGGCTCGCCGGGGTCACCGACGGCGACGGGGTGCGGCTCGGGTGGCGCCCCTGGCGGATCGCCGCCGGGGTGCTCATCGGCGCCGCCTGCGCCGTCAAGTGGAACGGCGCCCCGATCCTCGCCGCCTTCGGCGTCCTGACCGTGCTCTGGGACCAGTCCGGCCGCCGCGCCGCCGGCGCCCGCCACCCCTGGCGCTCGATGCTGCGCCGGGACGCCGTACCCGCCCTCCTCGCCATGGTCGGCTCGGCCGTGGTGGTGTACGTCGGCGCCTGGAGCGGCTGGCTGGCCGGCGGTGCGAACGGCGGGGGCGGCTACGACCGGCACTGGGCGGACGGCCGCGCCGGGCTCTCCCCGGACCACGCCTTCGGCATCCCGCTGCCGCAGGTCCCGATGACCTGGGTGCCCGCGCCGCTGCGCAGCCTGTGGCACTACCACTCGCAGATGTACGACTTCAACACCGGCCTGAGCACCCCGCACACCTACCAGTCCAACCCCTTCGCCTGGCTGGTCGACGGCCGCCCGGTCTCGATGTACTGGGAGCAGGTGCCGACCGGGTCGCGCGGCTGCACCGCCCCCGGCGGCTGCGCGGCGCAGATCCTGGGCCTGGGCACCCCGTTCCTGTGGTGGGCGGCCTGCTTCGCGCTGGTCTACCTGCTGTGGCGCTGGTTCTTCCGCCGGGACTGGCGCTCGGGCGCCGTGCTGTGCGCGGTGGCCGGGATCTACCTGCCCTGGTTCCAGTACCAGGAGCGGACGATCTTCTCCTTCTACATGGTCGTGCTGGTGCCGTTCCTGTGCCTGGCCGTCGCCCAGATGCTCGGTGCGATCCTCGGCCCGGCGGGCTGCAGCCCCCAGCGCCGCCGGTACGGGGCGATCGGGGCCGGGCTGATCGTGCTCGCGATCGTCGGCTGCTTCGCCTTCTTCTACCCGCTGTACACGGCGGAGGTGATCCCGATGTCGTCCTGGCAGGACCGGATGTGGTTCACCAGCTGGATCTGATGCCGCTGTCCCCGTGGATGACGCCGTCGGCACCCGTACCGCTGGCGGCGTCCGGCGCCGGGCAGCTGCTGCCGGTCACCCCGGTGCTCGGGGTGGTCACCGCGGTGCTGCTGCTGGCCGCCGTGGCGGTGGCCGGCCGGGGTCTGCTCGGCCACGGGCGGGCGGTGGCGCGGGCCGGACTGCGGGCGGTCGTCCAGCTGGCCGCCGTCGCCGCGGTGATCAGCTGGGTGGTCGCCTCGCTCTGGTGGTCGGCGCTGTTCGTGCTGCTGATGTTCACGGTCGCGGTGCGCACCGCGGGCCGGCGGATGACCCCGGGCCCCGGCTGGGTCTGGGCGGCGGCCCCGATCGGCGCCGGGGTGCTGCCGGTGCTGGCCCTGCTGCTGGCCGTCGGGCTGCTGCCGCTCAAGGGCCTGTCGGTGATCCCGGTCGCGGGCATCCTGATCGGCGGAGGGCTCACCGCAACCTCGCTCGCCGGCCGGCGCGCCCTGGACGAGCTGCGGCAGCGGCGCGGCGAGGTGGAGGCGGCGCTGGCGCTGGGCTTCGAGGAGCGGGACGCCCGGCTGGAGATCTGCCGTACGGCGGCCGCGACCTCGCTGGTCCCGGCGCTGGACCAGACCCGCACCGTCGGCCTGGTCACCCTGCCCGGCGCCTTCGTCGGGATGCTGCTCGGCGGCGCCTCGCCGGTGCAGGCGGGCGCGGTGCAGTTGTTCGTACTGATCGGGCTGCTGGCGGTGGAGTCGGTGGCGGTCGTGGTGGTGCTGGAGCTGGTCGGGCGGGGTCTGGTGACGGCCGACGCCGGGCAGGGCGGCCACGGCGTCGGGTAGGCTGGAGCGCGTTGAAGGGGAGTAGCCCTCCACCGGACCGTCGACATACTGGCCCCCAGGGGCCCGGCGCCCGGGGCACCGCTCGAATGGCGGCTGCCGGCGAGACCTTCGGCCGCAGTGCTGTGACCATTTCCAGTGCTGTCGGGCCGAAGCGTCCCCTGACGGACCTGCGGAGGCCGGACAGCCGACCGAGGGGTTCCTCCGATGAGTTTGACCGTTGCCGCGTTGACGTTCGGCATCATCTTCCTGGCCGAGCTGCCGGACAAGACCGCGCTGGCCAGCCTGGTGCTCGGCACCAAGTACCGGGCGAGCTACGTCTTCGCGGGCGTCGCCGCCGCCATGCTGCTCCAGGTGGTGCTGGCGCTGGCCGCCGGGCACCTGCTCTCGCTGCTGCCGCACCGCTGGGTGGAGGGCGTCACCGGGGTGCTGTTCCTGGTCGGCGCGGCGATGCTGCTGTTCCACGGCGGTGAGGACGAGGAGGGGCACGCCGCCAAGGAGCCGTCCTCGAACCGCTTCTGGAAGGTGGCCGGGACCAGCTTCGCGGTCGTCGCGGTCGCCGAGTTCGGCGACCTGACCCAGATCATGACCGCCAACCTGGCCGCCAAGTACGCCGACCCGCTGGCCGTCGGCCTGGGCTCCTGGCTGGCGCTCTGCGCGGTCGGCGGGATCGCCATCGTGGGCGGGCAGAAGCTGCTCAAGTACGTGCCGATGAAGCTGATCGTCCGGGTGGCGGCGGCGATCATGGTGGTGCTGGCCGGGGTCAGCATCTTCGGGGCGATCACCGGCTGACGCCGGTCAGCAGGTGGTGCGGGTGGCCGGCGGTGGGACCGGCCGACGGCGCGGCCGCCTCCCGCCCGGCCCCGCTCAGCAGCCGGGGTCGGCGGCGAGGGCGGCCTGGGTCTTGGGGCCGTAGACGCCGTTCTCGCCCTTGATCCGGTTCTGCCGCTGGTAGTCCTGCAGCGTCGTCTGGGTCCACCAGTCGAAGGTGCCGGTGACGAGCGACTTGTCGACGAATCCGCACCCGGCGCCGACGAGCAGTTGCTGCATCGCCTTGACGTCGGGCCCGCTCATTCCCATCTGGAGCAGCCGCGGGGTCTGCGACGGGGTGGGCGTGGGCGTCGGGGTCGGTGTCGGCGTGGGGGTCGGCGTCGGTGTCGGGGTGGGGGTCGGGGTGGGTGTCGGCGTGGGGGTGGGGGTCCTGGTGGGGCTCGGTCTGGCCGACCGGGTGGCGCTCGGGCTGGGCGTCTCGGGGGTCGGCGTGGGGTCGCTGGGCGCCGGGGCGGCCACGGTCGGCGGCTCCACCGGGGCGGGGGCGAGCGAGGTGGTGGGCGCCGGTTCGGCCCGACGGGTCGGCTCGGAGGAGGGCGTCACGGCGTACGCGAGGCCGACGGTGAGCGCCAGCAGTCCGGCGCCGACGCCCGCGATCAGGCCCTTGCGCCCGGCGAGGGGGCCGCGCTCGGACTGCTCGGCGGCCCGGCGCGCGGCCCGTCCGCCGGTGGGGGCGGAGCCGGGCCCGGGGGCCCCGCTGTCGAACGGGAAGTAGCCGAGCTCGTCCCCGGACGCGTCCGGGCCGGGCCGTCCGGCCGGCGGGACCGCGGGCAGGACGGTGGTGGCGCCGTTGCCGTACGCGTCCGGCGCGGGGCCCGGGACGGGCGGCAGGACGGTCGTCGCGTAGGCGTCCGCGTCCGGCCCGAGCGGGGGCGTGGCCGGCGGCTGCATCTGCTGTGCGTGCTGGGCCTGCTGCACCGGATGCCTCATCGGTCGCGCCGGCTGTGCCGGCGCGACCGGGGGCAGCACGGTGGTCGCGAACGGGTCGGCCGTCAGCGGCGGCTCGTCGGCGACCTGCTCGGGCGCCTGCGGCACGTACGGGCGGACCAGCGGCGGGCCCTCCAGGTGCGGGAGGACGGTGGTCTCGTCGAGGCTCCGGTCGGGGAGGCAGCTGCACCCGGTGGAGCGTGCGGTGCCGCACGTCGGGCAGTGCTGGTCCGGCATCGGCCGGTCCTCCTCGGTTCTCGGGTCTCGCGATCGGGCCTGATTATGCAGGACGTCCCGGAGGGGGGACAGGGGCGTCCGGCCCCCGGCGGGGGTGTTGTGCCGGTTGGTGGTGGTTGGCCCCGGGGGAAACCGCCGGAACGCCCGCGACGGGTCCGGTGCTTACGTTCGGCTCAACCCGGCGGAGCATAACGGGACATATCTGCCAGCATGGGGAACGGGGAGTGATCATCCACCTGGGCGTCCGGTCGTCCGGCCCCGCGACCCGACGGAGAGGCCATGCCGCCTGTGGAGACGTCATGACGGAGCCGCGCGCCGCGGGCGGGCGGAGCCCGGCGCACCCGCCCGGCCCGCCCGAGGTCACCGCCGCCAACCTCTGGGTGCCGATCGGGGCCCTGCTGCTGGCGATGCTGCTCGCCGCCCTCGACCAGACCATCGTCTCCACCGCGCTGCCCACCATCGTCAGCGACCTCGGCGGCCTGGACCACCTCTCCTGGGTGGTCACCGCCTACCTGCTGGCCTCCACCGCCGCCACCCCGCTCTGGGGCAAGCTCGGCGACATGTACGGCCGGAAGCGGTTCTTCCAGGCCTCCATCGTGATCTTCCTGATCGGCTCGGTGCTCTGCGGAATCGCCCAGAACATGGGCGAGTTGATCGCCTTCCGCGCTCTCCAGGGCCTCGGCGGCGGCGGCCTGATGGTGCTCTCCCAGGCGATCGTCGGCGACCTCGTCGCCCCCCGGGACCGCGGCAGGTACCAGGGCCTCTTCGGCGCCGTCTTCGGCGTCACCAGCGTCCTCGGGCCGCTGCTCGGCGGGCTGTTCGTCGACCACCTCAGCTGGCGCTGGGTGTTCTACGTCAACCTGCCGATCGGCGCGGTCGCCCTGGTGGTGATCGCGGCGGTGCTGCACGGCACGGAGGCCCGGCGCGAGCACCGGATCGACTACCTCGGCACCGCGCTGATCGCCGCCGTCGCCACCTGCCTGGTGCTGATGACCTCGCTCGGCGGCACCACCTGGGCCTGGAGCTCCTGGCAGGTCGTCGGCCTGGGCGTGCTCGGACTGGCGCTGCTGCTCGTCTTCGTCCAGGTGGAGCGCTCGGCCGCCGAGCCCGTCCTGCCGCTGCGGCTGTTCCGCTCACGGACGTTCAGCCTGGTCGCGGTGATCTCCTTCGTGGTCGGCTTCGCGATGTTCGGCGCCCTCACCTACCTGCCGACCTTCCTCCAGGTGGTCCAGCAGGTCTCGCCCACCATGTCCGGCATCCACATGCTGCCGATGGTCCTCGGGATGCTGCTCACCTCGATCGGCTCCGGCCAGATCGTCGCCCGCACCGGCCACTACCGGGCCTTCCCGATCGCCGGGACGGCCGTCACCACGGTCGGCCTGCTGCTGCTCTCCCGGCTCGACGAGCACAGCGGCACCGCCGAGATGAGCCTCTACTTCCTGGTCTTCGGCCTCGGACTGGGCCTGGTGATGCAGGTACTGGTGCTGATCGTGCAGAACTCGGTCGGCTACCAGGACCTCGGGGTGGCCACCGCCGGCGCCACCTTCTTCCGCTCCATCGGCGCCTCCTTCGGCGTCTCCATCTTCGGGACGGTCTTCGCCAGCGGCCTGCGCTCCCGGCTCGCCGACGCCCTGGCCGGGCAGCCGCTGCCGCCGGGCTTCCGGGTGGAGGCGATCACCGCCGACCCGCGCCTGATCACCCGGCTGCCCGCCGCCCTCCAGGCCGGCGTCCACCACGCCTACGCCGAGTCGATCACCCGGGTGTTCCTGTACGCGGTGCCGGTCGCGGCGGTCGCCTTCGTGCTGTCGCTGTTCCTGCGCGAGCAGAAGCTGCGCTCCACGGTGACCGCACCCGACCTCAGCGAGTCGATCGGGATCAACCCGGTCGAGCGCTCCTCCCTGGACGAGATCGCCCGCGCGCTGTCCGTCCTGGGCACCCGGGAGGCCCGGCGCGACCTCTTCCGGCGGATCACCGCCACCGCCGGGCTCGACCTGCGGCCCGCCTCCAGCTGGCTCCTCCTGCAGATGCACCACCACGGTTCGGTGGAGCCCGCCGAACTGGCCGAGCGGCGGGTCGTCCCGGTCTCGGTCGTCGAGGAGGCCGTCCGGGAGGTGGAGGGCCGCGGCCTCGCCGCCCGCACCGGCGGCCTGCCGCTGCGGCTCACCGAGCCGGGGGAGGAGGCGGCGCTGCGGCTGGTCGCGGCCCGGCGCACCCAGCTCGCGGAACTGCTGGGGGACTGGGACGAGCGGCAGTACGAGGACCTCGCCGCACTCCTCACCCGGCTCAGCTCCACGCTCTGCGCCGACCCGCGGGACCGGCCGGATCCGCCGACCGGGCCGCAGCCGCCGTACCGGGGGGAGGGGCGGTCGTTCTAGCCGTCCCCAGCGCTGGTGCGGCGTTCCTCACGGGCTGCCGAACCAGCGCGGGGTGTCGAGCCGGAACGGGTCCCCGGGGGCGAGCAGCCGCAGACCGTCCTCGATCCGGCGGAGTTCCTCCTCACCGAGGGCGGCGGACCACTCGGTGCGCAGTTCCTCGAAGATCCGCGCCGAGCGGACCAGGCAGTCCACGCCCCGCTCGGTGAGCCGGACCACCTTGCGGCGGGCGTCGGCCGGGTCGCTGCCGCGCTCGACGTAGCCGAGCTGTTCCAGGGTCTCGACGGTCTTGCCCGCGGCCTGCTTGGAGACGCCGAGCCGGCGGCCGAGTTCGACGGCGGTGGTGCCCCGGGGGCCGATCGCCTGAAAGACGAAGCCGTGCATCGGGCGCAGGTCCGGGTGCCCTTCGCGGGCGATCCGCTCGTGCAGTTCGTCGATGATCGTGCGGAAGGCCAGCAGCAGGCGCAGCGGCAGCTCGAAGCCGGGCGGGGCGGGTTCGCTTGACACGATAGACAACCTCATTGACCATATAGACAACGACATTGTCCATCTTAGGGGGTTCCTTCACCATGCCCGTGATCCGCTCCGCCGACGCCCGTCGCACCGAGACCCCGAACGCCGTCATGACCACCCTCGCCTCACCCACCCAGGGTGCGACCGCCCTCGCCCAGTGGCGGGTCGAGATGCCCGCCGACCGGCAGGGCCCGCTGCACGCCATGGACACCGAGCAGATCTGGACCCTGCTGGCCGGCTCGGCCGAGGTCGACCTCGCGGGCGAGACCCTGACGGTCGCCGCCGGCGACACCCTCGCCCTCCCCGCCGACGTGCCCCGCCGCATCACCACCGCCGAGGGCTTCACCGCCCTCGTCGCCTCCCCGTCCCCCTCCCACGCCTACAACCCCGACGCCCGTACCCCCGAAGGCGCCTGCGCCCTCGCCCCGCGCGACGCCGACCGCCTCCTCCCGGCCTGGATCGCCTGAGCCGGAAGCCGGAGCCCCGCCCCCTGCTCCGCCCCCGGCGGCCCCCGGGCCCGCAGCGCCCGACCGGCGGGGTGTGAGGTGTAGCAGACTGCTCGGGAGCAACCGAGCCGACGGCCGTACGGGCCCCGGCGGATCAGTGAGGAGCGGCATGTCCGTCGTCAAGATCAACGTACTGACGGTGCCCGCCGAGCAGCGCGAGGTGCTGGAGCAGCGCTTCGCCTCGCGGGCCGGTGCGGTGGAGAACTCCGACGGCTTCGAGTGGTTCGAACTGCTGCGTCCGGTCGAGGGGACCGACCAGTACCTGGTCTACACCCGCTGGCGCAGCGAGGAGGACTTCAAGGCGTGGATGGAGGGCCCGATGCAGGCCGCCCACCGGGGTGGCGGCGAGGGCGGCGAGGCGCCGAAGCGGCCGGCCGCCTCCGGGTCCACGCTGTGGTCCTTCGAGGTCGTGCAGTCGGCGGGCCCGAAGGCCTGATTCGGCGGGTGGGTAGGAGGCGGACGGCGCGCCCCGGGGTTCCGGGGCGCGCCGTCCGGCGTTCGAGGGGCCGGGCGATACCGTCCGGGCCGACCGGGTGTGCGGTGAACGGGCTTGTGGTGTGCGGGAGTTCAGGCCGCGGCGGCGTACAGGGCCGCGCGCAGGCCGGGGACGGTCTCGCGGTCGGCGCGCCACACCAGGCGGAGGTGCAGGGGCGGGGGAGTGAGGGGGAGGCGGACGAGGGCGCCGGAGGCGAGGGGCTCCCGGACGGCGAAGTCGGGGAGCAGGGCGATGCCGAGGCCCTGTTCGGCGCAGGCGCGGGTGACGGCGACGCCGCCGGTGGGGACGCGTTCGACGGCGTGGCCGAGCAGGCGCTCGCCGGCCAGCCGGAAGGAGCAGGCCGGGGTGTTCACCAGCAGGCGTTGGCCGCGCAGGTCCTCGCGGGTGAGGGCGGCGGCGCCGCCGAGCGGGTGGGCGGGGGCGGCGACCAGGGCGAGCGGGACGTCCTGGAGGTCGAGGTGGTCGAGCGGGGCGGGCGGCAGGTAGAAGCCGAGGTCGCCGAGCGGTCCGGCGGTGTCCAGGATGAGGGCGGCCTCCAGTGCCCCGGCCGCGACGCCGCCGAGCAGCGCGTCCCGGGCGGTGTCGGTGTGCAGCGCGACGTCCAGGCCGGGGCGGCGTTCGGCGAGCCGGGCCAGCACGGCCGGGACGTGGGTCGCGGCTATCGTCTCCAGCGCGCCGAGCCGCAGCCGGGCGCGGTCGGCGACCACCTCGCGGCGGGCCTGTTCGGCCTGGTCGAGCAGTGTGCGCGCCCAGGGCAGCAGCCGCTCGCCGGCCGCGGTGAGCCTGGTTCCGCGCGGGGCGCGGTCGAACAGCTCGGTGTCCAGGCTGTGTTCGAGGGTGCGGATCTGCTCGGACACCGAGGAGGGGGCCAGGTCGAGCGCCACGGCCGCGGCGGTGACGGTGCGGTGGGTGGCCACGGCCTCGAAGACGCGCAACTGACGAAGTTCCACTGGTTTCTCCGGTTCCCCCGAACGCCCGCGTGCGGTCGCGGGCCCGCTCGGCCCGCTCGTGGTGCGTGCTGCGGCTCGTGTTGAGGTGTTCGCGATGATCCTGCCGGTGTTGCGGGACAGCGTACGGCGGCGTTCGGGCATTCCGAACGCCGCGTGCGCAATCACCGGTGGAGCGGGTACCGGTCAGGCGGGCGGTTTCCAGAGCTGGTTGGCGCCGCCCGTGCAGTCCCAGAGTTCGAGCCTGGTCCCGTCGGCGCTGCCGCCGCCCCGGGCGTCCAGGCAGCGGCGGGAGCCCGGGTTGAGCAGGGTGCCGTCCGGGCGCGGGTACCAGCTCTGGGCGGCGGTGCCGTTGCAGTCGTAGAGCTGGACGGGGGTGCCGGCGGCGGTGCTGCCGTTGGTGACGTCCAGGCACTTGCCGAGGGCCCGGAGCGAGCCGTCCTGGTGGACGGTCCAGTCCTGGGCGCCGGTGGAGTTGCAGCGGTAGAGCTGGACGGCGGTGCCGTTGACGGTGGACGCCCCGTCGACGTCCGTGCACTGCCCGTCGATGCCGGTCAGCGGCCCGCTGGGGCTGGGCGTGGTCCAGCGCTGTCCGGCGGTCGTCCCGCAGGGCTGCAGCAGCAGTCGGCCGTCCGCGCCGCTCAGGCAGCGGCCGGTCGACGGGTTCAGCAGCGAGGAGTCCGGCCCCCTGCGCCATTCCTGGTCGGCGGTCCGGGTGCAGTCCCGCAGGAGCACGGCGGCGCCGTCGGCGGAGCCGGCCGGGGTGAGGCAGCCGTCCAGGACGCCGATGCTGCCGTCCGAGCCGACGGTGGCGTCCTGGGCGGCCACGCCCGAGCAGTCCGTCGCCTCCAGCGGCCGGCCGGCGTCCCCGGCGGCGGCCGAGGCGTCCAGGCAGGCGCCGTCGGAGCCGGTGATCCGCCCGGACCAGGTGGAGACGGCGGGGGACGCGGGGGCGTCGACGCCGCCCCGCAGCCGGGGCGCGCGGGAGGAGGAGCCGACGGTGAGGCCGTACCGACCGCCGGGGACGCCCCAGCCGTGCACGCCCTCGTCCCAGACGGCGAAGGCGGAGCGGTCCAGCAGCAGGTCCACGTGGGTCGAGGCGCCGGGCGCCAGGGTGACCTTGTCGAAGGCCTTCAGCTGCTGCGGGGGTTCGCCGGCCGCGGCCGGGAAGGTCAGGTACAGCTGCGGCACCTCGGTGCCGGTCCGGCGGCCCCGGTTGGCGACGTCGAAGCCGACCCGGACCCGGCCGGCCTGGTCGGGGCCGGTCACGGTGAGGCCGCCGTAGTCGAAGGTGGTGTACGAGAGGCCGTGGCCGAAGGGGAACAGCGGGGCGGTGCCGCTCGCGTCGTACCAGCGGTAGCCGACGCCGAGGCGCTCGGTGTAGTGGTAGGTGCCGTCCGTGCCCGGGTACTGGGCGGCGTCCCGGATCGGGGTGGCGTCGGCGGAGGTCGGGAAGGTGACGGGCAGTCGCCCGGCCGGGTCGACGTCGCCGAACAGCACGTCGGCGAGCGCGGCGCCGCTCTGCTCGCCCGGGTACCAGGCCTCGACCACGGCGGGCACCGCGTCCAGCCACGGCATGGTGACGGGGCCGCCGGTGTTCAGCACCACCACGGTGCGCGGGTTGGCCCGGGCGACGGCCTGGATCAGCGCGTCGTCCGCCGCGGTGAGGTTCAGCGAGCCGCGGTCGGCGCCCTCGGTCTCCTGGTCGCCGACCACCACCACCGCGACGTCCGCCCCGGTGGCCGCCGCGGCCGCCGCGGCCGGGTCGTCGCCGGGGTCGTGGCGCACCTCCGTGTTCGGGCCGACCCGGGCCGCGATGCCCTGGCGGGGCGTCACCGTGTGCTCGGCGTACGGGGTGACGTGCGAGGAGCCGCCGCCACCGGTGTAGGCGCGGTCCGCCCAGGGGCCGATCACGGCGACGGACTTGAGCCGGGCGGCGTCCAGCGGCAGGGCGGACCCCTCGTTGCGCAGCAGAACCGTTCCGGCGGCGGCGGCGGCCCGGGCGTCGCGCGCTCCGGCGGCCGGGTCGGCCGGGGGCGCCTGGACGCCGTCGAGCGCTCCCGTGCGCGCCATCAGCCGCAGCACCCGGCGGACCTGGTCGTCCAGCACGGCCGGGGCGAGCCGGCCGTCCGCCGCGGCGGCGGGCAGGTCGGCGAAGTAGCTCGAACCGCCGAACTCCTGGTCCAGCCCGCCGGCGGCGGCGTTGACGGCGGAGTGGGTGGCCGGGTAGTCGGAGCCGACCACCCCGTCGAAGCCCCAGCGGCCCTTGAGCACGTCGCGCAGCAGCGGGAAGTTCTCGCACGCCCACACGCCGTTCACCGGGTTGTAGCCGCACATCGCCGACCAGGCCCGGCCCTCCCGTACCGCCGCCCGGAAGGCGGGCAGCTCGATCTCGGCCAGGGTGCGCTCGTCCACGTCCGAGCCGTACGACTGGCGGTTGTCCTCCTGGTTGTTGGCCGCGAAGTGCTTGACCTGCGCGGCGACGCGCTGCGCCTGGATGCCGCGCACCTCGGCGGTGGCGAGCCGCCCGGCGAGGTACGGGTCCTCGCCCAGCGTCTCGAAGTTCCGCCCGCCCTGAGGGGTCCGGACGATGTTCACCATGGGCGCGTACAGCACCTGGTAGCCGCGCGCCCGGGTCTCCCGGCCCAGCACGTCGCCGTACCGGGTGGCCAGCGCCGGGTCGAAGGCGGCGGCCAGCGCGACGGGTGCGGGCAGCGCGGTCGCCGGGCGGCCGTCCCGGACGCCGGCCGGGCCGTCCGTCAGCAGCAGCGGCGGGATGCCGAGCCGGGGCACGCCCGCGACGTAGCCGACGGAGTCCACCCCGGCGGGGGCGTCCCGGCCGCGTAGCAGGGTGACCTTCTCGTCGGTGGTCAGCTGGGCGAGGAGGCTCTCGATCCGCTGCTCCGGCGAACCGGGCCCGTCCTTCGGGCGCTCGCCCGGCGCGGCCGCGGCGTTGCCGGCCGTGGCGGCGGCCAGCAGGCAGCCACCGAGGCCGAGCCGGAGGATTCGCATCCGCAGGGAGGGACGTCGCATGGCAACCACCACCGATCGACGGAGTCGTGGACGGCCGGGCGGGCCTAAAAAGTGACGATCCGTCAAATCTACGGTGGTTCGGCCCCGTACGGCAGGTGGCGCGCCGGGGCGTGTCGGGTATGTCCGGTGCGCGCGCCGGGCGGTGCGCGCGCCGCCGTCCGCCCCCCAGGGGGGCGGGAGTCGGTGTCGCGGCGGGGGCTGGGGCGGGGTCAGCCCAGTTCGGCCAGGGCCTGCTGCGCCGCCCGTGTCTTCGGGTGGCCCTCGCCGAAGTGCTCCTGCCAGGCGGCGGCGTTGGTCCGGAGGGCCTCGCGGGCTTCCGGCAGGCGGCCCTGGGCGGCGAGGACCCGGCCCCGGAGCGTGCCGACCTCCAGGGCGCGGTGGTGGTTCGGCCCGAGCGTGCGCCGGCAGAGCTCCGAGGACTTCTCCAGGGACGGCGCCGCGTCCTTCCCCAGCCCGAGCAGGGTGACCGCCGTGACGAGGTGGAGCGCGGCCTCCAGTTCCTCCTCGCCGACGGGGTCCGGCGTGGTGTGTTCGAGCGCGGGGCGGAGCGCCGACAGTGCTTCGTCGTGGCGGCCCTGCGCGTTCAGGGCGCGGGCCAGGCCGAGCCGGGCGGTGAGGAGGAAGCGGGCGTCCAGGCCCGCGATGCCGGCTGCGTGTCCGACGGCGGTGCGGGCCTCGGCCTCGGCCTCGACCGCCCGGCCGCGGGCCGTCAGTGAGAGCACCAGGGCGTTCCGCGCGGCCATCCCGAGCAGCACGCCACCGGGACCGCCCGAGGCCGCGACGTCCATCAGCGCCCGGGCCTGCGCCTCGGCCTCCTGGAAGCGGCCCAGGTAGACGAGTGCCTGGGTCCGGTCGGACCGGGCCTTGAGCGCCTGGGCACTGCCCCCGCCCGCGGTGGCGGTGGCGGCCGCCTCCAGCTCCGTCCAGCGCGCGACCGCCTCGGCGTGGCGGCCGAGCGTGCTGAGTGCCGCGGCCTCGATCGCCAGCGCGGCGCGGGTGTAATCGACGTCGGCCCGACCGGTGAGTTCCAGGAGGAGGGCTGCCTCGGCCCGCGCCTCCTCGGCCCGTCCCGTCCGCACCTGGACCTGGGCGAGCCCCAGCCGGGCCCAGCGGACGAGCTCGCCCCGGGCGGTCGGGTCGGGCGCCAGCCGCAGCACCTCGCGCAGCTCGGCCTCCGCCTCGGCATGACGCTGGAGGCCGCCGAGTGCGCGCGCCCACACCACCCGGCTCGCCAGGGTGGTGGCATCGTCCGGGCCGAAGACCTTCGAGCGGATGCGGACCGCCTCGCGCGCCACGGGCTCCGCGTCCCGCGCGCGCCCCCGGTTGAGCAGGCGGATGCCCTCCCGGTGCAGCTCCTGCGCCTTGGAGTCCCGCCAGTGCTGGATCAGTCCCACGTCGTACCCCCTCCGTCGATCACGGCCGGGCGATGGTAACGGGGCGCCGGGGCGCCGCCCCCGGGCGGTGCGGTTCCGGCCCCGGGCACCGCCCGCCGGGTCCCGCGAGGGGGTGGGTAGATTCTCGATCATGAGAACGACAACGGGGGACGGTCGGCCGGTGCGGGCGGCGCTCGACCGCCTGGGATCGGCACACCCGACGGCGGAGCGCTCCCGCACGCTCCTGGGCGGGGCGCTGATCGCCGTCTCGGTCCTGCTCTTCGCCTGGATCCTGGTCCTCGGGTCGGCCACCCGAGGGCAGGCCGAGGTCCGGAACTGGTCCACGGTGTGGATCGGCATGGACGTCCTCCAGGTCGCCGGCCTGATCGCCACCGCCAGGCTGCTCGTCCGGCGCTCACGCCTGACCGCCCTGGCCGCCGCCGCGGCCGCCACCCTGCTGCTCCTCGACGCCTGGTTCGACGTGATGACCGCCGAGGGCGGCGGAGCCTGGTACACCGCCCTCGCGATGGCGTTCCTCGTCGAACTCCCGGCCGCGCTCGGGCTCGCCGCCCTGGCCCGGTCCGCCCTGGACTGGGGAGTCCCGGACCGCTGAGTGCCACCGGCGTAGGCCGGGAGGACTACCAGGTGAAGAAGTCGACCAGTTCCTCGGCGGGCGGCAGCGGCGCCGCCGCCGGGAGGGGGCGGATCTGGACGAAGGCGTGCTCGAACTGGGAGTACGAGAAGGGGTCCAGGCCCGGGGCCACCACCAGGGCGTTGTCGCCGCGGCGCCAGACGCGGTAGCGCCGGACGCTGCCGGAGTGCGGTCGCCGTTCGTGGCTGACGTCGTGGTCGGGCGGGCCGAGCAGGGTGGTGAACCGGGCGGCGACGGCGTCCAGTTGCTCGGTGAAGGTGTCGGTCTCCTGGTCGGTGCTGCTCCGCCAGCCGGGGAGGGTGCCCCAGAAGTCCTCGGCCATCCCGCCGTCGGGGTGCACGTAGTACTCGTAGGCGAAGGGCAGGAAGAGGCAGTCGTCGCCGTACGCGAGGTGGCCCGCCGGTGTGCAGGCCTTCTCGTTCAGCTCGCCGAGGTGGTCGCCGGTCGAGTGCCAGCCGGCGTCGGTCATCGCGCGTTCGCCGACGTCGCCGTCCGTCCAGTCGAGGTCCGCCATCGCCACCAGCCGGGCGGCCAGTTCGGGGTCGACGGGGCAGTACGCGGTGATCCAGGGATCGTCGTCCTGGTCGGTCTCGGTGTCGGAGTCGGCCTCGTAGCCGGGGGATTCTGCGGACACTGGGGTGGACTCCCGTTCTGGCGGACGCTTCGAACGGTCACCCTAGCGGCGGTCGGAAGTCGACGGGGGCGTCGAAGGCCGCGCGGCGGGTGGTGCGGCGCAGGGCGCGCAGGACGGGGGTGCCGAGGGTGAGGCAGAGCACGACGGTGAGGGCGGCGCGCGGGAGGTCCCAGCCCAGGGAGGTGGTGAGGCAGTAGGCGGCGAAGCGGACCAGGTTGGCGGACAGCGGGTCGCCGGGGTGGAAGGAGATGGAGCCGGCCAGGCCGCCGATGTACGGCCAGCCCTGGAGGTTCATGATCGTGCCGTACAGGACGGCGGAGACGGCGCCGTACCCCGCGAGCAGCAGCAGTTCGAGGCGGCCGCGCAGCGAGGCCGGGCCGGGCAGCAGGCCCGCGCCGAGGCAGACCCAGCCCATGGCGAGCATCTGGAACGGCAGCCACGGTCCGACCCCGCCGGTGAGCAGCGCGGAGGCGAACATCGACAGCGAGCCGAGGACGAAGCCGAAGCCGGGGCCGAGGACCCGCCCCGACAGCACCATCAGGAAGAACATCGGCTCCAGGCCCGCCGTCCCCGCCCCCAGCGGCCGCAGCGCGGCGCCGGCCGCCGCCAGCACCCCCAGCAGGGCGACGGACTTGGCGTCCAGGCCCGGCGCCCCGCCGCTCGCCGTACGGCCTTCGGAGATCTGCGCGATGACGACGGCCAGCAGCAGCGGCAGCAGCAGGGCGAACAGCCACGGCGCGTCGGCGGAGTGGCCGACCAGAGCCGATCCGGTGGAGGCGAGCAGCGGCCAGCCGAAGGCCGTCACGCCGACCAGGGAGACCAGGGACAGTGCCGCGACGGAGCGGCGGCCGAGCGGTACGGGTCGGCTGCTCATGCGTTCAGTGCCTCCGCGACCTGCCGGACGGTGAGCCAAGGTCCGGGCGCCAGCACCTTGGCGACCTGCGGCGCGAAGGCGGGGGAGGAGACCACCACCTCCGCGGTCGGGCCGTCGGCGACGATCTCGCCCTCGGCCAGGATCAGGGTGCGGTGGGCGAGTTCGGCGGCGAGCTCGACGTCGTGGGTGGCCAGCAGGACGGCGTGCCCCTCGGCCGCGAGCCCGCGCAGGATCTCGACCAGCCGGGCCTTGGCGGCGTAGTCCAGGCCGCGGGTCGGCTCGTCCAGGAGCAGCAGCGGGGGCCTGGCGGTGAGGACGACGGCGAGGGCGAGGGTGAGCCGCTGGCCCTCGGAGAGGTCCCGGGGGTGGGCGGTGCCGTCGATGCCGGGCAGCAGTCGCCCGACCAGGGCGCGGCAGGTGCCCGCGGCGGCCCCGGCGTCCGCGTCCGCGGCGGCGCACTCGGCGGCGACGCTCTCCCCGTAGAGCAGGTCGCGCGGGTCCTGGGGGACGAGGCCGACCTGCCGGATCAGTTCGGCGGGGCGGGTGCGGTGCGGGGTGCGGCCGCCGACGGTGACGCGGCCGGAGTCGGGGGCGTGCAGGCCGACCAGGCTGCCGAGCAGGGTGGACTTGCCGGCGCCGTTGCGGCCCATCAGGGCGGCGATCTCGCCGGGGCGCAGCGTCAGGTCGACCCCGCGCAGGGCCTGGACCGGGCCGCGCCGTACGGCCAGGCGGGCGCAGTCGGCGATCGGAGCGGCGTCGGGAACGGCGACGGCGCCGGGCGCGCGCCCGTCCAGGTCGGCGCGCAGTGCGGCGGCCTTGCGCCGGGCGTCCCGGACGGACAGCGGCAGCGGCCGCCAGCCGGCGAGCCGGCCGAGGCCGACCACCGGCGGGTGCACGGGGGAGTGCGCCATCACCTCGGCGGGTTCGCCCAGGACGGGCGGTTCGCCCGGGGTCAGCAGCAGCACCTGGTCGGCGTACTGGACGACCCGCTCCAGCCGGTGCTCGGCCATCAGCACGGTGGTGCCCAGGTCGTGCACCAGTCGTTGCAGCACGGCCAGCACCTCCTCGGCGGCGCCCGGGTCGAGTGCCGAGGTGGGCTCGTCCAGGACCAGGACGCGCGGGTGCACGGTGAGCACCGAGCCGATCGCGACGCGCTGCTGCTGGCCGCCGGAGAGCGAGCCCAGGGCGCGGTCGCGCAGGTCGGCGAGGCCGAGCAGGTCGAGGGTCTCCTCGACCCGGCGCCGCATCACGTCGCCGGGCAGGCCCAGTGACTCCATGCCGTAGGCGAGTTCGTCCTCGACGGTGTCGGTGACGAAGTGCGCCGCCGGGTCCTGGCCCACGGTGCCGACCAGGTCGGCGAGTTCGCGCGGCCGGTGTTCGCGGGTGTCCCGGCCGCCGACGGTGACCCGGCCGTGCAGCACCCCGCCGGTGAAGTGCGGTACCAGGCCGCTGACGGTGCCCAGCAGGGTGGACTTGCCGGAGCCCGAGGGGCCCACCAGCAGGCAGAGTTCGCCCTCGGGCACGGTGAGGTCGACGCCCGCCAGCGCCGGGGCGGCGGAGTCCGCGTACCGGACGGAGACCTGCTCGAAGGTGATCACGATGCCCTCCGGGGCGGGGTCGGGGCGGCGAAGGCCGGTACCAGGCCGAGGAGTACGGCCAGGACGGCGGCCAGCGGCAGCTCGGGGACGGTCGGCGGGACGACGGTGGGGGCGAAGGCGGCCGGATCCCGTGTCGCGAGGTAGCTGAACAGGGCGGCGGCGGCGACCCCGGACCCGGCGGTCAGCCACTCCGGCAGCGCCCACGGGTCGGGCCGGTAGCGGGATCTGACGGACCGTCGGTTGCCGAGCAGCAGTCCGGTGAAGGCGGCGGCCAGGCCCAGCAGCAGCACCGGCGGCGCCCAGCCGGCGCCCCCGGCGGTCAGCAGTCCGTACGCGGCCAGGCAGACCCCGAGCAGCCCGGCCAGGGTGAGCGCGGCCGTGACCCGGGCCAGTCGGCGCGGCACGTCGGCGGTGCGGCCGAAGCCGCGGGTGTCCATCGCCGCGGCCAGGGCGATCGAGCGCTCCAACGCGCCCTCCAGGACGGGGAGTCCGACGCTCAGCACGGCCGCGACGCCCTGGTCGCTGCGGCCGCGCAGGCGGCGGGCGGCGCGCAGCCGGCGTACGTCGGCGACCAGGTTCGGCGCGAAGGTCATCGCCACCACCACGGCCACGCCCGCCTCGTAGAGCGCGCCGGGCAGGGCGCGCAGCAGCCGGGCGGGGCTGGCCAGCGAGTTGGCGGCGCCGACGCAGACCAGCAGGGTGGCCAGCCGCAGCCCGTCGTACAGTGCCGCGAGCACGCCTTCGAGGGTGACCCGCCCGCCGATCCGCACCCCCTGCGCCCAGGCGGGGAGCGGGACTTCGGGCAGGCCGAACAGCGTGTGGGTGCCGGGGACGGGGGAGCCGAGCAGCACCGCGAAGGCCAGCCGGATGCCGAGCACCAGCAGTCCGAGGCGCAGGAACGCCCCGTACGAACGCGACCAGGGCGCGTCGCCGCGCCGCGCCGCGACCACGTAGCCGGCGGTCGCGGCGAGCAGCAGCAGGAGCACCGGGTTGGTGGTGCGGGTCGCCGCCGCGCCGAGCCCGAGTGCCCACAACCACCAGGCCCCGGGGTGTAGTTGGCGCGGTCCGACGGGCGGGCGGGTGCTGCGGGTGCTGCGGGTGGTGCTGCTCACGGATCTGTCCTGGGAACGGGGTCGGGGCGTGTCACGGCACGCCTCAGGAGTGACGGCGGCGGCGTGCCTGCCAGACGGCGCCACCGGCGAGGATGGCGACCAGCGCGCCGCCGGCGGCCAGGCCGAGGTCCGGGCCGCTGCCGCTGCTGCCACTGCCGCCGTCGGCGCCGGCCTTGGGCTGGGCGGCGGCGCCCGCGTCCACCTGGTCGCCGCAACCGGCCCCCGGGTAGCCGGCGATGGCGCACAGCATCCCGTTGGACTCGTAGCGCAGCGGCGGGGCCACGGCGGCCAGCACCTCGGCCGAGGTGGCGCGCGGTGCGACGCTCGCGCAGGCGGTCCGCGACCCGGGCGGCGCGGCGGCGGACGCTCCGGCGTCCTGGGCCGTGCCGAAGTCCAGCACCACGGCGACCCGCTTGCGGCCGTCCTGGGCGGGGGTGGCGGCGCAGATCCCGTCGAACCCGGACGCCGTGCGCGGCCGGGCGGCGTCCTGTCCGCCGTCCGGGCTGAGGGCGAACCGCCAGCCGTCCACCGAGCCGTCCGGCGGCACGGAGATCGCGGGCCCCTGCTGCTGGTACGCCCAGGCCCCGCCGTCGGCCCCGCGCCAGAACGACCAGTACCGGTACCCGGCGGCCTGCGCCGGGGTGGCGCAGGCCAGCAGGACCAGGGTGCCGAGCAGGGTGAGCAGCAGGGCGGCCGGTGCCCGCCGGGGGCCGCGGCCCCCGGCGACGTCACGCAGGGCCCGCATCAGAGCTTCGGGTTGCGCTTGCGCTGGAGGCTGAGCAGCAGCCCGCCGCCGACGCCGATCAGGAGGCCGACGATGATCAGCCAGAACTGCCCGATGCCGTCGCTCTTCTTCTTCGCCGGGGTGGCGGTGGTCGAGGCGGCCTCGGCCTTGGGCGCCGGGCCGAGGGCGGTGAGCTGGCCGGTGAGGGCGGCGTCGCCGCGGTGGGTGGCCTGGCCGACCAGCAGGAGGGTGGCGGTGGCGGCGGCGTCGGTGCCGTTCTTGGTCCAGGTGGCGCCCTGCCCCTCCAGCCAGTCGACGGCGTCGGTGGCCTCGTCGGGGTGGCCGCTCTGGACGAGGGCGAGGGCGGCCCAGGCGGTGGCGGTGTAGTCGGGCTTGGGCTCGGCGCCGGGGGTGGTGAGGGTGAGGTGCCCGTCGCCGGAGCCGAGCTGGGCGGCGAGGTAGGCGCTGACGGCCTCGCCCGCTTCGGCGTGCGGCACGGTGGCGGGCGCGGAGCCGTCGGCGCAGGCGAGGGGCTTGGCGGTGGCGTCGGCGTGCACCGAGGAGGCGACCGGCAGGTGCCCGCCGGCGGCGGCGAGGGCGGCCTGGGCGGTGGCGAGGGTGTTGGGGGCGAGCGTGCCGGCGGCCGGGTCGGGCTGGAAGGCGAAGGCGCCGCGCTGGTCGGCGGGGGCGGCGCAGCCGAGCTGGAAGCGGGCGAGGCCGTCGAAGGCGTTCTTCCCGGCGGCGCCGCCGGTGCCGGGCTTGGCGATGCTCGCCGGGTCGGTCCGGGCGGCGAACAGCGCGTTGACGACGAGGCCGGTGGAGTTGGCGTCGCCGGGGTTGCCGGGGTTGTAGGCCCAGCTGCCGTCGGCGTTCTGGTTGGCCTTGAGCCACTGGAGGCCCTTGTCGACGGCGGGCTGGTGCCCGCCGACGGCGACCAGGGCCTGGAGGGCGACGGCGGTGGCGTTGCTGTCCTCGGTCTTGGGGTCGCAGGCCGCGCCGGGGGCCCGGTAGGAGGGCCAGCCGCCGTCCTCGCACTGCTGTCCGGTGAGCCAGTCGACGGCGGAGTCGGCGGGGGTGACCTTGGCCGCCGTCAGCGCGGTGAGCGCGAGGGACTGCCGCCAGACGCCGTCGTACGTCGGGTCGCTCTTGCCGTACAGGCCGTCCGGGGTGGCGGCGGCCGTGGGCGACGGGCTGTCGGCGAGGGCCGGTCCGGCGGCGAGGCCGGCGAGCAGCGCGGCGGACAGGGCGGCGGCGCCCAGGCGGGCGGCGGTCAGCATGGTGCGGTGTGCCTTTCGGTGAGCGGTGGCGGGCCCCGGCGGGGGCCGTTCCGTAGTCCTCGACGGGTGCCGGGCGGGTGCGGGTGCCCGGTTCGCCGCTCGTCCCTCCCCGGGTGCCCCGGCTCGCCCGGGGCGCCGGGGGCGCGGTCGGGCTCACGGTTGCGGGTCAGCGCCGGATTCGCACCGGCTTCCCCCGGGGGAGGAGCGGGATGGAGTTGTGCTGCCCGTCGACTCTAACCGCCGGGCCGCGGCGCGCGGGTCGGCCGGGGCGGCGCGGGGCTGGAACAGGTTCCAGTAATCGCCCCCGGTGGCCGTCCCGCCGGCCGGGGCGGTCAGGGCAGTGCGAGCAGCCGGGCCGCGGTGTGCAGGTCGGCCCGGACCTCGGCGATCGAGGCGCGCCCGGAGAGCCAGGCGACCAGGGCCGAGTGCCAGGTGTGCTCGATCACCCGGACGGCCGCGCGCTGGCCCTCGCTGGGCGGGCCGGACTGCCCGATCGCGTCCAGGATGAGCTGTCCGGTGGCGGCGCTGACCTGGTCCACCTCGGTGCCGACCGAGCGGTCCGCGAAGCTGAGCGCCCGGACCATCGCCTCGGCCAGCAGCGGCTCGCGCTGGAGCGCGTGGAAGGCCCGGGTGAGGGCGTCGGCGACCCGCAGGGCCGGCTCCGGATCGGTCGTCGGGTGCCGCCGGATGTGCTCCTGGAGCCCCTGGAGCTGCTCCAGCATGACCGCGACCAGCAGGTGGACCTTGGACGGGAAGTACCGGTACAGCGTCCCGAGGGCGACCTGGGCGCTCTCCGCGACCTCCCGCATCTGCACCGCCTCGTACCCGCCGCGGGCGGCCAGCGCGGTGGCGGCGCGCAGGATGCGGCGGCGCCGCTCGGCCTGGCGCGCGGACAGCGGCGGCTCGCCCGGTGCGGGGGAGGCGGGGCTCACGGACGTGGTCGGCGACGGCAAGGGTGCTCCCGGGGGCGCGTGGGTGGCGGCGTGCTCCAGAAAGGTCGACCCGAAGGCGACCCGCGGTCGGTCGGGCCCGGCGTGGCGGGAATCACCAGCCCTGGCTCCTGAGCGAAAGCTACGGGCCGGTATCTTCGAGGTCTCTCATTGTTCACACGGTCGATGACGAGTTCCACAGCCACTGAAACCTGATCTACTTTAGCGACCGGTGCCACCGTTGGGCGCCGCTCGCACCGATAGCAGCCAGAGATGAGGGCCGAGGATGACCGCGCAGCCGCTGCGGATTGCCCTGCTGTCATACCGCGGGGACCCGTTCTGCGGCGGTCAGGGCGTGTACGTACGGCACCTCTCCCGGGAGCTGGCGCGGCTCGGCCACCACGTGGACGTGATCGGCGCCCAGCCCTACCCCGTGCTGGACGAGGTCGAGGGCCCCGGCTCGGTCCGCCTGGTCGAGCTGCCCAGCCTGGACCTCTACCGCGCCGACGACCCCTTCCGCACCCCCGCCCGCGGTGAGTTCCGCGGCCCGGTGGACGTGCTGGAGTTCGCCACCATGCGCACCGGCGGCTTCCCCGAACCGCTCACCTTCTCGCTGCGCGCCCGGCAGTACCTGGCCCGGCACAAGGGCCGCTACGACGTGGTGCACGACAACCAGACCCTCGGCTACGGCCTGCTCGGCCTGGCCCGGCACGGCTTCCCGCTGGTCACCACGATCCACCACCCGATCACCGTGGACCGGCAGTTGGAGCTGGACGCGGCCACCACCCGGGGCAAGCGGCTGTCGCTGCGCCGCTGGTACGCCTTCACCCGGATGCAGCGCCGGGTCGCGGCCCGGCTGGACCACGTGATCACCGTCTCCGGCACCTCGCAGCGCGAGATCGCCGAGCACCTGGGCGCCGCCCCCGGCGCGATCTCGGTGGTGCCGATCGGCGCCGACACCCGCCTCTGGTCGCCCTCGGCGCGGATCGAGCGGGTCCCGGGCCGGATCGTCACCACCTCCAGCGCGGACGTGCCGCTCAAGGGCCTGGTGTTCCTGGTCGAGGCGCTGGCCAAGGTCCGCACCGAGCGGGACGCCCACCTGGTGGTGGTCGGCAAGCCGCAGAAGGAGGACGGGCCGGTGGCCGAGGCGGTGCGCCGCTTCGGGCTGGCGGAGCACATCGAGTTCCGCACCGGGCTGAGCGACCGCGAGCTGGTCGACCTGTACCGCTCGGCGGAGGTCGCCTGCGTCCCGTCGCTGTACGAGGGCTTCTCGCTGCCCGCCGCCGAGGCGATGGCCACCGGCACCCCGCTGGTGGCGACCACCGGCGGGGCGATCCCCGAGGTGGCCGGGCCGGACGGCGGGACCAGCCTGGCGGTGCCGCCGGGGGACGCGGGCGCCCTGGCCGCCGCGCTCGGCCGGCTGCTGGACGACCCGGAGCTGCGCGCCGGGCTCGGCGCGGCCGGCCGCGAGCGGGTGCTGGCCCGGTTCACCTGGGAGCGGGCCGCCGAGCTGACCGCCGAGGCCTACCGCGCGGCGATCGCCACCGGCGTCGGCGCCCGGGCCCGCTCCGGGCCGGGCTGGCGGTACGTGCCCTGAGGGGCGGGCTCGTGAGCGAGCCGCTCCGGGGTTGAGGCGAGTGTGACCTGACGAAGCGTCAAGAACGCTTGGTGGCAATAGAAATGGGAGCCCTGCAGTGCTGACCGTCGATTTCTCGCGCTTCCCGCTCGCCCCCGGCGACCGGGTGCTCGACCTGGGCTGCGGCGGGGGCCGGCACGCGTTCGAGTGCTACCGCCGCGGCGCCAACGTGATCGCCCTCGACCAGAACGCCGAGGAGATCGCCGAGGTCAAGAAGTGGTTCGCGGCGATGGAGCTGGCCGGCGAGGCCCCCGAGGGCGCGTCGGCGGTCGCGATGGAGGGCAACGCGCTGGCGCTGCCGTTCGAGGACGACTACTTCGACAAGATCATCATCTCCGAGGTGATGGAGCACATACCCGATGACAAGGGCGTGCTCAACGAGATGTTCCGGGTCCTCAAGCCGGGCGGCCTGATCGCCGTCACCGTGCCGCGCTGGCTGCCGGAGAAGATCTGCTGGGCGCTGTCCGACGAGTACCACGAGGTCGAGGGCGGCCACATCCGGATCTACCGGGGCGACGAGCTGCTCGGCAAGCTCAAGGACGCCGGCCTGGAGCCGTACGGCACCCACCACGCGCACGCCCTGCACTCGCCGTACTGGTGGATCAAGTGCGCGGTCGGCGTGGACAACGACAAGGCGCTGCCGGTCAAGGCCTACCACCAGCTGCTGGTCTGGGACATCGTCGGCACCCCGGTGATCAGCTCGATCACCAAGGCCGCCGAGAAGGCGCTCAACCCGCTCATCGGCAAGAGCTTCGTCGCCTACGCCTCCAAGCCGAACAAGGTCGAGCGCGCGCCGGGCGGGGCGGAGTGACCGCCGCCGTCCCCGAGGTGCTGCTGCTCGACGGGGTGCTGGACGCCGAGCAGGCGGCCGACACCGTGCGCAGCATCCTGGCCGAGCAGCGCCCCGACGGCGCCATCCCCTGGTTCGCGGGCCACCACCTCGACCCCTGGGACCACACCGAGGCCGCGATGGCCCTGGACACCGCCGGGGAGCACGCCGCCGCCGAGGCCGCCTACCGCTGGCTCGCCTCCCGGCAGAACCCCGACGGCTCCTGGTACGCCGCGTACACCGACGGCACGGTCACCGACCGGGCCAAGGAGAGCAACTTCTGCGCGTACATCGCGGTCGGGGTCTGGCACCACCACCTCAGCACCGGCGACGACGCCTTCCTGGAGTGGATCTGGCCGGTGGTCCGGCGGGCGCTGGACTTCATCGTCGGCCTGCGGCTGCCCGGCGGCCCGATCGCCTGGCGGGTCGGCGAGGACGGCGCGGCCACCGAGGAGGCGCTGCTCACCGGCTCGTCCAGCATCCTGCACGCGCTGCGCTGCGGGCTGGCCGTCGCCGACTACCTGGAGGAGCCGCAGCCCGACTGGGAGCTCGCGGCCGGCCGGCTGCGGCACGCCATCGCCCACCACCCCGAGCGGTTCCTCGACAAGGACCGCTACTCGATGGACTGGTACTACCCGGTGCTCGGCACCGGCCTGCGCGGCGACGCGGCGGTGGCGCGGATCGAGCGGGACTGGGAGCGCTTCGTCGTCCCCGGCCTCGGCGTGCGCTGCGTCAGCGACCGCCCGTGGGTGACCGGCGGCGAGAGCGCCGAACTGGCGCTCGCGCTCTGGGCGATCGGCCAGTCCGACCGCGCGGTGGACATCCTGCGCTGGATCCAGCGGCACCTGCGGCACGAGGACGGCTCGTACTGGACCGGGTACGTCTTCGAGGACGACGCGATCTGGCCCGAGGAGCGCACCACCTGGACGGCCGGGGCGCTGCTGCTCGCGGTCGCCGCGCTCGGCGGGGACCCGGCGACCGTCGCGGTCTTCGGCGGGGACCAGCTGCCCGCCGGGCTGGTGGTCCAGGACTGCTGCTGAGGGCCTCCCGGCCCCGGGGACACGGAAGGGGCGGGACCGGTGATCCGGTCCCGCCCCTTCTCCGTGCCGTCGCGCGGCTCGCGTCCGCGCCGCGGCGTCAGCCGCGCTGGATGCCGGCGGTGTCGGCCAGCACGCCCTGGGTGCCGTCCGGCAGCTGGGCGACCAGGGCCGCGCCGCGCTGCTCGACGGCCAGGTACCAGGTGCCCGGCACGACCTCGCCGACCGGGGCGCCGACCGGGTTGTCCTTCGGGGCCAGCTGGCGCGGGGCCGGGACGGCGAACCAGAAGGGCTGGAAGTCCGCCGCCGGGGCGGCCGGCTGCTGGGCGGCCGGGGTCGGCTGCGGGGCCGGCGCGGCGGCGTCCTGCGGACCGGCCTGCACCGGCTGGCCCGGCTGCGGCTGGCCGGCGGCCGGGTAGCCGTAGCCACCGGCCGGCTGGGCGCCGAAGGCCGGGTCGTGACCCTGGTTCGGGTAGCCGTACTGGCCCGGGCCGGGCTGGCCGGGGGCACCCGGGTGGCCGGGCTGACCCGGCATCGGGTAGCCGCCCTGGTACGGGACGGCCGGGCGCTCGTTGACCAGCGGGGCCTTGAGCGCCGGCACCAGCGGTGCGGCCGCGGCCGCACCGGCCAGCACGAGCAGCGAGATGAGGCCGAGCCAGGCGCCGAAGCCGTGGCTGAGCGTGGTGGCCGTCGGGCCCCCGCCGAGCGCCCAGACCGAGGTCCAGAGCGCGGCGACGCTGAACGCGATGCCCCACTGGTCCAGCCGCAGGCCGAGCACCTGGCGGTTGGCCGCGGCGGGGCCCTGGAAGCGCTGCACCAGGATCAGGACGGCCGCGGCGATCCCCAGGAGGTAGATCGACGGCAGGATGGGGAACAGCTGGGTGCTCCACGCGTTCTGCGAGGTGTCCCCGCAGTACCGGCCGCTGCAGTCCACGGTCCAGTAGGGCAGGAAGGAGGCGATGAACAGCAGGACGGCCGCGCCTGCGACGGCGGCGTCTCCCCTGGTGAGAGCGCGCAGATTCACTTACGTTCCCCTCGTTGACGTGTCGTGGACGGTGCTTCGTGCGGTCGGTCCGACCGGCCGAAACTCCCGAACGGACCAGAAGCCTAGGCCCAACCGTCCCACCGGTGCACGGCGGGACCGGGAACGGGTCGAAGTCGTTGCAAACCGTGCCGACTCGGCGGGTGTCCGCCGGTCGGCCCGCTTCGCCCCAACTCCCTTGCCCGGTCCGGTCAGTGGGTGGTCAGGAAGGCGCCCAGCGCGTCGGCGATCCCCTGGGCGGCCTGCTGCCGCCACTGAGGGTCCGTCATCCGTCGGGCGTCCGCGGAGTTGCGCATGTTACCGCACTCGATGAACACCTTGGGAACCGCGGAGAGGTTGAGGCCGCCCAGGTCGGAGCGGGTGTCCAGGCCGTCCTTGGCGATGTAGTCGGCGTACGGCTCGCCGGTCGCGGCGTGGAAGCGGTCGCGCAGCAGCAGGCCCAGCCGGCGCGAGGGTTCGACGATCGCGGAGTTGTCCGCCGTACCGGCGACCACCTTGGCGGGCAGGATCACGTGGAAGCCGCTGCCGCTCGCCGGCGCGCCGTCGCCGTGCACCGACAGCGCGACGTCCGCGTGGGCGTCGGCGCCCGCCCTGGCCCGCTCGTCGACGCACGGGCCCCACGGGCGGTCGCCGTCCTGCACCATGACGACCTTGGCGCCCCGGGCGGTGAGCAGGGCGCGGGCCCGGCGGGTGACGTCCAGGGTGTAGTCGGCCTCGGTGTAGCCCGCGTTGGTCTCGGTGCCGGTGGTGTCGCACTCCTTGTGGCCGTTGCCGACGTCCACCTGACGGTTGATCTCGGTGGGGTGGGAGAAGTTGCCGGGGTTGTGGCCGGGGTCGAGCACCACGGTGCGGCCGGCCAGGTCGCCGCCGCCGGCCGGGGCCTGCGGGGTGGCGGCGGGCGTCGGCGTACCGGTGGGCGCGCCCGTCGTCGGGTCCGGGACGGGGCTCGTCGTCGTGCCTGTCGCCGTGCCCGTCGCCGGCTCCGGGGACGGGTCGGTCGGGGTGGTGCCGGTCGGGGTGGCGCCGGTCGGCGACGAGGCGGGTTGCGCGGCGGCCGTGGCGGCCGCCGGGCCGGAGCCGTCCAGGGCCTGCCAGCCGAACCAGCCCGCCGTGCAGAGCGGAACGACCACCGCCACCGCGGTGGCGGTGCGCAGCAGGGCGGAACGGCGGGGGGCGGGGGAGGTCGGGCCGGTCACGGGCTGTTCAGATCCTGTCCGAGGTGGGCGGGGTGAGGCCGTAGGCGTCCGCGATCGGCTTCCACTTGGTCAGGAAGTCGTTCTTCGCCTGGGTCGCCTGCGGGTTGAGCTCGTCCGCGTGCTTCTTGTCCGGCGTGCTCGGCGCGTTGCCGGAGCAGCCCTGCTTGGCCACGGCGCGGGCCCAGGCCGCGTACGCCTTGTCGATGTCGGCGGACAGCTGCCAGGCGGACTTCAACGAGTTCACCGCGTCCGCGCCGCCCGGGACGTCCGTGACGCTCAGCTTGGCGAGCTTGCCCAGCAGCCCCTGGCGCTGGCCGGCCCCGCTGTCGAAGACCTGCGCCGCGCTCTCGATGTCGGCCTTCGACGGGCAGCTGCTGACCTTGGCGACGGCGTTGCCGATCTGCGTCCTGGCGTTGCCGCCCTCGGTGAGCAGTCCGTCCAGCGCCTGCGCCTGGGCCTTGGCGTTCGGGCCGGCCGTGGTCGCGGACGGGGCCGGCGTGTCGGAGGGCGTGGCCGTGGCGCCGGGCGCGGCGTCCGTGCCGGTGGGCGCCGGGGCGGGCGGCGGGTTGCCGGCACCGGTCGCGGCGCCGGCCGGCGGGGTGGGCGCGGCCTGGCCGCCCTTGTCACCGCCCTGGGCCGCGTACAGCAGGCCGCCGCCGACGGCCAGCACCAGCAGGACCGCGAAGCCGATCAGCAGCGGGGCCCGGCGGTTGCCCGGGCGGTCCCCGTCGTCCTCGTGGTCGGGCGGGAGGGCGGCCGGGTGGTCCGGCCGGGCCGGGTACGGCGGGGCGCTGTACGGGGCCTGCGGGTTCTGCGGGGTCTGCGGGTAGGGCGGCGGCGGGTACCCGTACCCGCCCTGCTGGTCCGCGGCCTGCTGGTACGGGTTGCCGGCCGGAGGCGGCGGCGGGTAGACGTACCCGGGGCCGGGGAGCGGCCCGCCCTGGGTGCCGCGGTCCTGCGGGGTCGCGTGCGAGGGGAACGGCGCCGCCGCGGGCGGGGCGCCCGGCGCCGGGGCGATCCGGGGGAGGGCGGCGGTGGGCGCGCCGGGGCCCGGGGGCGGGGGCGGCGGGGTGGCCGGGCCCGACATGTCCGGCGCCGGGCCGAAGCCCGGGGCGGTGGACAGGTACGGGCGGCCGCCCAGCGGCGGGTCCTGGTCCTCGGCCGCGCCCGGGGCGGGGGAGCCGGTCGGTGCGGCAGGATCGGCCCCGGCGTCCGGGCGCTGCGGATTGCGGACCCAGCCGCCCGCGCCGCCGCGCGCGGTCGGGTCCCAGACCGCCGGAGCGGTGTTGTGCTGGTCCGTCATGTGCCGCTGGCCCCCACCGTCCGCCGATGCTCTGCCTGGTGCTGCCGCCCGTGCCGCAGCTGCCTGGTGCTGCGCGGACACCGTACCGTTCGAACCCCCGCCCGACAGCCCAGGCACGACGTTAGAGCATCGGGGCGTGGCTGCGGGGGGTATCTCGCGGTGCGGTCGGGGCGGGGGCCGGTGTGCGGGAGCCTCGGGCGGACAGGGCTAGGCGGCGGCCCGGCGCAGGACGCGCAGCGAACCGGTCACCGAGACCTCCTCGAAGCCCTCGGCCAGCGCCCGCAGGTAGACCCGGTACGGGGCCTGGCCGCCGTCCGCGGGGTCCGGGAACACGTCGTGCACCACCAGCAGGCCCTCCGGCGCCAGGTGCGGCGCCCAGCCCTCGTAGTCGCCGGTGGCGTGCTCGTCGGTGTGCCCGCCGTCGATGAAGACCAGGGCGAGCGGGCGCCCCCACAGCGCGGCGATCTGCGGCGAGCGGCCGACCAGCGCGACCACGTGCTCCTCCAGCCCCGCCGCGTGCAGGGTGCGGCGGAACCGGGGCAGGGTGTCCATCCGGCCGACCTCCGGGTCCACCAGGGTCGGGTCGTGGTACTCCCAGCCCGGCTGCTGCTCCTCCGAGCCGCGGTGGTGGTCCACGGTCAGCGCGACCGTCCCGGCCTCCCGGGCCGCGGCGGCCAGCAGGACCGCCGAGCGGCCGCAGTAGGTGCCGATCTCCAGCACCGGCAGCCCGGTGCGCCGGGCCACCGCCACCGCCGCCTCGTAGAGCGCGAGGCCCTCGTCCACCGGCATGAACCCGGTGGCCGTCTCGAACGCCGCCAGCACCTCCGGCGCCGGGCGGGCGCCCTCCAGCAGGTCGGACATGCGGTGCTCCTCGGGTTCGGGCGGCGGACGGACGTGCTCGGACCCTACTCGACGGTAGCGGGGCGGCCGCCGGGAGGTCGGCCGGTCCGGTCGGCGGCGTGCCGTCGGCCGAGGCCGTGAGCACGGCGATCATGATGGCGGGCCGGATCGTCGCTGCGCAGAGGGCTTGTTCGTACTGTGATCACTCCGCCGGGCCGCCGCACCCGCGCCGTTCTGGAACGCGTTCTAGTCCGTGCCCGGCGGCCGTGCCAGAATCGCCCCGACCCTTGACCCGATGACCCGAGGCACACCGGGAGCAGCCCATGCGCGCAGCCGTCCTGCACAAGACCGGCCAGGACACCCTCGACGTCCGCGAGGACGTCACGGCGCTCGGCTTCGGACCGGGCACCGTACGGGTCCGGATGCGCGCCGCCAGCCTGTGCCACTCGGACCTCTCCGCGATGAGCGGGATCCTGCCGCAGCCCGCGCCCTTCGTCCCCGGGCACGAGGGCGCCGGGGACGTCGTCGAGGTCGGCGAGGGCGTCACCGGCGTCGCCCCCGGCGACCGCGTGGTGCTCTGCTGGATGGCCCCCTGCGGACGCTGCGCCCACTGCGAGCGCGGCCGCGGCCACCTCTGCATCGCCAGCCTGCGGCGGCTCGGCGCCCCCGGCTTCCGGCTCGCCGACGACGGCACCGAGGCCTCCGGCTTCTACGGCACCGGCGCCTTCGCCGAGGAGGTGGTGGTCGCCGCCGACGCGGTGATCAAGGTGCCCGCCGACCTGCCGTACGAGGCCGCCGCCCTGATCGGCTGCGGCGTGACCACCGGCATCGGCGCCGCCGTCAACACCGCCCGGGTGGAGCCCGGTTCCTCGGTCGCGGTGATCGGCGCGGGCGGTGTCGGCGTGGCCACCGTCCAGGGCGCCCGGGTCTGCGGCGCCGCCCGGATCACCGTGGTCGACCCGGTCGCCTCGCGCCGCGAACGGGCCCTCGCCTTCGGCGCCACCGAGGCCATCGCGCCCGAGGAACTCAAGGCGTTCGCCAAGGGGTTGCCCGGCGGCGGCTTCGACCATGTCTTCGAGGCCGTCGGCCGCGCGGCCACCGTCCGGGCCGGCTACGACGCCGCCCGGCGCGGCGGCGCCGTCGTCGTCATCGGCGCGGGCGCGCAGGACGACCTCGCCCAGTTCACCATGGGGGAACTGTTCTTCAACGAGAAGCGGCTGCTGCCCTCGCTGTACGGCGGGGCGCCGGTCGCCCGCACGATCGCCCTGGTCGTGGACCTCTGGCGGGCCGGGCGGATCGACCTCGACGGGATGATCACCCACCGGGTCGGGCTGGCCGAGGTGAACCGGGCGATCGAGCAGATGCGCAGCGGCGAGGCGCTGCGGACGGTGATCTCGCTGGACTCCTGACGCCCCGCGCGCCCCGCCCCGCCCCACAGTGCGGTGGGGGTGGGAGTGGGGCGCGGGGTCGGGGTGACGTGCGAGGGCCCGCCGGGAAGTCTCCTCGGCGGGCCCTCGCGGGGTGTGTCGGTGTGTTCGGCGGATCAGCCCCGGGCGCCGGCGGCGCGGTGGCGGCCGTGCGGGTCCGTCCCGGGGGTGTCGTCGTCGGCCGAGCCGCCGCGGTGGCGGCCGTGCGACGCGGTGTCCTCGGCCGTCTTCTCGTCGGCGTCGGTCCCGTTGACCGCAGGGCCCGTGGTGTCGGTGAGGGTGTCGGACATGAGAAATCGTCTTCCGTGCGAGGGTGCAGGTCATCGGCGCCCGTCCGATGCCTGCGGCACACGGTCGGGTCCCCGATCGGGCGCTCGGAACGCGCCCACAGCCGGTGATCGCGGCCCGTGCCCCGGCCACCATAACGGCCGGGACGGACGAGATCCTATCGACCTCATGGGGCGAGTCCCGCCCCGCCCGCGGCCCCGGGGGCCACCCTGGAAGAACCCAGCCAGTGGCCGACGAGCTCGCGGTAGAACGGCGACAGCACCTGGAGGTCGCCGTGCCGGGCCAGCAGTCCGCGACCGCCGTCCAGCAGCAGCACCCGGTCCGCCCGCAGCGCCGAACTGATCCGGTGCGCGACCACCACCAGCGTCCCCGGCCGCGCGGCGAACGCCCGCTCCACCCGCTCCTCCGCGGCCGCCTCCAGATGGCAGGTCGCCTCGTCCAGCACCACCACCGGCGCGTCCGCCAGGTACGTCCGCACCAGAGCCAGCAACTGGCGCTCACCGGAGGACAGTTCACCCGGATCGCGCAGCGCGCCGGCCAACCCGCCCAGCCGCGCCACCAGCCCGTCCGCCCCCAGTCGCCCGACGGCCTCCGCGACCTCCCGCCCGGACGCGCCCGGGGCGAGCCAGGTCAGGTTCTCCCGCACCGACCCCGGGAACACGTACGCCTCCTGCGGCAGCAGCGCCACCCCGCGCGGGCCGCCACCGACCACCACCGCCCCCGCCGTCGGCGCCACCAGGCCCGCCAGCAGCCCCGCCAGGGTCGACTTCCCCACCCCGCTCGGCCCGACCACCGCCACGTGCTCCCCGGGGCGGAACTCCGCGTCCACCCCGTCCAGCACGGCCGGAGCGCCCGGTCCGTGGGCGTACCGCACCCCGACCAGCCGGACCGCGCCGAGCGGCACGCCGGGGGTGGGGAGGAGGGTGGGGGCGGGAGTGGGGACGGGGGTTGGCGTGGGGTTGGGCCCGGACTCGGTGGTCGATTCCGCCAGGCGGTCCAGCACCACGCCGAGGTTGAGCAGCCAGCCCCCGACCGTTCCCGCCAACGTCCGTACGGCCGGCTCCAGTTGCTGGAGGAGGTAGGTGGCGACGCCGAGCAGCCCGCCCGCCGTCAGCGCGTCGTGCGCCAGCAGCCAGGGCGCCGCCGCCAGGACGGCCAGGACCGGCAGCCGCCCGCCGAGCGCCACCACGAGCGCGCGCAGGGCCGACGCCCGGCCCAGCGCCCGGGAGGCGGCCGCGCTCTCCTGCGCCACCCCGGTCAGCGCCCGGGCGACCGCGTCGCCCGCCCCCGTCGCGTGCACGTCGCGCAGCCCGCGCAACGCCCGCCCGGCCTCGGCGGCGAGCCGTTCCTCGGCCAGGACCGCCGCCCGCCGCCCGGCCGCCAACGGCCGCAGCAGCCGAACGAACAGCAGCCCGGCCGCCAGTAGCGGCACCAGTACCAGCGGCAGCACGGCCGGCGCCAGCAGCGCCAGCCCGACCAGGGCGGCGACCAGCGTGACCCCCACCCCGCGCAGTGTGCGGAGCAGCGTCGCGGTCAACTGCCGTACGGACTCCACCTGTTCGGTCAACCGCGCGACGGCGGCCGGATCCGCCCGCGGCCGCGCCAGGGCGCCGCGGACCACCCGCTCCACCAGCGCGTCCCGCAGCGGTTCCACCACCCCCGCGAGGTACGGGAACCCGGCCCGAGCCGCGTACGCCCGCACCGCCATCGCCGCCCCGAACCCGCCCAACCAGGCCACCCCGACCCCCGGCCGCCCGGCCAGGAACCCCTGATCGACGGCGGCCGACACCAACAAGCCGGACACCAGCGGCGGCACCGCCTCCACCCCCGACCAGACGAGCAACCCCACCAGAGCTCCTCGCGTGCCCCGCATCGCCCCTACGGCCATCCCGACCCCGCGGTGCCGCTGCCTCCATTCCGGGGTGCGCCGACGGCCTCGCCCCCGCCCCCGGCCCGCCACTGTGCCCACCGCGGGTATCGGCGCGCTTGCCCCAGGCCACAGTTCCTCGGCCACCCGCACCCGTGCCCCGCCCCGCGCGGCCAGCCGCGTCAGTGCGGCTCGCGAGGCCCGCATCGGGTGTGCCAGCAGTTCCCTTCCCGACACCCCCGGCCGCGCCGCCCGCCGCCGACCCCCAGATGCCGGCGCCCCCACCGCAGGCTTCGAACTCCCGGCAGCCACCGTGCCCACCTCAGGTATCGGCGCGCTCGCCCCCGGCCGCGCGAGCGGCGCCGCCGAGGCCCCCGGCCGCAGCTCCTCGGCCACCGACACCCGTGCCCCGCCCCGCGCCGCCCGCAAGGGCCGTGCCAGCAGCCGCCACCGTGGCCGATGCCGGCGCTTGGGCGCGTCCGCCTCTCCTCCGGGGCGGGCGGACCGCCAGGTCGATGCGCCCGGCGCCCGTCGGTGGCCTGCTCGGGGCGGCGGTTGCACCGGAAGTCGGCCCTGCCGACTTCCGGTGTCGGGGTTGGCGTCGGCGCTTGTGCGGTGCGAGGTGGGCAATCCCATGGACGTCGATCCAGTCGGCTTTCGGAGAGGACGGGAAGTCGATCGGGCCGACTTCCCGTGCGGTCAGGGCGTGGTGGCTGAGCGGCGTGCACCAGAAGTCGACCCGGTCGACTTCTGGTGCAGGCGCGGAGGGCGCGGTGGGGCGGTAGGGCGGGGGTGCCGGCTGATCTCCCCGCACCGGAAGTCGATGAGCTCGACTTCCGGTGCGGCTGAGAGGAAGCGTCGAGAGCTCGGCAGGGCAGAGGGTGGCCGGTCCCCCCGCACCGGAAGTCGGTCAGGTCGACTTCCGGTGCGTCACGTCGTGGCTGCCTGGAGGGTGGTGGCCGAGAGGGTGGCGCGGTAGTCGGGGTGGGCGAGGAGGTGGGTGTGGGGGGCGAGGGCGCGGAGGCGGCCCCCGTCGAGCCAGGCGACGAGGTCGGCGCGGGCGGCGACGGTCGCGCGGTGGGCGACGACCAGCCGGGTGCGTCCGTGGGTGGCGCGGTCGAGGGCCTCGGTGACCTGGTACTCGGTGGCGAGGTCCAGGCCGGAGGTGGCGTCGTCGAGGACGACGACGCGGGTGGGGCGGGCCAGCAGCCGGGCGAGGCCGAGGCGTTGGAGTTCGCCGCCGGAGAGCTGGAGGTCGTCGAGCGGGGTGTCCCAGCCGTGGGGGAGCCGGGCCAGGAAGCCGTCCGCGCACGCGGCCGCGGCTTCGGCCGGGCCCGCTCCGGCGAGGGCGTCGCGGACGGTGCGGCCGACCAGGTCGGGCCGGGCGAAGGCGTAGCCGACGGCGTCCCGCAGGGCGGTGGGGGACAGGGTGTCCACCGGGACGCCGTCGATCAGTACAGTGCCCTCGTCGGGGTCGCGCAGTCGCCCCGGCAGTGCGGCGAGCAGTGACTTCCCGGCACCGGAGTGCCCGACCAGGGCGACGGTGCGGCCGCCGGGGACGGTGAGGTCGAGCGGGCCGAGCAGGACCCGTTCGCCGTCGCGCACCACCACGCCCCGCAGGGTGACCTCGCCGGACCCGCCCGCCGGGAGGGCCGCCGGGCCGGCCGGGGCCGGTGCGAGCGCCAGCAGTTCGTCGACCCGGGCCTGCCCGGCGCGCGCGTGGGCGACCCCGACCAGCGACTCCACCTGTTCGAAGAGCCCCGCGCCGAGCGCCGCCCAGCCCGCCGCCGCGGCGAGCGCGCCGGGGGCGAGGGCGCCGTCGGCGAGCAGCGCCCCGGCGGTGGCGAGCACGGTGATCTCGACCAGGGCGATCAGCAGGGTGGCCTGCCAGGCGGTGCGCCGCTGGGCGGCCCAGAGCGCGTGTCCGGCCGCGGACAGGTCCGGGAGCGGGGCCAGGACCCGGGCGGCTTCGCGGTGTTCGGCGCGCGCCGCGTGGATGCTGCGCAGCCCGGTGAGGGCGCCGCTGAGCCGGGCCGCGAGTTCGGCCTGCACCTCCTGGTAGCGGGCGAACACCGGCCCGGCCCGGTGCAGGAAGAGCCGGATGAGCAGCACGCCGGGCACCACGCCCGCGAAGAAGGCGAGTGCCAGCCACGGCGAGAGCGCGGCGAGTCCGAGGATCGCGCCGATCGAGGTGAGCAGCGCGGTGGCCGCGCCGAGTACGGCGGGGAGCCGGCCGCCCGCGTCGGCGGCCGAGCCGAGGAGCCGGGCGGCGAGGTCGCCGGGTGGCGGCCCGCCGTGCAGGCGGCCGCCGGGCCCGAGGGCGAGGAGGTGGCGGAGCAGGCGCCCGCGCAGGGCGGCGGTGGCCTCGGCCGAGCAGGCCGGTCCGGCGGCCGCCGCGGTGGCGTTGGCGGCGGCGGCCGTCAGCAGCAGGAGGGCGGGTGGGGCGAGGGCGGTCCCGGTCCGGTGGGCGAGGGCGGCGTCGACGGCTGCGGCGAGGACGGCGGGCAGTGCGAGGGTGGTGGCGGCCTCGACCGGCAGGGCGATGCCGAGGGCGAGTGTCCATCCGGTGGGTCGTCGTGGCAAGTCCGGCCTCCTGTCGGTGAGTTGGACGCGAGCATGGGAAGGCGGGTGTGGGAAGGAGGGTGCGGGAAGGCGGGTGCCGCCCTCGCCTGTCCGGACAGGCGAGGGCGGCACCCGTGGGCCGTTCCTGATCAGCTGTTGGTGAAGATCAGACAGGTCAGGATGAGACAGGTGTACTGGCAGCCGCTGCCGTGGCCGGTCAGCTCGACGGACTCGGTCTCCGGCAGGTCCTGCAGCGCCGCGAGGTCGGTCTCGAAGTCCACCATGTTCTCCATGATCGGGTCCTCCCCTTGAGGGTGTCGCCCGCCGCGATCTGTCTGCGGGCGTCGGGTGTTGACCCCCGGCGCGGCCTCCATCCGCCGCACCGGGGTGGTGCCCCGGGCCTCGGCGGGCCCGGGAGTCTGTGGGTGGCCGGGCGGGATCAGCCCGGTCGGCCGGTCCGCAGGAACGCGGCCAGCAGTTCGTGCAGCACGGCGGCGCCCTCCTCGGCGAGCACCTCGTGGCCGGAGCCGGCCGCCTCCACGTACCGGAAGTCCGCGCCCTCGACCCGGCCGATCCGCAGCAACTCGTGCCGCAGCGAACGGGATTGGCCGACCGGTACCACCTCGTCCCGGTTGCCGTGCACGACCAGCAGCGGCGCGCTCAGCCGGTGCGCGAGCTGGAGTACGTCGCGCGGTCCGCGGGCGTCCAGGATCGGGTCGCCGCCGCCCAGCCGGGTGGTCAACGCCCGTACGGGGGGCGCCGCTTCGGCCATCAGCCGGGCGCCGGACAGGAACGGTGCGACCACCGCGCAGCGGGCGACCTGCTCGGTCGGCGCGTGCGCGGCCGCCAGCAGCGCCAGGAAGGCGCCGTAGCTGACCCCGAACAGGGCGGGCGGTTCCAGGCCGAGTGCCGCCCGCTGGCCGGCGATGCCCTCCAGCAGGTAGAGCACGTCGTCCAGGTCGGGGCCGCCCCAGGCGCCCCGGATGGCCAGCGCGTGCGGCACCCCGTAGCCGGTGGAGCCGCGCTGGTTGGGCGCGACCACGGCCAGGCCCTCGGCGGCCATCCGTTGCAGCGCCGGGTCGAACTCCAGCCGCCAGGCGTCGGCGGGGCCGCCGTGCAGCGCCAGCACCAGGTGCGGGCTGCTCAGCCAGGCGTCGCCGCCGTACACCACCGCCTCCAACGGGCCCGCCGGGCCCGCGAGTTCGAGGCTCTGCGCGGGCTGCCAGCGGCTGCCGTCGCCGGGCTGGGTGCTGCCGTCCAGGCGCCAGCCGGCCGGCGGGGTGCGGGTGACGCGCGGTGCACCGGGCTGCCAGGGCAGGACGGTGTCCCGCCACGGGCCGGGCAGGCCCGAGCCCAGGGGCGCGAGTTGCAGCGGCAGCGGCATCGGGGCGGTCTCGGCGGGGGCCGGGCCGTGCGCCAGCAGGGCGTCCACGTCCAGGGTGGCCAGCGCCGCCGGGTGGTCGGGCGAGGAGTACGGGATCCGCAGCCCGGCGCCGTCCCAGTGCCCGACCGCGCCGAGCCGCCCGGGTGACACCGGCAGCGGGTCCAGCCGCCCGACGGCGGGCCGCCACAGGGCGAGCGCCGAGCCGGCGCCGTGGTCGATCTGCACCGCGACCCGCGGGCCGTCCGCCGCCTGCCGCAGTGCCACCGGGCGCAGGAACATGCCCGAGACGTGCAGGCATTCCGGGAACCGCAGTGGTTCCCCGCCGCCCAGCACGCCCCAGCCGAGCCGGTCGGTGCCGGGCGCGTCGCTGCGCACCATCGCGAAGCGGCTGTCGGGGTCGAACAGCACCAGCCGGTCGTTGCTGTGCTCGCCGATCTCCAGCAGCGGGGTGGTGGTGCCGCTGCGCAGGTCCAGCACCACGCTGCGGACCAGCCCGCCGGCCACCCGGTCCAGGGCGAGCAGCGCGCCCGCGTGGTCCAGCCAGGCGCCGCCGCCGTGCAGGCCGGGGATCTCGGCGACCTGCACGGGCTCGCTGCCGTCCGCCCGGATCAGCCAGGCGGTGGTCGCCGGGCGGGTGTCGGTGCCCAGGGCGATCGCCACCGGGGTGCGCGGGTCGGCGCCGGGGGCCACCGGGAGCGGCAGCAGGCGCAGTCCGGGCATCCGGAGCGAGGCCAACTGCTGTTCCACGGTGCCGTTCCCGCCGTACGAGAGGCGGACCAGGTCGTGCCGCTCGCCGTCGTGCCGGCAGACCAGCACCGAGCCGTCGGGCAGGGCGACGAGCTGCGAGCGCAGCTGCTCCGACCGGTTGCCGGACAGCGGCAGCGCGGCGGGTACGGCGGGGGAGCCGTCCGGTGGGAGCCGCCAACTCTCCACGTACCAGCCGCTGTCGGCGGCCGCGGCCAGGCAGGCCGCGTGGCTGCCGTCGGTGGCGAAGGAGAAGCTCAGCCGGCGCAGGGCCCGGGTGGTGGCGCGGGTGGCCGTGTTCACGTCTCGCTCACCCCGTCGCTGTCGCACGGCAGTTGGTTGCGGGCGGGGGTCGGCGGGCAAGGGGGAGCGAGCGGGTGGCTGGGGGAGAGTGGGTCCAGCCAGAGCCGGGGGCCGCCGTGCCGGAGCCGGAGCAGGAAGGCCAACGGCCCTGCCGTGCCGGTGCCGTAGGCGGCGGCGCAGCCCGTGCCCGTCTCGTCGGGCAGGACCAGCAGGCCGTCGCGCAGTGCGCTCCGGGCCGCGATCAGTCGTGCCAACCGGCGTGCCCCGGAACGGAATTCGGGCTCGGCCGTGGCCTCGGCGAGGTCCAGCAGGTACTCGCCGTCACCGGCCAGGCCGTGGCAGGCGCTCACTCCGCCGTGCCAGCGGCCGGCCAGGACGGCCCGGCCGGCGGCCCGGGCGAGGCGCAGCGCCTCGGTGTCGCCGGTGGCCCGCCACAGCCGCAGCAGGAAGCTGCCCGCGCCGGAGGAGCCGCTGCACCAGTGCGGGAGCCGGATGTGCTCGGGGTCGGCGGCGCTCTGCGGCCACCAGGCGCAGGCCCGGTCGGTGCGGCGATCGGCCGCGCCGTTTCGGTCGCCGTCGCCCTCGCTCCACCGCACGGTGGCGCCGAGCGTCCGCCCGGCGTCGAGGGCGGCCGTCGTGCAGGCGTCCCGCAGGGCGCGGTCGCCGGTCGCCCCGGCGGCAGCGAGCAGGAAGGCGCCGACGCCCGCCACGCCGTGCGCGAAACCGAGGTGGGTGATCCCGGCGAGCGCCGAGTCGAAGTCGGCCGGCACCGGCCAGACCGTCCCGTACGGTTCCCGTCGCGCGGCGGCGAGCAGGGCGCGGGCGCAGCGGTCGGCGCGCTCGGCGAAGCCGTGGTCCGCGCGGAAGTCCTCCCCGGCGAAGCGGAGTTGGGCGAAGCCCGCGCCCGCCGCGCCGTGGCAGACGTCCGGGTTGGGCCACTCGACGGCGATCCGCCGGGCGAGCGCGGCGGCCCGCTCGGCCGCCTCCTGGTCGCCCAGCACCCGGGCGGCGTCGAGCAGTGCCCAGGCCGTCCCCGACCGTCCGAAGTGCAGCCCGGGCAGTACCACCGGCTCGGCGGCGACCCGCCGCTCGATCCAGTCCGCGGCGGTCCGGGCCGTATCCGCGGCCGCCGCCCGGACCTCGGCCGGCAGGCCGGGTGCTGCGGCCGCCCGCGCCAGTACGGCGAGCACGCCCGCGGCGCCGTGCTGGACGTTGCACGGGTCCGTCCGTTCCCCGGCGGGCACCGCGGGCCACAGCCGGTCGGACCGTTCCGGTGTCGCGCCGGCGGCGAGGTGCCGCAGGCCGTCGTGCAGCAGCCGGTCGAGGGGCGGGGCATCGGCGTCCGTGCCCGGCCGAGGGGCGGCCTGCCACAGCGGGGCGACCAGAGCGGACACGGCCGGCCTCGCAGCCGCACCGGGCACGGCAGGAGCCGAAACGGCGCCGGGGTCCACGCGAGGGTCCACGCCCGGCACTCCGCCGCCGCCCCGCCCGCCCAGCGCCTTGCCGCCCAGAGCCTTCCCTCCCAGCGCCTCCCGGGCCCGCGCCAGGCTCCACCGCAGCTCCGGCTGCTCGGCCCGCAGCCCCAGCACCACCGGCGCCAGCCGCCGCGCGGTGGCACCCGAGCGGGCCGCCAGGTCGAGCCAGCGGCCGAGCCGTTCGGCGACCGGACGGGCCCGCGGCAGGTCCTCGGGCAGCAGCGGGTCGTGCCCGGTGGCCAGCAGGAAGAACAGCCCGCCGAGGGCGTAGCGGTCGGCGGCCGGGTCGGCGGTGCCGGTGCCGGCGAGGGCGAGCCGCCCCTGTTCGGGGGCGCGGTAGCCGGGGGTGCCGGCCGTGCCGGCCCGGTGGCCGGTCTCGGCGGCGAGTTCGAGGTCGATCAGCCGCAGGCTGCCGTCCGGCCGGACCATCACGTTGCCGGGGGAGAGGTCGCGCAGCACCAGGCCCTGGCCGTGCACCCGCCCGACCAGGTCGAGCAGTCCGTGCGCCACCGGTCCGGCCTCGGTCCAGTCGACGTCCGGGCTGCCGTCGCGCCGCAGCCGGGTGGCGACCCAGGCGCCGAGCGGCTGCCCGGCGATTCGTTCCTGCACCAGGAAGACGGAGTCGTCCTGCTCGATCAGTTCGACGGCGCGCGGTACCAGCCCCTGCCCGTCCAGCCGGGCGAGCAGCGCGGCCTCGTGCCGCAGCGCGTCGCGGGCGTCGGTCCCGGCGCGGTCGACCTCGATGTGCGCGCGGGCCTGCTTGACCACGACCTCCGCGCCGCTCGCGGCCTCGCGCCCGAGGAACACCCCGCCCTTGGCGCCGTGCCGTACGGCGGCGGTCACCGCGTAGCGCCCGGCCAGCAGCACCCCGCCGCCGCGCCTGCCCCCGGGCCGGTCGCCGCGCCCGCCCCCGCCTGCGTCCCCACGCCGGCGGGGGTCGTCGGCACCGCGGAACGGGTCCCGGACCCACCCCGGCGCCCGGTACGACCCGCCGCGCACGTCCTCGGCCCGTTCCCCGCCGGGCCCGCGCAGCACCGAGCGGTACTCCCCGTCGTTGCCGAGCTCGGCCCGGGCCGCGAACGCGCCGTAGCGGTAGTGCACCCGGCTGCCGGGCCGGTACGGCCGGTCGGAGAGCACCACCGGTCCGGGCAGCCCGGCCGTCACCCGGTCCAGTTCGGCTGCCAGCCGCTGGAACTGGGCGTCGTCCGCCGGGTAGACGGTGATGAACTTGCCCGCCGAACCACGGTCGTTGTTACGGGAGTTGAGCTCGCGCAGCCGCTCCTCGGCGGCGGCGAACTTGAAACTGCACGGGTCCGCGGCGAGCACCCGGACCACGGCCGTGAGCACCTCCCCACCGACCACCGAGGCGGCGCTGACGTGGAGCTTCCACCCCTGCGCCGGTAACGGCGCGGACGCGGACGGCCGGGCCGCGCACCAGAAGCCCCCGACGGTGACGCCCCAGTCGCCGTCGCCTCCCCGGCCCCCGGTGCCGGCCAGGGCCGCCCGCGTCGCCTCCGGCCACCCCATGCGTCACCACTCCCCTTCGTCCTCTGCTCGGCTCCTCGCGCCCCCCTCCAGGGGCTCCCGGCCGAGGTGACCGGGGCAACTCCCGTTCGCAGGAATGAAGTTAGTTTCGAGAAATCCGAAGCCTCAACGCAGAGCCGGTCACTTCACTCGTAAGGGTGATCAGTGGGCGGTTTCGAATTCGTACGAGAACACTGCTGTGAGTAACGGGCGCACGGCGTGCGGGCGCGTACGGCGCGCGCGGGGCCCGAACACGCGCCCCAGCTGCAGGTTGACGCGCATCCGTACGCCTGCGGCACCCGCGTCCGAAGCACGCCCGGCGCCGCCCCGCCGCCGCCCCGCCGTAGCCCCGGCGCCGCCCTGCCGCCGTTCCGCCGCCGTCCCCCGATCGGCCGAGGCCCGACCGGCCCCGCGCGCACGGTAGTCTCGACAGGTGCCGAAACTGTCCGACGTCATCACCGCGCTCGAAGAGGTCTACCCCCCGCAGTGGGCGGAGTCCTGGGACGCCGTCGGCCTGGTCTGCGGTGATCCTCAGGCCGAGGTCAGCCGCGTGCTGTTCGCCGTCGACCCCGTCCAGGCGGTCGTCGACGAGGCCGTGGAGTGGGGCGCCGACCTGGTGGTCACCCACCACCCCCTGTACCTGCGCGGCACCACCAGCGTCGCCGCGACCACCTTCAAGGGCCGGGTGGTGCACACCCTGATCACCAACGGCATCGCCCTGCACGTCGCCCACACCAACGCCGACCACGCCGACCCCGGCGTCTCGGGCGCGCTGGCCGAGGCCGTCGGCCTGCGGGTCACCGGCCCGCTGGTGCCGGACCCGACCGACCCGCTGGGCCGTCGCGGCACCGGCCGGATCGGCCTGCTGGAGCCCCCGCTGACCCTGTCGGCCTTCGCCGCGCAGGTCGCCGCCGGTCTGCCCGCGACCGCCGCCGGTGTGCGCGTCTCCGGTGACCCGGACCGGCTGATCGGCCGGGTCGCGGTGTGCGGCGGTTCGGGCGACGGCTTCCTCTCCGACGTACGGGCGGCCGGCGTGGACGCCTACGTGACCGCCGACCTGCGCCACCACCCGGCCTCCGAGGCCACCGAGGCCGCGCCGGTCGCGCTGGTCGACGCCGCCCACTGGGCCACCGAGTGGCCCTGGCTCGGCCTGGCCGAGCGCGCCCTGCGGGCCGTCGCCGACCAGCACGGCTGGGCCGTGGAGACCAAGGTCTCCCACCGGGTCACCGACCCGTGGACCGCGCACGCCCCCATGTCCTTCACCGCCTGACCCGATCCACAGGAGCTTTCCCCTTGAACGCCGCGCCCGCCGACCAGATCCGCCTGCTCGACCTCCAGGCCTTCGACTCGAAGCTCGACCAGCTGGCCCACCGGCGCCGGGGCCTGCCCGAGCACGCCGAGATCGACAAGGCCACCGCCGACCACACCGCGCTCAAGGACCTCGTCGTCGCCGCCGAGGCCCAGAAGGGCGACACCGCCCGTGAGCTGACCAAGGCCGAGCAGGACGTCGAGCAGGTCCGCGCCCGCTCCGCCCGCAACCAGCAGCGGCTGGACTCCGGCGCGATCACCTCGCCGAAGGACCTGGAGAACCTCCAGCACGAGATCGGCTCGCTGGCCAAGCGCCAGGGCGACCTGGAAGAGGTCGTGCTGGAGATCATGGAGCGCCAGGAGAGCGCCAAGACCCGGGTCGACGAGCTGACCGCCCGCCTGGAGCACTCCACCGTCGTCCTCGCCGAGGCCGAGGGCCGCCGCGACGCCGCGTTCGCCGAGATCGACGGCGAGGCCGACAAGGTCAAGCGCGACCGCGAGACCGTCGCCGCCGTCATCCCGGCCGACCTGCTGAAGGTGTACGCCAAGCTGCGCGAGACCCAGGGCGGCGTCGGCGCGGCCCGGCTCTACCAGCGCCGCTGCGAGGGCTGCCGCACCGAGTTCTCGATCACCGAGCTGAACGCCATCAAGGCCGAGCCCGCCGACAAGGTGGTCCGCTGCGAGAACTGCGGGCGGATCCTGGTCCGCACCGCTGACTCGGGCGCCTGATCCGGTGGCGGCGCGCTTCATCGTCGAAGCGGACGGCGGGTCCCGGGGCAACCCGGGGCCGGCCGGCTACGGCGCGGTGGTCCGGGACGCCGACACCGGGCAGCTCGTCGCCGAGGCCGCCGAGTTCATCGGTCACGCCACCAACAACGTGGCCGAGTACCGGGGCCTGATCGCCGGGCTCAAGGCGGCCCGCGCGCTCGACCCGGACGCCTCCGTGGACGTCCGGATGGACTCCAAGCTGGTCGTCGAGCAGATGTCCGGGCGCTGGAAGATCAAGCACCCCGACATGCAGCCGCTCGCCGCCGAGGCGCGCGCGGTCTTCCCGCGCGGCCGGGTCGGCTACACCTGGATCCCGCGCGAGAAGAACAAGGACGCCGACAAGCTCGCCAACGAGGCGATGGACGCCGGCCGCGACGGGCGCCAGTGGGAGCCCAGGCCCCTGGCCGAAGCCGGGGCCGCCGCCACGGCCGAGGAGCCGCTGCCGAAGCCCCCCGCCCCCAAGGCCGGCTGGGCCGCCCCGGCCGACCTCGGCACCCCGACCACCTTCGTCCTGCTGCGCCACGGCGAGACCCCGCTCACCCCGGAGAAGCGCTTCTCCGGCAGTGGCGGCACCGACCCGGAGCTGTCCGACAAGGGCCGCTGGCAGGCCGAGCGGGCCGCCGAGGCCCTGGCCGCGCGCGGCAGCGTCCAGGCGGTCGTCGCCTCCCCGATGTGCCGCACCCGGCAGACCGCCGAGATCGTCGCCGCCCGGCTCGGCCTGGAGGTCCGGTACGAGGAGGGCCTGCGCGAGGTCGACTTCGGCGACTGGGAGGGCCTGACCTTCGCCGAGGTGCAGGAGCGGTACCCGGACGACCTCTCGGCCTGGCTGGGCTCCGCGAAGGCCAAGCCGACCGGCAGCGCCGAGAGCTTCACCACCCTCACCCACCGGGCCGGCGTCGCCCGGGACAAGATCCTCGCCCGGTACGCGGGGAAGACGGTGCTGGTGGTCTCGCACGTCAGCCCGATCAAGACCCTGGTCCGGCTGGCGCTCGGCGCCCCGCCGGACTCGATGTACCGGATGGAGCTGTCCGCCGCCTCGATCTGCGCCGTCCAGTACTACGCGGACGGCAACGCCTCGCTGCGGCTCCTGAACGACAGTTCCCACCTGCGCTGACCCTCCCCACCCGGGGGGGTCAGTGCACCTCGGTGACCACCACGTCCAGCTGCCACGGCTTGCGCGCCGTGCCCTCCGCCGCCAGCTCGACCCGGTGGCCCAGCGCCAGCAGCGCGTCCATCAGCTCGGCCGGGGTCTTCGGCTCGGCCCCGGCGACCAACAGGTCCCGCACCAGCCGCCCCTTGGTCGCCTTGTTGAAGTGGCTGACCACGCTGCGCTTGCCGTTCCGCTCCTGGAGCACCCGGACGGTCGCCGTACGGGAGGCCACCTCGCCGGCCGGCTTCCAGGCCGCCGCGTACGCGGAGCTGCGCAGGTCCAGCACCAGCCCGTCCGCGACCTCCGGGAGCACGTCGGCCGTCACGCCCCGCCAGTACGCGCCGAGCGCCCCCAGCTCAGGGAGTTTCACGCCCATCGAGCAGCGGTAGGACGGGATCCGGTCGGAGATCCGCACCGCGCCCCAGAGGCCGGAGAACACCAGCAGCGCCCGCTCGGCGCGGTCGTACGCGGCGGCGTCCAGGGTGGCCAGCCCCAGGTTGTCGAACAGCACCCCGGTGTACACCTCGGCCGCCGGGCGGGCCCCGGCGGTGGGCAGCCCGGCGTTCTTGGCGATCTCGCCGCGCAGCCCGGGGGTGAGGCCGAGCACCTCGGCGGCGGCGTCCTCGTCGCCCCGGCAGAGGCCCACCAGCGCCTCCAGCACTGCGCCGCGCGCCGCCGTCAGCCCCGGCAGCGACAGCCCGTCGAGCGCGAGCGGCGCGCCGTCCCCGGACGCGGCCTTGCCCTCCGAGGGCGGCAACAGCACCAGCACAGCGGACTCCTCAACAATCTGTGGCGGACGAACCCCGCCACCCTACTGCGGCCGCTCCGGCTCCCAACGCCACGCACAGGGGCGAGTAGTAGCGCAGGTTCAGCCGCCGGAACCGCGCCGAGCGCTCGCTCAGCCGCCCGAACACCACCGGCCCGGTGAGCCCGCGGGCCAGCAGCACCCCGGCCGCCGTCCGCACCCCGGCCCGTTGCAACCCGGCCCGCCGCAACCCCCGCGGGCCCGCGGCCGGCAGCAGCCCGGCCTCCGCCGCCACCAGGTAGGAGGCCGTCCCCAGCAGCCCCGCCACCACCAGACAGGCCGACGGCGGCGGCGGCCCCTCGCCCGCGCCCACCACGGTGTCCACGAACTCCTCCGGCGTCCGCAGCGGCCAGGGCGTCACCGCCCACACCGCGTGCAGCGCCCCCGTCACCGCCAGCCCCGCCGACACCACGCCCCCGGCCGCCTTGACCGCGTCCATCGCCCGCACCCCCTCCGTGAAGCAACGCCCGACCCCACCGTACGAGCCCTTACACCCCTCCGGCCCCCGGCCCGCCCGGACGGCAATTCGGTGGGCCGGCCCGGCGTTGCCCACTACGGTGACCGGCGAAGGAGAGTGAACGAGATGACCATGCGACCCCTGGACCTGGTGCCCGGCGACGGCGACGCCGAGGAGGAGTCCCTGCCCGTGCGCCTGCCCGCCGGCCTGCCCGCGGAGACCAGGCAGGCGCTGGAGTTCGCGGTGCGGGCGGCGGCCGAGGCCGTGCTGGCCGGCCGGGTGCGCGTGACGGGGTCGGCCACGGAGGCGGACACGGCCGAACTGGCCTTCGAGGTCCGCCAGTCCGAGCTCCCGGAGGCGCTCGCGGACCCGCTCCCGCCGGCGCCGGCCGACCCGGCCCCGCAGGACAGGGCCGCGCGCCGGGCCGCGATGGTGGCCCGGATCCGCGCCGGGAACGCCGAGACGCTGGAGAGGTTGAAGGACCTGTGACCACGGAGTACCTGGACCTCGACGACGTCACCTACCTCGCCGGGGGCCCGCAGAACGTCCGCGACCTCGGCGGCCTGCTGTCGGCGATCGCCCGCCCGCAGGCCACCCTGTTCGGCGACGACGCCTACCCCGACCTGTGGACCAAGGCGGCCGCCCTCGGGCAGAGCCTGGCCCGCAACCACCCGCTGGTCGACCGGAACAAGCGCACCGCCTTCGAGGCGATGCTGCTGTTCCTGGACTACAACGCGGAGCCCTACACCGACCCGCACCCGGACGACGCCGTGGCCTTCGTGCTGCGGCTCGCCACCGGCGGCTACGACGACGCGATCGCCCTGGCCGCCAAGGACCTCAGGTCCCTCCTGGGCCGTTGAGCCCCGACGGGCGCGGTCCCCGACGGGCGCGGGCCGCCGGCGGACGCGCCGGGGGCCTGCGCCCGGAACCTCCCGGTCCGCCCTACGCTGGCCTGCATGCCTCGCCGAAAACTGCGCGTCAAGGCCGTCGACTCCGCCCGGATCAACACCGAGCTCACCGAGCTCCGCACCCGCCTGGAGATCCACACCGAGTGGCCCGAGGCCGTGCTCGCGGAGGCGGAGGAGGCCGCCGGGCGCCCCCGGCTGCCGGAGTACGACGCCACCGACCTGCCGCTGTTCACCGTCGACCCGCCCGGCTCCCGCGACCTCGACCAGGCCATGCACCTCACCCACCGCCCGGGCGGCGGCTACCGGGTGCACTACGCGATCGCCGACGTCGCCGCCTTCGTCCGTCCCGGCGGAGCCGTCGACACCGAGGCCCGCCGCCGGGTCGAGACCCTCTACTTCCCGGACCACCGCGTCCCGCTGCACCCCGCCCGGATCTCCGAGGACGCCGCCAGCCTGCTGCCCGGCGAAGCCCGCCCCGCCCTGCTCTGGCAGCTGGACCTGGACGCCGACGGCGCCGTCGTGCTGGCGGACCTGCGCCGCGCCCTGGTCCGGTCGCACCGCCGACTGGACTACGCCGCCGTCCAGCGCGCCGTGGACCTCGGCGGCGCCGACGAACAGCTCGCCCTGCTCGCCACCGTCGGCCGGCTGCGCGAGGAGCAGGAGCGGGCCCGGGGCGGGATCAGCCTGCCGGTGCCCGAGCAGGAGGTCGAGGAGACCCTGCACGGCTACGTCCTCGGCTACCGCGCGCTGAGCCCGGCCGACGGCTGGAACGCCCAGATCTCGCTGCTCACCGGCATGGCCGCGGCCGAACTGATGCTGGACGCGGGCGTCGGCCTGCTGCGCACCCTGCCCGCCGCGCCCGCCGCCGCGTACGAGCGGCTGCGCCGGATCGCGGCCGCCCTGGACGTCGACTGGCCGCAGGCCCTCCCGTACCCGGAGCTGATCCGCTCGCTGGACCCGGACGCGCCGCTGGACGCCGCCTTCCTGAACGCCTGCACCGGGCTGCTGCGCGGCGCCGGCTACCACGCCTTCGACGAGTCCCGCGGCCTGCCCGCCCCCGCCGAGCCCGGGCACGCCGCGCTGGCCGCCCCGTACGCGCACTGCACCGCGCCGCTGCGCCGGCTCGGCGACCGCTTCGCCCAGGAGGTGTGCGCGGCGGTCGCGGCGGGCGAGGACGTGCCGGACTGGGCGCGCGAGGCGCTGCCGGCCGTACCGGCGCTGATGGCGAGCGGGGACCGGCGGGCGGCCGAGGTGGAACGGGCCTGCGTGGACCTGGTGGAGGCCGAGCTGCTGGTGGGGCGGGAGGGCGAGGAGTTCTCGGCGGTGGTGATCGAGGTGGACGGCAAGCGCCCCGGCTCGGGCGTCGTCCAGCTGCGCGAGCCCGCCGTCCGGGCCCGCTGCGACGCCGCCGACGGCACCGGGGGCGGGCCGCCGCTCCCGCTCGGCCGGGTGATCGACGTCCGCCTCGCCCGGGCCGATCCGGCCACCCGTACGGTCCGCTTCGCCGCGGTCTGAGCCCCCCTCACCCGGCCCGGGGTGGGAGGATCGGTCCGTGCCCGATGCCCAGCCTCCCGTCGCACCCGCCGCCGGACCCGCTGCCCCGTCACCCGCCGTGCCGGACACCGGCCGCCGCCGCCGGCTGCTGGTCCTCGCGATCTGCTGCCTGAGCCTGTTCATCGTCGGCCTGGACAACACCGTGGTGAACATCGCGCTGCCGGTGATCCAGAAGGACCTGGACGCCCCGGCCTCCGGCCTGCAGTGGATCATCGACGCCTACACCCTGGTGCTGGCCTCGCTGCTGATGCTGTTCGGCTCGGTGGCCGACCGCTTCGGCCGCCGGCGGGTGTTCCGGATCGGGCTGGCCTGCTTCGCCCTGGGGTCCCTGCTGTGCAGCCTGGCGCCGAGCCTGGAGTGGCTGGTGGCCTTCCGGGCCCTGCAGGCGGTGGGCGGCTCGATGCTCAACCCGGTGGCGATGTCGATCATCACCAACACCTTCACCGACCCGAGGGAACGGGCCCGGGCGATCGGCGTCTGGGGCGGCGTGGTCGGCATCTCGATGGCGCTCGGCCCGCTGCTCGGCGGCTTCCTGGTGGACGGTGCCGGCTGGCCGTCGATCTTCCTGATCAACGTCCCGGTGGCCCTGGTCGCCATCCTGCTGACCTACCGTTACGTCCCCGAGTCGCGCGCGCCGCGGCCCCGCCGGCTCGACCCGGTCGGGCAGCTGCTGATGATCGTCCTGCTCGGCTGCGGCACCGCCGCGATCATCGAGGGCCCGGGCAACGGCTGGACCTCCCCGGTGATCCTGGCCCTCGCCGCGGCCGCGGTCGCCGCGCTGATCGCCTTCCCGCTCTGGGAGCGGCGGGTCGCCGAGCCGCTGGTGGACCCGCGCTTCTTCGCCAGCGCGCCGTTCACCGGGGCCACCGTCACCGCGGTCTGCGCGTTCTCGGCACTGGGCGGCTTCCTCTTCCTCAACACCCTCTACCTCCAGGACGTCCGGCACTACAGTCCGGTCGAGGCGGGCCTGTGGACGCTGCCGATGGCCGGGATGATGCTGGTCTGCGCGCCGCTGTCCGGGCGGATCGTCGGCAGCCGGGGCCCGCGCCTGCCGCTGGTGGTGGCCGGGCTGGGCCTGGCGGCGAGCGGCCTGCTGCTCACCCGGCTCGGTGCCGACTCCCCGGCCGCGCTGCTGCTGGCCGCGTACGCGCTGTTCGGCTTCGGCTTCGGCCTGGTCAACGCGCCGATCACCAACGCGGCGGTCTCCGGCATGCCGCGCTCCCAGGCGGGCGTGGCCGCCGCCGTCGCCTCGACCAGCCGCCAGGTCGGCCAGTCGTTGGGCGTCGCGGTGATCGGCACGGTCGTCACCTCGGCCGTGGTGGGCCCGATGGCCACCGGCTTCGCCCCGGCCAGCCACGCCGGCTGGTGGATCCTGGTCGGCCTCGGCGGCGCCGTCCTCGTCCTCGGCCTGGTCACCACCGGCGCCTGGGCCGACCGGACCGCCGCGGGGGTGGCCGCCCGCCTCGGCGGCGAGCCGCCGGCGGCCCGGCCCGGTGTTCGGGAGGCTCCGCCCGAGCGGCTACCATGACCACTACGGCGGAAGAGCCGGCCGGGCGGTCGCGACGGGTCCCTGACCCGCCGAGGAACGTCCGGGCTCCACAGAGCAGGGTGGTGGGTAACGCCCACCCGGGGTGACCCGCGGGACAGTGCCACAGAAAACAGACCGCCCACCGCTTCGGCGCGTGGGTAAGGGTGAAACGGTGGTGTAAGAGACCACCAGCGACCGGGGTGACCCGGCCGGCTAGGTAAACCCCACCTGGAGCAAGGTCAAGATCGGTGCCCTCGGGCACCGTGCGCGAGTGTTCGAGGGCTGCTCGCCCGAGCTCGCGGGTAGACCGCACGAGGCTGTCGGCAACGGCAGCCCTAGATGGATGGCCGTCTCCCCGGGCCGCGCGAGCAACCCGGGTGACAGAACCCGGCGTACAGGCCGACTCTTCCGCCCCTCGAACAGCCGAAGGCCCTCCGACCCGCAACGGGTCGGAGGGCCTTTCGCGTCGTCCTTTTCGCGTCGTCCCTTTCGCGTTGCCGCGGGACCTTCGCGCGTCGCGGGGCCGGGTTCAGGCCGGGTGGGTGCCGACGGCGTCGCGGATCTGTTCGCCGAGGCCGCCGTTGACGCGGGCGCAGTTGGCGCAGCAGAAGAACATGCCGGCCACCTCGACGCCGTGGCCCACGATGCGCACGTTGCAGTGTTCGCAGCGGGGGGCGAGCTTCTCCATCGCGCACTCGAAGCTGTCGAAGGTGTAGGTGTCGCCGGTGACCGTCCTGATCTCGAAGGCGAGCCAGTAGTCGTTGCCGCAGGTGACGCAGATGGCCATGGCGGCCGTCTCCTTCCGGTGGGGGCCGGCCCTGGCGGGGCGGCTCCCTCCAGTCTCGAAGGCGTGCCCGGCGGCGGCCACCTGGTGGGCCCGTCCGGCGGGACGGGCCGGTGGGGCGGGCCGGTGGGGCGGGCCGGTGGGAGCGGTCAGCCGGAGTCGGCGGAGAGCTGTTCCAGTGCCCGGACGGCGCGGTCGGCGTCGTCGGCGGCGACGAACAGGTGGTCGTGGTGGAAGCCGGCCACCACGTTGCAGCTGATGCCCTGCTCGGCGAGGCGCCCGGCGACGGCCGCGGTGAGTCCGACGGCCTCCAGTGCGGAGTGGATCTGCAGGGTGATCCAGGCGGCGACGTACTCGTAGCGCAGCCCGAGCGCGTCGGCCTCCTCCTGGGTGACCACCACCGTCACCCCTTCGGGTTCGGCGACGGTCACCACCGGCCGCATGCCGGCGGGCACCTTCGCGGGGAGGGTGCAGTAGACGTACCGCCCCGGGTTGAGCTGCGGGCGCATCCCGCGCAGCAGGGTCGCAAGGTCTCGTTCACCGGCCATGCCCGTCACCGTATCCGTTCCGCCCGGGCCCGCGGGGTCTGTCGCAACCGTGTCGGTATCCGTTGACGAGCGACAGTCGCCGATATATCGTCGAACTATCGAGACAGTGACTCGACTGTTTCGACGGAACCGAAGGAACCATCGAGGAGGTGGGCGCCATGCGCTCAGGAATGCGATTTCGCGCGGAGGACCCGCGCGGCGGCGGACGCCGTAGCGGTCCGGGTCCGGAGTTCCGGGGGATGCCCGGAGAGGGCCCCGGCGGCTTCGAGGGGCGGGCGGCCTTCGGCGGCTTCGGCCCGCCGTTCGGCGGCGGCGGCCCCGGCCGGCCGATGGGCGGCCCGTTCGGGCACGGCTTCGGCGGCCACGGCGGCCGGCGCGGCGGCCCGCACGGGCGTCGCGGCGGCCGGGCCCGGCGCGGCGACGTCCGGGCTTCGCTGCTGGCGCTGCTCAAGGAGCGGCCGATGCACGGCTACGAGATGATCGCCGAGATCGCCGAGCGGACCAACGGGGCCTGGCGGCCCAGCCCCGGCTCGATCTACCCGAACCTCCAGCTGCTGGAGGAGGAGGGCCTGATCACGGCGGAGGAGGTCGGCGGCAAGCGGCTGGTCTCGCTCACCGAGCGGGGGCGCGCCGAGGCCGAGGCCGGCCCGGCCGAGCCGTGGGCCGAGGCCGGTCGGGAGGTCGACTGGGAGGCCGTCCAGGAGGTCGGCCAGGCGCTCGTCGCGGTCGAGCAGGCGGTCCAGCAGGTCATGCGCACCGGCACCGAGGCGCAGCGCGCCAAGGGCCTGGCGGTGCTGACCGAGGCCCGCAAGAAGCTGTACCTCGTCCTCGCCGAGGATGACTGACCGGTGCGGGGGGCCGGTCCCGGCGCAGGCCGGTGGCCCGGGCGGTGCCGCTGCTCAGGGGCGGACCAGGAACAGGCCCACGCAGGCGAGCAGCAGCACCGCCCAGCCGAACCAGAGCCAGCCATCGGGCCCGATCGTGACGCTGTAGAGGCAGACCACCAGCAGCAGGGCACCCGTCACCCAGGCGACCTGCCGGTTGTGGTGGGCGGCAGCCCGCGCGCGGCTCCTGCCGTGCCGTTCGGGGTGCGGAACCGTCCTGGCCATGCCGACCTCCCGGGGAGGGCGAAGGGGGAACGGGCGGCCGGTCAGTCCACGGGCCCGGTGGGGCCGGTCGGCTCCGTCGGTCCGGTCGCCTCCGCGGACCCGGCGGGCCCGGCGCCGGTGGAGGCCGCCTCGTCGTACTCGTAGCGCCAGAACCAGCTGAGCCCCCGCACCTGCTTGCTCCGGACGTACACCAGTGTGCGCGCGGGGGAGTCGCCCTGCGCGGGGACCGGGACCTTGTACTTCTTGGGCACGCCCAGCATCGGCCCCAGCGGGATCGGCAGGACCGTCCCGTCCAGGGGCCCGCCGACGAATTCGGTGTCCGCGCTCTTCACCCCTCCAGGGTCTCACCTCCACGGGGTGGCCACGCCGGGAGCACCCGGGAGCGGAGGCACGGTGACGGCCGGGTGCCCGGAGTGTGGCCCGCGTGGCCGGGGTGTGACCGGAGAGGCACCGCCCCCGGTCATCCGCAGGCCCCGCGCACCCCTATCCTTTCCTGTACGCCCCCGGGGTCCACCCCGGGTCAGCGGGCCCCGTACGGGCCGGGCGAGGCGCGAGTCAGTGTGCCCTCCGGCCGTCACCGGCGCGGACAGCGTGCTGCCGCGACAGGCGTACCGAGACCCGGGCGTCGGCCGTCCGGTGACCCCGGCCGCGGTCGGCGGGGCGCGGACAGCAGGGCCGAGCACCGCCCCGGGAAGCAGCGGGGGATGCCGCGCGTTGCGTCCGAGTGGTACGTCGAACGCTGTGTCGCACCAGGCACGGCAGTTGCGCGGAAGGGGCACGATGGAAGCCGGCAGCAGGTGGACGACCTGGTGGCAGAAGCGTGACCGTGAGCGGGCCCGCCCGGGAGGCGCGGACCCGGCCGCCAGACTGGAACAGCTGCTCGGCGCCGTGCGCGCCGGATTCCCGCTCGCACCCGCCGCCCACCCGGCCGGCTACCGCTGTTCCTGCGACCGGGTGGCCTGTCCGGCCCCGGCCCGGCACCCGGTCTCCTTCGCCTGGCAGACCCAGGCCACCACCGACCCCGAGCAGCTCTCCCGCTGGCTCTCCCGCGACCCCCAGGCCAACTTCGTCACCGCCACCGGCCGGGTGCACGACGTCCTGGACGTCCCCGCCGAGGCCGGCCGGCTCGCCCTGGAGCGGCTGACCGCGCTGGGCGTCGAGGGCCCGGTCGCCGCCGTCGGCGAGGACCGCTACCTCTTCTTCACCGCCACCCGCGGCACCCCCCAGGACGAGGACGAGTGGTGGGACAGCGCCCTCGACTCCACCCCGGACACCGTGTCCGAGCACCCCGGCCTGCGCTGGCACTGCCGCGGCTCGTACACCCTGCTCCCGCCCGCCGCGCTGCCGGACGGCTCCGAGGTGCGGTGGCTGCGCGGGCCCGAACTGCCGCTGCCGGACCCGCTGCGCGTCCTGGACGTGCTCACCGACGCCTGCACCGAGGTGGGCGCCGTCGCCGAGGAGCAGTGGCTGATCGGCTGATCCGGCGCCCACCGGGTGGCACGGCTACGGCAGGGTGAGGATCTCCGCGCCGTCCGCCGTGACCACCAGGGTGTGCTCGAACTGGGCGGTGCGCTTGCGGTCCTTGGTGACGACCGTCCAGCCGTCCGGCCAGATCTCGTAGTCGTAGGTGCCCAGGGTGAGCATCGGCTCGATGGTGAACGTCATGCCGGGCTTGATGACCTCGGTGGCCCGCTCGCTGTCGTAGTGCGGGACGATCAGGCCGGAGTGGAACGACGTGTTGATGCCGTGTCCGGTGAAGTCCCGCACCACGCCGTAGTCGAAGCGCTTGGCGTAGGACTCGATGACCCGTCCGATGACGTTGATCTGACGGCCCGGCTTGACCGCCTTGATCGCCCGGTTCAGCGACTCCCGGGTGCGCTCGACCAGCAGCCGGGACTCCTCGTCCACGTCGCCGACCAGGTAGGTGGCGTTGAGGTCGCCGTGCACGCCGTGGATGTAGGCGGTGGCGTCGATGTTGACGATGTCGCCGTCCTGCAGCACGGTCGAGTCCGGGATGCCGTGGCAGATCACCTCGTTGACGGAGGTGCAGACGGACTTGGGGAAGCCGCGGTACCCGAGGTCGGACGGGTAGGCGTCGTGGTCGCACATGTACGCGTGGGCGACGGCGTCCAGCGCGTCGGTGGTGACCCCGGGGGCGATCAGCTTCGCCGCCTCTTCCATGGCCCGGGCCGCGATCCCGCCCGCGATCCGCATCTTCTCGATCGTCTCGGCGGTCTGCACCTCGGGCCCGGTGTACGGCGTCGGGGCGGGCTTCCCGACGTACTCGGGGCGCGCGATGTGCGCCGGGACCTTGCGGGTGGGGGACTGGATGCCGGGTACGAGAGCCATGCCGGCGAGTCTAGTCGCCGCCCCCGCCGCCACCCGGCGGTTCCCGCGCGGTGTGCACGGCGGCCCCGCCCGGGGAATGATCGGTACCGACCCCCATGTCTGGACGGGAGAACGCGATGCCCCTCGGATTCCACCGCAAGCCGACCGGCCGACCCGGCGAATGGTTCTACTGCATCAAGCACGCCAAGGTCGAGGAGGGCCCCGAGTGCCCCGCCAAGGACCGCCTCGGCCCCTACGCCACCCGCGAGGAGGCCGCCCACGCCCTGGACATCGCGAACGAACGCAACCGCGAGTGGCAGAACGACCCGCGCTGGGACGACCGCCCCAAGGACGGCGGGGCGCAATAGCCCGGCCGCTCCGGGGCGGTCAGGCCGGGGCGGGGGTGTCGAGGGCGTTGCGTTCGTGTTCGGCGCGGACGGCGGCGGTGTGCGGGTCGGTGCGGTCGTCGTAGGCGAGCAGGCGGGGGAGGGCGGCGGCGAGGGCGAGGACGGCTGCGACGCAGGCCAGGCCCCCGGTCCAGACGGCGGCGCGGACGCCGATCAGGCCGGCCATGGTGCCGGCCCGGACCTGGCCGAGCTGGGGCCCGACGGAGTAGCTGAGCAGCTCGACGCCGGCCATCCGGCCGCGCACCTCGTCCGGGATGGACTGGTTCCACATGGTGGAGCGGGCGATCCCGCTGATCTCGTCCGCGCCACCGGCCAGGGCCAGCCCGAGCAGCACCACCCAGACGCTGCCGGACAGTCCGGCCAGCGTCATGGCCGCGCCCCAGCCGACCGCGGCGGCCACCAGCAGCCGTCCGTGCCGGTGCACCCGGGACGTCCAGCCGCTGGTCGCACCGACCAGCAGGCCGCCGACGGCGGCGGCGGCGTACATCGGGCCGAGCGCCCAGTCCGCGCCCAAGTCCGAGGCCAGGAACGGGAAGACGGCCACCGGGAAGGCGAACAGCATGGCGCACAGGTCGATCGCGTAGGTGCCGAGCAGGTCCTTGCGGCTCCACGCGTACCGCACGCCGGTGAGCACCGCCCGGATCGACGGGCGCTCGGCGCCGGTGGCCGGCGGCACCGCCCTGATCCGGACGAGCAGCAGCAGCGAGACCGCGAAGGTCAGCACGTCCAGCGCGTACGCGGTCTGCACCCCGGACACCGCCACCACGACACCGGCCAGCGCCGGACCGGCCACCGAAGCGACGTTGTGGTAGAGCGACTTGAGGGCGAAGGCGGCCGACAGGTGCTGGTGCGCGACCACCCGCGGCAGCAGCGAGTCCAGCGCCGGGCGCTGGAGCCCGTCGCAGGCCGCGACCAGGGCGGCGACCAGGTAGATCGGCCAGAGCACCGGGTGCGGCAGCAGGGCGTTGAGCAGCAGCAGCCCGGCGAGCAGCCCGAGCGCGGCCTCGGAGCGCAGCACCAGCCTGCGGCGGTCCAGGGCGTCGGCGAGGGCGCCGCCCCAGAGGCCGAAGACGATCAGCGGAACGAGTTCGACGGCGCCGATCAGGCCCACCGCGAAGGAGGAGTCGGTGAGTTCCTTGATCTGCATCGGAACCCCCACATGTCAGGAGTAAGGTATCTTCATGAGGAATCCGCGGGTGCCCCAGCGTGCAATCCTGCTTGTTCGAATTTCGGACGACCGCGAAGGTGAGGGCCTCGGCGTCGGTCGTCAGGAGGCGGACGGCCGCACGCACGCCGACCGGATCGGATGGGGGATCGCCGAGGTCATCGTTGAGAACGACACCTCAGCGTTCAAACGGCGAAAGGTCCGACTGTCGGACGGCAGCAGTGCCCTCCGTGTGGTCCGGCCTGGACTGAGGCGGTCACTGGAACTCCTGGCGAGCGGCGACCGTGACGGCCTGCTGGCCTACGACCTCGACCGGTACACCCGCGACCCCCGGGACCTCGAAGACCTGATCGACCTCGTCGAGCAACAGCGCGTGCCCGTGACATCGGTCACCGGATCTCTGCGATTGGACAGCGACGCGGACATCACCATGGCCCGAGTCATGGTCGCCGTCGCCAACAAGAGCAGCCGCGACACCAGCCGTCGTGTCGCGCGCAAGCACGAGCAGCTCGCCGAGCAAGGCAAGCCTGGTGGAGGTGGCGCCAGGCGCTTCGGCTACGAGCGAGACGGCATCACCGTCAAGAAGGGCGAGGCCGACGCCATCAAGAAGATGGCCGAGATGGTCATGGGCGGGGCCAGCTACTACGACATCGCCAACTACCTCAACGCCAACGGCCCGATGCCTGTGAGCGCGGAGCGCTGGCGCGAGCGATCCGTCCAGTCCATCCTGACCGGCCCCCGAATTGCTGGCCTGCGCGTATTCCGGGGCGAGGTCGTAGGACCAGCGGTTTGGCCGGCCATCATCGAGCGCGAGGCCTGGGACGAGTTGCAGACCGCAATCGCCAACCACATGGGCCACCGTCGTCGCGGTGCATTGACCTTCAAGCGTTGGCTCAATGGCCTGCTGTTCTGTGGCTTGTGCGATACGGCTCTGGTTGGCTGGTCGGGGGAGTACTGGTGTGCCACTCCTAAGGGTGGGTGCGGGCGGATCTCGATCGATGACGAGCTCGCCGAGGCGGAGGTAGAGCGACAGCTCCTTGAGTACCTGACCAACCCGATTGTTCTGGGACGTCTCCGAGACACCGTTTCCGAGTCCGCCACCGCGTCGGTACGGGCCGACGTCGCAAGCGACGAACAGCAGCTCAAGGAGTTGGCAGGGATGTGGGCGAGGCGAGAACTCACGTTCGCCGAATACCAGGAAGCCCGTGCGATCATCGCGGCGCGGCTGGAGGAGAGCAAGAGTCTCGCCACGTCTGCACTGCCTGGGATCGTCCGGCCACTACTGGCAGACCCTGCCGGGAAGTGGAAGGGCCTGCAGGCGAGAGATCGCCGGGAGGTGGCGAAGGCGATCATCCCCGGCTACACCGTGGCGCCGTCGAAGAAGGGCAAGAAGGTCTTTGACCCGGACCGGCTGGTACTCAGAGAGTAGTGCCGGCCCCGTGGGCGCCCACGGGGCCGGCAATCCCCCGGCCCGCCTGGGGGACGTTGCCGGGGAGTCTGGAGGCGGACGAAGCCTAGTTCGAACTGGCTAGCGAGTCACTGTCGTTTTGGTCATACAGACTTTTGATCTTGCGCACGCCAGTGTCGACGGGTGTATGGCCGTCCTACCCCACTTCAGCTGCAGGAACGCCGAAGAGTCGGCGACCGGATCCGGTACTTACGTCGACAGCGAGGACTCAGTCAGGAGAAGCTCGCGGAACTCATCGGCAGAGACCGGCAATCCGTATCCAGCTGGGAGCGGGGTGCCACGCCACTCAACCTCGACGACCTCGCTGCCATCGCGCAGGTTTGCGGCGTTGCCACCTGGCGCCTGTTCTACGGGTAGCCCTGGCCGACCGCACCGCCGTACGGCCGGCCAGGGGGCGCTACTTCTTCGGCGGGTCGGTGGGCGATCAGCCGTTGTAGGTGCGCGCCCGGACCCCGCGTGGAGGCTTCCCCGGGCAGTCGTCGTGCTCGATCAGCTCACGACGCTCGTCGACCGTCTGGATCAGCCGCCCGTGGGTGTACGCGTAGCAGCGCGGGCAGGTCCCCACGGTGATGATCGGCTGAACCGGGCGTCCGCCAGCGGCGCTCACTCGGCGGCCAGCCAGGCCGGGCCCCGGCGGTAGCTGGCGAGCTGCACCTGACGGAGCCGCCACGCGTCAGCGTCGGCCTTCGTGTCGAACAGGAGCGGCCGGCCGTCCTCCAAGACGATGTCGTCGTCGAGGCAGTCCCGGATCACCCACGGCATCTGGCCACCGCGCCACTGCGGGGAATTGTGCTGCTCGGGCACGTACCGGGCCCCCACGCGCTGGGCCGGGGTGAGGCCGTCGCCGTGCGAGGCGCGGACGATGGCGTTCTGGCCGCCGCCGAGGCTCAGCGGCCAGTCGACGGTGCCGCTCCCGGCCATCATCCGCTCCAGGTCTGCGGTGTTGCCGGCATTGAGCAGCCACCCCATGGCCCGCAGCTCGTACTCGCTGATGGGGAGTTGGCGCACCGTCTCCCAGAGCCGCGCGAGGGCCTCCAAGGCTGGGGCGGTCACGGGGTCGAGGTGGCCGTCCACCGAAACGGTCAGGGGGTCGGTGATCACCGGTAAGCCTCCAGGCTCGCGGCGTACTGCGGGCACGCCGAGCACACCACGACCGCCCACACGAGCCCGTCGTCCTCGACGTGGCCAGCGTTGCGCAGGCCGGTTGTACCACCACACGCGACGCACGCAGTGCCGTTGCGCTGGGCGCAGGTGAGGCGAGCGCTGGTGCGCGGGGCGACCACCCGCACGCTGTCACCGAGCACTCCGGAAGCGGCGTCCTGGAGGTGATGCCGACGGTCGAGATCCTGGGGTGTGCGATTCAGGGCGCGGGTGGTAGCAGCCATCGTGCTCTCCTCGGTGTAGGTGTCCCGATACTGAGAGTGTCGGCCGCACAGGAGCCCTCAACTATCACTCTTCGGTGATAGTTGAGGGCTCCTGTGTAATCGTCAGATCCCCACCCAGTGAGCCAGGTTGGAGAGCGTGCCAGGCGTCGAACGACGCGCGGAGACGAGCCCGGCGACGGTCTCTCGCACCATCGGGTGATACCTCGTCTGCTGCGGCGCGATCTCCCGTGCGCGCTGGAGGGTCCGCAGCGCCTGCTCGCCTCGGTTGGTCCAGAGCTGGGCCCGTGCGACCTCAGCCAGGTACGCGGCAGCCCGCGAGGCCGGCCAGTCGCTCGGGATCGTCAGGCCGCCGGCGGCCTGCAGAGCCTCGGCGTACTGGCACTGCTCGGACAACGTCACTACCTGATGCACGGCAACGTTGGTGGGGCCGAACGAGAGCCAGTGCACTCGGGTGGCCTCGCCGGTGATTTCCGCCATGCGCTGAGCCTCGGCGATGTGGCCAGCCGCGGTGTCGCCGTCGCCGCTTCGGGCTGCCAGGACCGCAGCGCCGAGGTGGAGTTGACCCGTGGCAACGTCCCTCGTGCGGCTCGGATCGCCCTGAGCGAGGGTGGCCATGCCAACGGTCACGAGACGCTGACCTACCCGGTACTGGCCGGCCCGCAGATAGACCAGGGACCGCAGGTACTGCCGGATCCCAGCGAGGACGGGGTCGGATGCACGCTCGGCAGCCCAGGCCATCCGGTCTAGGGCGACCACACAGAGGTCTGGGTAGCCCAGTTTCGTGGTCACGTCGTACGCGGTGCGGTACGTGCTGGCCAGGACCCGCCAGGCCTCATCAGTCTGCACTGTGTGTGCGACGGTGGTGACCTCGGTGATGAGGGCGGGCAACGCGCGCGCGGCGTCCTTGAGCCTGGTGTCCCGGACGAGTGCGCACAGTTGGTCTGCCTCGGCCGCGAGGGCGGTGATCCCACGCGGGGAGACCTCGGGGTCCACGCCGAGGTCGTACAGATCGAGCGCCTCGCGGATCGGGTGGATCAGTACGTCGAGCTCATCTTGCTGCAGCTCGGCAACGTAGGGCTGGCCCGTCAGTTCGATCGTCTGGACGGACAGGGCGCGCGCGATCGCGGCCAGCACGGCCGGGCTGCTGGGCTTCACCCCCTGCTCGATCTTGGTGAGCATGCTGTAGGAGACGCCCGCCGTCTCGGCGAGGGCCCGCTGGGTCAGGTGACGCAGTTTCCGGTACCGGGCGATACGGTCCCCGGTGTGCTCGGAGGCGTGCAAGGGCATACTGGACTCCGTTCGTAGCGACCACTGCGGACGATACCCGCTGTAGGTGGCGGGATGTCATCGGCGGCGGAGTCTCCGACTCCGTCGCCGATTGCGTGGCCCCGTTCCCGTAACGACGAAGCGCCCCCGTCCGGCCGAGGCCGAACGGGGGCATGGTGGTTCAGGGGTGGGCCATGGCGTAGATGGCGGCGACGGCGCCGACGACTCCGCCGATGGCGCCGATGGTCGGGAGCGGCCAGCGGCTCCGCTTGAGGGACTCGACGTCGGACCTGAGTTGGGCGATGTCCCGTTCGGTGACGGCGGACTGCTCGACGGTGCGGATTCTGCTCTCGTGGTCGGCGATGCCGATGGTGGCCGTGTCGAGCTTGGTCTCCAGTCTCGTGAGCACCACCAGCAGATCCACCGTCGTCGGGGTAGGGGCCGGGCTCGTCACCCCGCGGTTCCGATCGGCGGGGCGGGCGGGGCGGGCGGGACCGGGTCCGGGAGCGCCAGGGTCGGCGGGGCCATCCGCAGCCAGGACGGCAGCAGCCGGTCCACGGCCGGGAGGGCCATCACCCGGGTGAGGCCGGCCGCGACGGCGAGGCTGGCGCCGACGCCGACGGCGGTCTGCGGGATGCCGGAGGCGGTGATGATCAGCGGGGCCGCGGCGGCGAGGCTGAGAGCGTCCTGGACGACGGTGCGGATGGTGCGGCGGGTGGAGTCGCGCATGGTCAGTTCCCCTTCGGGGTCGGGGTGACGGTGAGCTGGATGCCGGAGGCGAGGGCAGCGGCCACGGCCGGACCGACGGCGGCCTGCACGGCGGCGGCCACCTTGGCCTCCAAGCCGAAGGCCGTCAGCCGGTCGTCCACCACGGCGCCTATGCAGGTCTGCGTGGTCTGGTGCAGCCAGCCAGCCATCTGGGTCACACCGCTGTCTCCGCCCGGCGGCACCTGGCCGGCGAACGAGTAGGCCAGGAAGTTGGCGACGGCGTAGGCGTCGCGATCGCTTGGCGGACCGGATCTCACCGTGTTCCGGATGAGATCGGCGATGGCGGCCTTGTCGGCGTCGTTGAGGGGCATGTCGTCCTCCGGGGACGGGGTGTTGGGGGTGGCGAACGAGAGTGCCCAGCTGCGGAGTTCGTCGATGCTGCCGAGGTGGCAGTAGTCGGAGTCGACGGGCTGGTCGGAGTACTGGTGGAACAGCCAGGGCGCCTGGATGCCGGGGTCGCCGGCGGGACGACCGGCGGTGGCGATCCACAGGAAGTCGCCGTAGAAGCCGCTCTTGTCGACGTTCTTCCAGTAGTCCACGTTGGCGTACATGCCGACCGGATTGTGAGGCATCTTTGCCTTCACGTACCGGAGCCACGCGTCCTTGTAGGCGGCCTGGTTGGCCCGGCTCACGCCCTGGTTGGCCGAGTCGTAGCCCTCCCAGTCGAGGACGATCAGGTCGCCGGGCTGCCACGCGACCTGGGCGAGGAAGTAGTCGGCCTCTGCCTGCGGGGAGTTGCCCATGTGCGGGTAGTGGTAGCCGCCCCACACGAGCCCGTTGGCCTTGGCGTGGTCTCGTTGGGCGACCCAGCGGGGGTTGATGTATCCGGTGCCCTCGGTGATCTTCGTGAAGACGAAGGCGAGGCCACCGGTGTCGGGCTGGGCGCTCTGGTAGCTGGCCCAGTCCTGGCCGTAGATGCCCATCAGGCGGCTCCGGTTGGTGAGGTAGTGGGGGTTGCCCAGCCGGGCGGCAGGTTCGGGGGTGTGGCCTGCACGGGGGCGCAGGGCTGGATGGGTTCGGGGGTGCAGGTGCAGCCGCCCGGGCCCGGGGCGGTGCAGGTGGATGTGTGGATGTGGGCGGCGGCGTCGATGCTGATGGCGTGGCTGTCGCAGGCGAACACGGCGGTGGTGTGGCCGGGGTCGGTGCGGCGGCGCCACTGGACGGCGGGCGCGTTGGTGCAGCCGGTGGCGTTGCAGCCGAGGGTGGGGACGGGGGCGGTCATGCGTGCTTCCAGATGACGGTCATGCCGGTGGCGGACGGGTTGGTGGCGAGGGCGCCCCCGGAGGTTTGGTAGGCGAATCCCTCCACGTAGTCCCCGGCGGCGAGTTGGACGATGGCGGTGGCCTGGAGGGCGGCGGCGATGTCGGTGCGGCTGTCGTCGGTCCCGTCGTAGCCGAGCTTGATGACGCCGCCGTTCTTGTGGATCTCCAGCGCCCGGGCGCCGGACGCGTTGGCGGCGAACCCGAGGGCGCAGGTGACCTGGTACCAGCCGCCGGCGCCGGACTGCACGGTGTACCGGCTGTTGTTGGTGGTGTTGGAGTGTCCGCCGTAGGTGTCGATCACGGTGGTGTCGATGCCGATCGCCGTGACGGAGCCGTTGGCGATGGACTGCGCGGCGGACTGGTAGCCCTCGAACAGCGGCGCGTTGAGGAGGAACAGCCCGAGGTTGTAGACGCCCGCGTTCCACAGGGCGGCGGTGATGTAGCCGCCGGGGACGACGCTGGCGGGGGTGGGGACGGCGAGGCCGGGCACGGGCGCCCCTTTCGTCAGTAGGAGAACGCGGTGGTGTCGAACTTGGCGCTGGCGTCCCAGATGGTGGGGTCGGTGACGCCGGCCGGGAGGGGCTCGCACACGGTGTCGCCCGCGACGTGCGACTTGGTGGTGGCGGCGGTGAGGGTGATGACCGCGGTCGTCCAGCCCGTGGTGGTGGTGCCGACGGACTGGATGGTGACGGTCTCCTGGTTGGCGGTGCCGAGGCCGAGGACGAGCTGCTGGCCGCCGCCGAGTTGGGCGGCGGCGGGGTTGGTGTTGTCCGCGCCGGCGTTGATGGTGACCGTGGTCGCGCCGGCGGACGGTGAGTTCGCCAGGGTGGTGTGGAACGACGCGAACAGGCCGTACGGGGTGGTGTCGACCGGGCTGAGCTGCAGGACCCACCGTGCGACGCCGGGCCCCATATCGGTCTGGATGTTCTCGACGAAGCACGGCAGCGAGATCAGCGACCCGTCGGCGCGGCGTCGGTTGACGGTTACCCGCATGCCAAGCTCCAGGGCTAGGCAGACGGGCCATAGCGTCGGGTTGGCGGCGGGGTTGAGGGTGATGGAGGTGATGCGCATCGCAGGCTGCCGGTACCGGGACAAGAGGTAGTTCGCGGCGTCCTGCACCTCCAGCGCGTTCTGGGAGTTGATGGTGCGCGAGGCGGTGCGGGGGAAGTACTGGTTGATGGACGTGTTGTCGCGTGCGGTGAAGGTCTGTCCGCCGACCTGGGTGGCGCTGACGATGTTGGCAACGCGGGTGAGGTCGTAGTCGAAGCTGACGCCGGGTTCGTACGGGTACTCGCCGGGTCCGTCGCCGAACGTGTAGACGCTGGTGACGGCGTTGTAGCGGTCCGCCCTGCTCTTGAAGACCACATTCCCGGCCCGGTCGACGTAGTGGGCGCCGCCCTCGGTGGTGACGATGTCCTGGAGCATCTGTTGGACGGTGCCCCCGGATGCGGGTCCCATGGCGGTGGTGCGGCCGGTCTGGATTGCCGTGCCGCCGATGTATCCGGCCCAGTAGAGGACCCGGTTGTATCGGGTGTCGGTGGAGTCGCCGGCCAGCGCGTTCCGCCATGCGTTGTACATGGTGGTGAGGGTCGGTGAGTCGATGGTGGCGGCGAAACCGCCCTGGAACTCGGTGGCGTAGGAGAGGTCGCCCTGCCAGGCGTAGACGCCGACGTTGCCGCCGCGGGGGTCGATGTAGCCACCGATGTTGTCGGAGATCAGGCCGACGGGGGCGGCGGTCGACGGAGCGGGAGGGAACGCAAAAGGGCTCCCGTCGACGGAGAGCACGGCGTACCCGGCGCTGGCGGAGTACCCGAACACCGCCAGATGCCAGTTGCCGTCAGCGAGATTGGCGGCGGGGTAGGCCACCGTCGTCCCGGCGTTGGTGCTGACGGACGCGAGTGTGAAGTTCGCCTGTCCGGCGGAGTCCAAGAACAACGTGGTGTGCGCGTTCGCCGCCGGGTTGGTGTTGCCGTCCTGGCAGACCCAGATGTTGGCGGCGGAGGCGATCGCGCCGCCGGTCCACCGGAACGCAATCATGCGGATCCACTCAGCGGGATTGGCCGGCCCGACGACGCCGCCCTGCGACAGGGACAGGTAGGTGAGGCCGCCGATCAGGGTGCTGCCCGGGTACTGGCCGACGATCCGGCACACGGTGCCGGTCGCGCCGGTGTAGACGCCGCTTTGGCTGGTGGCGGCGATCTGGGTGCCGAACGCCAGGCTGGCGGGCCCCGCGGGAGTAGTGGCGACCACGGCGGGCGGGCACTGTCCGGTGGAGTCCGCTGCGACGGTGGATCCCTGGGGGTCGCCGAGGGTGTACATGAACCGCAGCCCGCGGGCGCTGATCTCCTGGCCGAACGCTCCCTGGAGGGTCAGTTGGCTGAACGGCGCGAACACATCGGTGGCCACAGGGTTGACCAGGGCGTACTTGGGGTCCGTCCACGACTGCGGCCAGCGCTCGACGAACCCGGCGTACAGCGGGTACCAGGTACCGGGCTGCACCCACGCCGAGGCGCTGGCCCCCTTCTCCAGCTGCCAATCGTCCAGCTGAACGGTCACGTTGGCTGTCGGAGCGGATGCGAGGATCGCACCGACGGATATGCCGAGCGTGCCGGCGGGGATCGTCGCGGTGCAGGTGATCTGTGTCCATGCGGCAGTGGCCGACCCGGTGAGGGTGACGGCAGAACCGAGCGCACATGTGGTGGAGAAGGTGGAGCTGGCCGACTGGTAGGACCCGATCCGCGCCTGGACCTGCACGGTGGTGCCGGGGGTCACGTTCCGCACCCGCATCTGCATGGTGTAGGTGGTGCCGGGCTCGCTGGCCGGCTCGGGAGTCCAGACGATGGCCGTGCTGGTGGCGGTGCCGCTCAGAATGGGGAACTGCAGGACCCTGGCGCCGCGGTAGGCGGTTGCGTCGGTGACGACGGAACAGGTGCTCGTTAGGCTGAACACCTGGCTGCTGTTGGTGTCGAGGGCGCCGAGCGGCCATCCTCCGACGTCGCCTCCGGTCGCCTGGCCCTGTGTCAGCCTGTTGATGGTCGGCGGCCACTGGGCGCGGCGGCGGACCGGGGTCATCGGCACGACGTGGCCGTTGTAGGGCGACGATGTGTTGGTCGGGTCGAACATCCCGTCGGTGTTGTCGAGGCTGTACCGGAGTTCGCCTGACCGGACCTGGTCGAGCTCGTACTGGCGGCCGCGGTTCTGGCTGACGGTTCCGCGGATTCTGCTGGTCACCTCGGTCCAGTGGTTGCCGGAGATGAGGCCGCCGTAGGGCTGCCAGTAGGGGCCCCATGCCTCCTCCACGACCGGCCAGTTGGTGTTGAGGGTCACGGGGCCTCCTGTCAGCGGTTGTAGGGCTGGTAGGTGCCGAGGTTGCGGGCGCCGTCCTGGAGGTTCTGCTGTCGGACGAGGTCGCGTAGGTCGCGTTCGGCGAGGACGCTGCCCTGGACGGTGATGTGGGTGGTCTGCTGGATGATTGGTCCGCTGCCGGCTGCGGCCGGGAGCGAGACGGCGGGGGGCGCCTGGGCGGCGGTGAGGGCGCCGGCGTCGACCGCGGCACCGGACAGGGCAGTCACCGCGGCAAGGGCTACACCGGCGCTGGCCTGCACACCAGCGGCGATGCCGTGTGGGATCCAGTGGCCGACTTCCTCGGCGAAGACCCGGCTTGGCGAGGAGATGCCGAGGAACGACTTTGCGGCGTCGAGGGCATCGTTCGCCAGATTCTTGATCTTGTTCTTGAGCCAGTTCCAGCCGCCCTCGATGCCCCGGATGATGCCGTTGATGATCTCCATGCCGATGCTGGCGAACTTCACGGCTTCCGCCTTGGCCGCGTTCCAGGCTGAGGAGATTCCGCCCTTGATGGCGGAGCCGATCCTGTTCACTCTGGCGCCTACCGCGTCGACGGCGTCCTCGACGGGCTGGACGATCGCGGAATGGACCTCGTCCCAGCCGGCGCGGGCCGTGTTCCGGATGGCCTGCCACTTGCCGGAGAGCCAAGCGGAGGCCTCGTCCCACTTGCCGCTGACGTAGTTCCATGCGCCCTCGGTGGGCTGGACGATCCAGTTCTGGATGTCTGCCCACGTGCTCTGGGCAGCGTCGGAGATGCCGTTCCAGATGCCGGCAAGGAAGTCGGAGACGGCGTGCCAAACGGTCATCACGGTGTCGGTGATCTGCTCGTGGAAGTGGTTCCAGATCGCCACGACGAGCGCCACGACCGGAAAGAAGATGACCAACAAGAGTGGCCACCACTTCGCGAAGAAGTCGTGGATGCCGTTCCAGACTTGGGACGTGACGTTGCTGACCCAGTTCCAGGCTTCGACGATCGGGTCGGTGACGGTGTGCCAGGCGGCGACGAAGAAGCCGGCGATGGCGTGCCAGGCGTCCTGGACGTGCTGGCTCACCCACTGCCATGCGGTGCCGGTTTCGTCGCCGAGCCAGTGCCACGCGGCGACGACAACGGCGGCGACCTCGTGGCCGGCGCCTTGGATCCAGTTCCAGAGCGCGCGCCAGTGCATCGCGACGTAGACGATCGCTGCCGCAAGGGCGAGCATCCCGACGATGATCCACACGACCGGGTTGGCCACCGCGGCGGCGGTGAAACTCCACATGGCGACGGTGAGGGCGACCAGGGCGACGACCAGGACGCCGCCGATGGTGAACGCTGCCGCCTTGGCGGCCCATTCGTGCTGGGTGATCCAGCGCGCGCCGTCCGCGAAGACTGCGGCGACCTTCTCGGCGACGGGCATGAGGTACTGGCCGATCTGGATCGCCAGCGCGCCCGACGCCGCTTTTGCTGAGTCGATCTTCTGGTTGAAGTTCTGCTGGACGTCGGCCCAGCCCTCGATCTCCTTGCCACCGGCCTTGACGTGCTCGTTGATGCCCTCGATGTTCTGCTTGAACGTCTCCATGTGCGGGCCGGTCAGCTGCAAGGCGGCCATCATGCTCTTGGTTCCGCCCACCATCGTCGCGAGGGCGCCGATGTAGGTCTGCTGCTCGGGCGCGAGGTTGGCGAGCACCTTCTCGTAGTCGTTGGTGTTGGCGGCCGCCTTGCGAAGGTGGTCGATCAGCACGGTGCCTGCCGGGCCCATGCGCTTCTCGATGGCGTCGGTCAGCATCTCCAGGGTGGAGGCGAGGCCGTTCTTGCCGAGGTTCTGGCCGACGTCGACCGCGGACAAGCCGAGCGACTTCATCTCCATCGCGGCCTTGCCGGACGGGTTGGAGAGCGCGCCGATGGTCTGGCGCAGGTAGGTCGCGGCGACGTCCGCGGTGGTGCCCTGCGCGGTCATGGTCGCCATCGCGGCAAGGACTTCGTTGAGGCCGACCTTGGCGGCAGATGCGGTCGGCAGGATCTTGGACATGGAGCCAGCGAGGGCTTCCATGTTGGTCTTCCCAGAAGCCTCCGTCGCCACCAGGGCATTGGTGACCTCGGCCGCCTTGTCCGCACCCATGGAATAGGCGTTGAGGCCGGTGGTCACCGCGTCGGCAACCGTGCTCAGTTCGGCGGCGCCGACCTTGGCACCCATGGCCGAATTCTTCAACACCTCAAGGGCGGCAGAGCCGTGGTAGCCAGCAGACTCGATCTGGTACAGGCCAGCGGTGAGATGCTCCGTGGACTGGCCGACTTCGCCGGCCATTGCGAGAACCCCGTCGCTGACCGTCTTCATGTTCTCGGCGGCCTCGCCCGCGCCGGTGCGGACCCGGGTCATCTGGAACTGGAAATCACCGGCGGCCTCGACGGCGTGCTTGCCTGCCTCGAACGCCGCCAGGCCGAGCCCGGCGAGGGCGGCCTTGCCGAGCATGCCGGTCTTGGCGAAGGACCCGGCTCCGGCGGCGTCTGCCTCGGCGAGGGCCGTCTTCGTCTCAGCAACGGCGGTCTTGACGCCCGCGCTGGAGCCGATGAACTCAATGAAGACGGGAGGCAGCCCGGCCATGCCACCTCCCGCTGTTCAGTTGTCCCTGGTCACCACTTGTCGGTAGCGCGGCCCCACGCCGCCGCCCAGATGCCTGCCATCCGCGGCTCGGCCTTGTCGACGCCGGGCTTGAAGTAGGGGAACCGGGACTCGAGTTGGCCCTTGTACAGGTTCTGGGGTCCGCCACGGCCGCCGGCGAAGACCACCCCGTTGAAGCCGCCGCCGGGTACTGGCCGCGGCTTGCGGTTGGACTTGATCGACTTCGACAGGGAGCCGGTGAGGCGGCCTGGGCCACCGGACTTGGCGACGACGTGCGGGCTGAGGTTGAGGCGCACGGTGTCGCCGGTGCGGCTCGACTTGCCGCGGTGGTCCCAGCGCGGCCGACCCCTCAACTGGCCCTTGATGCTTGATCTGGCCAGGCCCTGGCAGGCTTTGAGTGCTTTGAGGGTGGCGAGGTCGATGCTGGCGTCCATCTTGACGAGGGAGGCCTGGGCTTCCTTGACGCCGCGGACGACGGCGCGCACTTCACCGGGCATCGGCCGCTCTCCTCTCCATCGTGGCCCGGGCCTTAGCGGCCACGTCGTCGACGGCGAGGAGCCAGTCCAGGGTGAGCGCCGACTCGTCGTCGAGCTGGGACGGCAGGCAGTGCAGCAGTGTGCACAGTCGCCACGTGCGGTACTCCTCCGCCGGGATCCGGTCGGCGGGGACCGCCATCCCCTCCAGGGCGTTTCTCAGGCGCTGGAGGGCTCGGTAGGGGACGCCGGGTCGGGCGACGGCTCCTTGAGGTTGGGGTTGAGGGCGCCCTGGTAGGGAGCGACGGCGGCGCGCAGGGCGTCCAGGGCCTGCCCGGGGAGGTCGAGCAGCCCGTCGACGGCGATCGGGACCGCATCGAAACTCCAGCCGCGGACGGCGGCGACGACGAGGAGATCCTGGATGGCCTCCAGGTCGTCGAACGCCGATCCCATGCCGGTGGCGACCCGCATCTGCTCGTCAGGGGTGAGGCTGGCCGCATCCTTGCCGGAGGCCTGCATCTCGGCGACCACGGCGGCGAAGTCGGCGTGAGAGAGCAGACCGGTGGAGAGCTTTCGGATCGGCCGGCGGTGCCGCTCGGTGATGTCCTGTACGGGCCGCAGGTCGGCCCACGCGCCACCGGGGAGCGAGATGCGGTTGGCCGTGGTGATGTCGATCGTCACTTGTACGTCCCTGCTGCGATGGCGTTCTGGATGGTCATCTTGATGGGGCTGTAGCCGCCGCTGCCACCGACGTCGGTGGTGTTGGCGAGGGCCTCGTAGGCCACGCTGAGCTCGATGTAGTCCTTGCCACGGGAGATCTCGGCGGAGCTGTAGGCGACCTTGGACATGTGGAGCTTGACCTGCACCGCGGCGGCACCGGCACCCTGGGCGAAGTTGAAGTCCAAGCTGGGCTTTGCGTTCGTCAGGTAGTTGGTCAACTGGCTGTCGTCCTCCATGATCAATGTCATCTTGCCGCTGACCGTGACCGGTCCGGACCACAGGGCTACCGGCGCCTGAGTGCCGTCGGCGGTGTTGATCGCGGTGACAGGGCGCTTGATGGTGCACTCGCCGTCGATCAGGGTCGTGATGCCGGTGCCGCCGATGGTGACGGCCCCCTGCCAGGCGGCGATCGGTGTGACCGCAGTGAACGACGGGGTGGGCGTGGACGCGGTGGCTGATGCGAGCGCGACCGCCTTGGCGCTGAACTCCAACAGGCCGTCACCGTTGAACTTGAGCCCCAGCTCGGAGAACTTGGTGCCCGCGAATTGGCGCGTGTTGATCGCGTAGTAGTCGCTGAGGGTGTAGCTCGGGGGCTGGGCGGTGCCGGTGTTGAGGACGGCCAGGGCGTGCGTGTACGGGGCACTGGCACCGGTGGTGGCGAGGTCGCCAAGGACACCTGTAGCCACCCAGCCGAGGGTGTCGGGGAAGACGTCGCCGCCGAACTCGTACTCGGCCCAGATCGGGCCGCTGATCTCGTCGTAGACCTCGACCATGGACCCGCGCATGCCCTTGTCGGGCAAGAGGGTCAACTTGTCCTTGGGCTTCATGTCCCGGACGGCCAGGAAGGCGGTTGCGGCTACCGGCGTGCCGAAGGTGGCCTCCTTGGCGATGCCGAGGAATGACCTGGCGGACGGCTGGGGCATCACTCACCTCCGGTGGTGTCGTGCGGCTCTTCGACCGGCGCGGCGACGCCGGGCTCGAATCCGGGCTGCATGGTCCAGGTGCTGGTGTCCGAAGCCGGGGCCCACCGGCCGTCGCCGGGGTCGGCGTCGAGTTCGTAGGTGGTGCCGACACCGGGCTTGAGGGCGAGCGAGGGGTAGTAGCGGCCCTCCTCGCCCTGGTAGGTGAAACGGGGCAAGGGGTCCTCCTAGATGCGCTGGTTGCAATCGACGGTGAGCGTGCCTTGGCCGACCCACGAGGAGTGGTCGTCGGCCCAGACGGTGTCCGTCTCGGACCGGGTCGGCTGGGACCACAGAACGTTGCCGCCGAGGGTGGGGTCGGTGCGGACGACGGCGGTGATCTGGTCGATCAGGCTGCAGGTGCGCTCGAACGCGCTCTGGCTGTCGTCGGTGCCGCGGGCGCACTCGACGGTGATCTCGATCGTGTAGTGCTCGATCAGCCAGCCGGCGCCGCCGGAGCCGACCATGGACGAGACGTCGATGCGCCGGTCGACCTTGCCGACGGCGACGATGTCCTCGGGCTGGTAAGTGCCGGGGGCGTCCAGGCACACCAGCAGCGACGCGTTCGCGTCGCCGTAGGAGCCCTGGCCGCTGACGGTGCCCGGGTCGGCGGTGAGGGCGGCCTTGAGGGCGTTGAACAGCCACAGCCGAGCGGCGGGGGCGGAGCTGGCGGGGATGGTCATCAGGCGATCCCCGGAGGCCTGCGGAACGGGGCCCACAGCTCCAGCACGCGGGCCGGCAGCGCGAATCCCATCGGGACGGCCGCGCCGTCGGCGTCGTAGGAGCCAGCTGACCCGAACCGCGGCCGTCCGCCCTGCTGGGTCATCTGCCACAGGTGGCGGATCAACTCCAACTCGCCGAGAAAGATGGACGGCGCGGTGGGCTGGCCGCTGGTGTAGACGACCTTGACGTTCCTCAGCCCTCTGGGGAACGGGACGTCCATGCCGACCGCGCGCCTCGTGATGGTGCCGCGCGGCAGGTCGACCGTGTAGCCGTACGAGTCGAACCCGGTGCCGCCGAGGGGCTGTTCGGTGAGGTTCCAGGTGCTGGACGCGACGTACTCGGTGACCGAGGTGACCGAGGCGAGCGGCTGCCAGTCCAGAGAGATCGTCGGCCGGCCGCCGTCGTACCACTCCGTGTGCAGCTCCGCCGCGATCGGCCCACACACGTAGCGGGCCTGGTCGTCGGCGGCGTCCATGAAGCGCTGCAGCTCAGTGTCCTGTCGGCCGTCGGTGGCGGGGATGTTGAGGTGCAGCTTGACGGAGGCCAGGTCAACGATGCTCACCGCGGCCTCCTAGGTGGCGACGACGCGCGGCACGAACGCGCTGACGGACGGCGAGGCGATCGTGGCGGGCGCCGTGCCGGTCAGGGCGGACCCGGACACGGTGGTGAGGGTCTTGTCGCCGGTGGTGATGCCGGTGACCGCGCCGGTCAGCGTCGCCAGACCCACCAGAGACGGCACCGTGGTCGCCTTCACCATGACCGCCGCGTAGTACACGCCGGTGCGGGTGATGGTGACGGGTGACGCCAGTGGGACGGTCTTGGCGGTGCTGCCCGCCCACGCCGCGGTCAGCTGGTCCGCGGTCTGCCCGAGTAGTGCCGGGGTGGTGTCGTCCGAGTAGAGGGCGAACCACCAGTTGGTCGGGGTGCCGGCCGCGGTGCCGCCGGAGGCGAACGTCAAGCTGGTGACGACGTCCCCGGCGTACAGCGGCAGCGCGGTGGCGAGCATGATCTGGGTGGTCAGCACGCCGCCGTCGTTGAGGACGTTGTGGCGGGTGAAGTTCTCCCGGAACAGGCCGGCCGGCTGGCCGGCGAGGAGCCATGCCGGATTCTTCGGGCCGTAGCGGCCGTTGACCAGGGGCATCTCACTCGCCGCCCTTCGCCGTCTCGGCGGGCGCGGCCGCGGCGGCGGTCTGCTTGGCGCCGCGCTTCGCCGGGGCCGGGAGCCTCAGCTCGTCGAGGCCAGCGCGAAGGAGGCGCGCGGCCTCGGCTCGGTCGGCGGCTGGGAAGTGCTGGCCTCGTTCGGCGAGGTCGGCGGCCTCGTTCTCCAGGTGCTCGATGTCCGCGTCGACCGCGGTGACGGCGCGTGCGATGGCCGCCTCGACCTGGCCGGCGCGGTCGCTGTCCCTGCTCTGTGTGTGGATGGCGTGCTCGGTCCGCAGGCCGCGGAGCTCGGCGATCCGGTCGTGCATGGGGTTCCTCCAGGAGAGGGCCCGGCGCCCTGGAGTAGGAGGCGCCGGGCCGGTCGAGGTCCGGGTTAGTAGCCCGTCGGCGCGATCACGCCGGTGCCGGAGATGACGGAGATCTGCTCGGGGCGCCGGTCAGGCATAAACGCCGCGTAGTTGTAGATCTGGAGGCGGACCTGGAGCGTGCCGGAGAGGATCTCCGGCAGGACGCGAGTGCGCATCGCACCCTCCCACAGGTACATGTCGGAGGTGCGGGCGATGATGATCCGCTCCTCGTTGCTGCCCGCGCCGAGGTTGCTCGGGATGTTGCCGTCCGCCAGCAGCGGGAAGTTCAGGATCCTGCCGACCGGGCCCTCGACGCCGTCGCCGCCGGTCTGCAGCGCCAGCGGGTTCCACGGCGCCGAGGTGTCCGGAAGGATTAGCGGGCGCGACTGGCCGTCGAGCTGGCTGGCCATCCAGAACCACCTGGAGGGGGTGAGGAATACCGCGTTAGGCATCATCTTGCGGTTCTTCGCCGACTGGCTCAGGGCCTGCATCAGGAAGGGGTACATCTTCGGCAGCGTCGGCGACGCGTCCGTGTACGTCACCGCGTTGATCCCGGAGACGTTGAGGATGCCCTTGAGCTGGCCAGACACGCCGGAGCCGTTGGCGACCTGGATGTCCAGCTTCTGGTTGTAGTCGGCGTGGAGGTCGTGGATCACGATCTCGTCGAACGACGCCGGGGACTGGTCGAGCAGTTGGATCGCGATGTCCTGCTGGCCGGCGATCGTGCGCACGGGCGCGCTGACGAACGTGTCGGTGAGGTCCTGGGACGTCACGGCTGCGGCGTCGGCGGTCTGCACGCCCACGGCCGTGCCGGTGGCGACCTTCGGCACGTTGATGGAGTCGGTGCCGGACGGCAGCGTCATGTTGCGGACGGAGTTGGCGATCGTGCGGCCGAAACGGGGCAGGTCGATGTACTCGTCGACCAGCCACAGCGGCGGAACGAAGTAACCGCCTTGGCCGTCCACCCGGTTGGGGTTGACGCGGCGCTCGAACGTGGAGGCTTCGTCGACTCCACGCAGCTCCCGCTCGGCGCGGGCCGCACGCTGGCGCTCACGCTTGGGCATCTCCACGTCCAGCTCGGCGCGGTGCCGGTCCAGCCGCGTGCGGGCTGCGGTCACGCCGCCGTCGCCGTCGCCCTGGCCGACCGTGGAGCGCATGAGGTCGAGGAAGTAGCTGTGCCCGTTTCCACGCTCGTAGGTCTTCGGCTCGGACGTGACGGTCACGCCGGTGGGCGCGTACCGCTTGGCGGTGGCGGCGGCCTGCTCGTCGCGCTGCAGCTGCTCGTCGAGCTCCGTGATCCGGGCGTCGATCTGCCGCACCTCCGCCTCCTTGGCGTCGAAGCGGGCGCGCTCGTCGTCGTTGAGGTCGCGCTTCTCACTGGTGGGGGCCGTCAGGATCTCGCCGAGCTCGGTCTTGAGCGCGGCACGCCGGTCCTGGAGGGCCGTGATGAACTCACGGGACATGTCTGGTCCTTCGGTGGGTGACGTGGTGGTGGCGTGCCTGCTGCTCGGGTGGTGGTCCGGGTGGCGGCCAGGTGCATCAGGGTGCGGCGTGGCGGCCGGCGCGGCTCCGGCGCGGTCGGCAGGCGGTGAAAGGTCAGAGGTTGAGCAGACGAAGCCGTGCCTGGTCGAGGCCGAGCAGGAACGGCGCTGCGGACTCCACAGGCGCGGGCGTGAACTCGGCGGCCAGGCGTTCGTACAGCGCGCGCCGGTCGTCGGCCGTGAGGCGTTCGAGCTGCTGGCCGACCTCGCGGGCGTTCAGCGTGGCACCGGCCGTGTTCGGGTTCGCGCCGTAGTTCACGATGCTCACGTCGCCCTTGTTGAGGTTGACCTCGAGGATGTCCCGCTGGTCGTAGTCCGGGGACCACTGCTGGCGGGTGACCCAGAACCCGAACGACATCTCGTCGACGTCCCCGCGCTCCATGGCGGAGCGCAGGGCCTGGACGTGCGGGGAGGTGGGGTCGAGGTCGGCCTCGGTGTGCAGGCCGGTGTCGTCCTCCGCCAGACGGAGCGTGCCGGACTTGGTGCGGGCCAGGGTGAGGCCGCCGTGGTTGACGAGCAGCGGTACGTCCGCCTCCTCGCTGAGGGTCTTCTTGAACGCGCCGGCGCGGATCACCTCGGTGTAGGAGCCGAGCCAGTCCTCCATCTCGTACCCCTGCTCGGTGACGGACGCGTAGCCGGTGAAGGTCAGCGTCTCGCCGCCGGTGCCCGAGGGCTTGGACCGCAGCTCGACGCCCCGGAACGGCGTCGCCCGGCGCTGGACGGTGGTGGGCCGTGCGGCCCGTGCGGACAGATCCACGACTCACTCTCCTGGAGGCATCGGGTCGTTAGGGACATCAGGGGCATCGGGGGCACCGCTGTGAGCGGAGTTCAGCGGCGCGAACGGGTCGTCACCGCCGGCGACCGGCGCCATGTTCTCCCGGGCGCGAGCCTCGTTGATCGTCAGGACGCCGCTGGTACGGGCCTGCGTGTAGGCGGCGAACCGGCCGGCGGTGTCCGTGCGCAGAAGGGCAGTGGTGTCCAACCTCGCGACAGTGCCTCGCGGGAGCATGGCCGTCCAGGCGTCCTCGAAGATGCCGATCCAAGGCTCCAGCGTGTAGGACAAGAACCCCAGGCCCTGCTGCTCAATCCCGGTACCCCAGGACGTGGTGCGGTCGACCTGGCCGAGCATGTGCGGCGGAATCCCGTACAGCATCGCGATGTCGAGCGTGGCGGCGGCGCGGGTGCCGAGGAACTGGGCGTCCTCCGGCGGGACGCTGATCTGCTGCCACTTGGCGCCGCCGGAGAGAATGCCGACAGCGTGCGCGTTGGCCATGCCGGAATGCGAGGACTCGAACGCTTCCTTCATCTGCCGGGCGCCGGCCCTGTCGAGGTTGCCCTCGACGTTGATGATGCCGGACAGGTGGGCGCCCTGGGCGAAGAACCGGCCGCCGTACTGCTCGGCGGCCAGACCGAGGCCGATGCAGTGCCGGGCATAGGCGATAGGTGACATGGCCGTTGGTTCACCAGGCAGGCACATGCCCATCAGGTGCACCATGTCGGCGGCCGCCACCGGCTGCCGGTCGACCTCGTAGCGGCGGGCGCCGTCGTCGTCCCAGTCGACCTTCACCCGGTCTGGGTGGATCACCGCGACGCGGTTGGGCCGGTAGAGCCAGTCCCTGGAGAGGATCAGTCCATACCCGTTGCCACGGTTCGCCACAGACACGGCCAACTGCTGGAACCCGGCCCGACGGGACAGGAACCGCAGGTCGTTGGCGCCCCCGAACGGGTCGGCGACGATGGTCGGCTGGTCCGGGACCGGCTCGGTTACATCCCCGCGCCGGCGCATCGCCGTCATCGGCAGGCCTGACACCGCGGTCGACAGGATCCGAGTACAGGCCCACACCGCGGACAGCTGCATCGCGGTCTGGTCGGACACCGGGACGCCGGCGGACGAGAGGCCGGACAGCGACCCGTTCGTCGGGATGGAGGAGTCGCCCCACTGCTGGACGACCCGGCGCTCCGCAGCGCGACGAAAGAGGCTCACCGGTCGATCACCCAGCCGATCAGCAACAGCGCGGCACCGGCCACCGCCAGGCCCGCCACCGGATGCAGCCACCACGCGGCAGCGTCCAGGCAGCCGAGGCCGAGCACGTCGACCACGTCGGAGATGAGACGTCGGCGAGGACGCACGGGCACCTCCTACAGGTCGGCCCAGTTCCAGAACTGGGGCGTCGGGTCGGGCTCGGGTTCCTGGACGGCGCGCTCCAGCGCCATCACAGCGCTGACCGCCAAGTCGATCTTGCGGGGGCTGTGCTTGGCGTCCTTCGACAGCCGGGACCCGCGGGAGTCCGTGCGGATCACGCAGTTGGCCAGGTGTCGGGCCAACCGCGGGTCACCGGAGTGTGTGAGCGTCCGGTTCATCACGGCCTCGTAGAAGCGGGTCGTCGCCGGGATCATGCGGGCCGGGCTCTGAGGGAACTCCACGACCGGGAGCCCCTCCTCCTCGAGGACCTGGTAGGTGCGGCCCCAGCGGTAGGGGTCACAGACGATCTCGCGGACGTTCCAGCGCCGACAGGCCTGCCTCAGGGCGTCCTCGACCTCGAGGATCGGTACCGTCCAGTCCTGGCCGGCCTGCTGCGGGCGCTCCCACGCGGCGACCACGTCCACGTGCGGAACCTCGGCGCACGACACCACGGTGATCGCCGTCGAGTCTCCGTTGAACGAGCCGTCGAAGCCGATGCACACCTCGGCGCCGTCCTCGACGGGGCCGCCGGCCGCGCAGCCATCCCAGGCGCCGGCCGGGAGCCACGCGGTCGCGGTGTTCACCCACTGGTTGAGGCGCTTCGTGCGGAACTCGGCCTCCGGCGTGCGCTTCACCGCGCTGGCGAAGTCCTCCGGGTCGATCAGGTCCCCGTAGGCCGGGTTCGCCGTCTTCCAGGTCTCCTCAAGGCGATGGTCGGCCTCGTCCGGGGCGCCCCACCAGGCCATGAAGAAGGTCGGGTCGACCTCCTCGCCGGCGGCGAGACGCTGCCCGTACTGGAACAGCTGGTAGCAGATCGAGTCCAGGCCGCGGCTGTCGGTCTTCACCCCGGCGGTGGTGATGGCCACGATCAGCGGGTCCAGCTGGGCACCCATGGCCAGCGACATCACGTTCCACAGGTCCGGGTTCGGCTGGACGTGCAGTTCGTCGAAGACCACCCTGGTGGGCCGCAGCCCTTCCTTGGTGAACGCCTCGGCTGACAGGCACCGGTAAACGCTGCCGCTGCCGATGACCTCCAGCGCGTCCTTGTACGGCTTGATGGCCTCCGACAGGTCCGGCGACGCGTCGACCATGCGCTTGGCGTCGCCGAAGACGATCCTGGCCTGCTCCTTGTCGCCGGCGCACGAGTACACCTCGGCGCCCTCGCACTCGAACAGGCCGTCCAGCGCGATCCCGGCGCCGAGCCCCGACTTGCCGTTCTTCCGCGGCTCGCCGACCAGCGCGATGCGGTGGCGCCGCCGGCCGTCCGGGCGCCGGGCGAAGAGGTGCGCGAGCAGGGTCTGCTGCCAGTCGCGCAGCAGCAGGGGCGAACCGGACGGGCCGGCGAACGAGTCCTTGGTGACTGTGCACAGTGTCTCGACGAACTCGACGACGGCCGGACCATCCCCGCGGCGCACGTCCGCAGCCGAGACCGGCGTCAGGAACCTGGGCGGCCAGCTACTCGCCGCCCGCCGCCCGCGCTTGGCGCCGCGCGATGAGCGCGTCGAGCTTGCTGGCACGCTTCACCTCCGCGTAGCCGAGCCGGGCCCGGTCCGTGGGCGTGAAGCCGCACAGCGACTCCCACTTCGTCATCTGCGCTTCCAGGGCACGGATCTGGGTGAGGAGCGGGTGCGCGCGGGTCTGGCCCATCGAACCGGGCACCATGTAGCCGTCGGCGGCGACCTGGTCGCGCATCGCCTCGCGTTCGTCGTGCGCCTCGCACAGTCGGGTAAGGACGTCCATGTCGGTGGCCGGGGACAGCCACGCCTGGCCCGCGGTCCACAGCCGGTCCCACGCCGCCCGGCCGGTGTCGCCGAGCGTTGCGGGCGGCGACGGAAGGTGCGCGACGGCAGCCAGCTGGACTACGGGTTCCGGGAGCGGCCTGCCGCCCGGATTGCCAGTGCGGCGTTTACGCTCCGTGGGCGTTGGGGGCCTACCTGCGGGCATGATCAACACCCCCGAGAAAGACCAAGGTCAAAAACGGGCCGAATTTCGCGGCGCTGTGTGGGGGTTGGGGGGCCGGGTCCGAAGACGATCATGCTCCGAAGATTCGACCGCCCCCGGTCGGCGGCGGCCACGAGCGATGACCATCACGCACCGTGACTGCCTTGGCTTGTGGTCACTGGCTGTGCTTCCTGCTGTTGCACGAGCGACACAGGACTCGTGTGTTCTCTGGCGTGCTGCTACCACCACGAGCCAGGGGTACGACGTGGTCTGCTGTGAGGTCGGTGCTGGGGTGTGCCTGCACCTGCCAGCCTGGGCACCAGTCGCCGTACTGCTCTCGGTGCTGGGCTACTGCTGCCCGTGCCACGCGCTGCCACTGGCTGTCGTAGCCGCGCTGGGTGGCGCTGCCTCTGAGCTGTTCCTGCCTGGACTGCCACGCTGCCTGGTGCTGGTCGCATCGGCTGGGGTTGCGGGTGAGCGTGCCGCAGTCGAGGCAGGGGCGTTGGCGTCTGTGCACGTCTGCCTCCTTGAGCATGGCGCCCCAGGGTGGACGGCAGGGTGGCACCCTGACGTTGCCCCTCCCCCTGACGTTGACCCCCCGGGTCAGGTGGGAGTGTCGACGCCGAGGTGGGCGGCGATGCCGCGCACGAGACCGAGCGTTTCGGTGTCGGTTGCCAGGTCCTGCTCGGCTCGTTCGCGATCGCGTTCGGCGCTTCGGTTCTGTGACAGCAGGATGAGCGGCGCGGCGTATGCAGCCTGGGTACTGAACAGCAGGTTCAGCAGGATGAACGGGTACTCGTCCCAGTGCCTCATGAGGCCAACGACGTTGAGGGTCATCCAGATCGCGACGAACAGGGTCTGGATCCAGATGAACCGCCAGCTACCGAAGGCGCTCGCGACGCGGTCGGCGGCACGCTGGCCGAGGGTTCCATCAGGCATGGTCACCTCCAACGCACGCCGCAGCGAGGGTTCGGCCGGCGCGCTTGCGGGTGTGTGCCTCGGCGCGGGCGGCGTCGATCTGCCGGTAGAGCGGTCGGCCGCGATCGTCGAGGCCTGCGGGCTGCAGGTGGCCGCGGCGCTTCCACTGGCGGACGGTGGCCGGGTCGACGCGGCAGAGGGTGGCGACTTCGGGGCCGGTTAGTAGGTCCATCGCGCCTCCCTGAGGAACGACGAAGGGCCCGACCGGAGTCGGGCCCTTCGTGATGTAGGCGCACCTGTGGTGCTGGCAGCAGCGTGACACAAGGTCTGATCTTGCGCAAGCGGCACGCTGTTCAGACGCCGAGCGACCACTCTGGCCGGTAGTCGGGGTGGTCGGCGTACGGCAGCGCGAGCATCTGGAGGACCTCTCTCACTACCCACCGCATCGTGCGCATTGTGTCGTAGTTCTCTTGGCTTACGGGGTTGCGGACACCGGCGCGGGCCTCGTCGTAATGGGCCAGGATGCGCCGCTTGGCATCGACCTCGGCCAGGGCCCGAGCCGGATCGTGACGGGCGATGTGCCGCATCTGCTCGTCGGACGGCTGACCCTCGTCGTACACAACCGGCTCGCGGCGTGAGTCGTAGACCGCAACCGTGTCGAGGGATTGCTCGCGGACCGTCCACGAGTCGCCGCCGGCTGCCCGCGCTGCCTGCTCGTCCTCGTCGAGCCGGGCGCGGAGGAACGTGATCAGGTCGGCGGTCATGCGAGTGACCGCAGAATGAGGATCAGGCTGAACCAGAGGGCTGCGACGAACATGGACTTCGCCATGGCCTCTACGAAGCCGGGGGCTGAGATCCAGCTGCGAAAGATTCGAATCACGCTGTCATCCTCTCGCGGATACGCCCGCCCCGGGTAGGCGCCGGGGCGGGCGGGTTGGTCGGCGGTTGGGTTCGGTCAGCTGTCGCTGCTGAGGCCCATGCGGACGGCGGCGGCGTTCAAGGCCCGGAGGGTGTTGTCCGTGGCGTCGGGGCCGGTGAACTCGCCCTCGGAAACGGTGGTGACGGTGAGGTCGGCGGCGGCCGACGGGTTGCCGCGGTGGAAGGCGGCGTGGATGTCGAGCCAGCGCTGTTCGTAGAAGGCGTTGTTCTTGGGGTCGTTGGTGGTGGTCATGATGCGTTCTCCCATTCGATGGTGGAGCGGTGCGGGTTGCCGGTGTCGGCCTTGATCCAGAACCCCTCTCGGGCGGCCACTTCCGAGCGTTGTTGGCGTTGTTGTTGCTGGTCAGAGCTGCCAACAACGCCCGAGAGGGGGGCTCGAGAGGGGCAGGGGAGCGGGGGCACGTCGCGGAGGTAGATGCCGGTACTGGAGCCCCGGCCGGGGACGCGGCACGCGGTGGTGGGGATGCCCAGCTCGGCGAGGAGGGCCCGGACGGGGACGGTATCTGCACCCTCGTCCGACCACGCGGCGGCGATCTGGGCGAGGTGGATGCGGTCGTCCCGGCCAGGAGTCGCGCCGGGCATCAGTTCGTGGAGGAGGGCCAAGAACTCTGCCTGCTCGTCGACCTCCTCGACCTCCTCGGCCTGCTCGGTCGCTTCCTCGGCGGCCTCGGTCTCCTCCTTCGCCTTGGGGTCGCCAGCCCTCCACGCGGCCCAGGTCCACGCGATAGCGGCCCCCACGGGGATGAGGGGCTGATGGTGGGCCCCGTCGAGCAGGACGGGCGCGCCCTTCCATAGGGCAACTCCCCCAATGGCCTTGACCCAGATGCTGGCACCGGCCGCTTGCCGTCCGAGTCGCCGGGCCACTTCGGCGGATCCGGCAGACAGGCGGTGGGCGACCCGGCGCTGGATGGTGGTCATCGGCCGTAGCTGGTCTGCTGCAGGGTGGTGCCGGTCTGGTCGGCGGTGCTCTTGACCTGTCCGAGGAGGGATCCGACGATGCCGCTCCCGCCGTAGAGGCAGACGGTCATGACGATGGCGGCGATGACCGCTTTCTTGGTCTCGTCGCTGAGGCCGCCGGCCTTGGAGCGCCACTTGGTGATGAGGATGGCGGCGATGATGATGCCGACGATGAAGGCGCCGCCCTGGGCGCCGCTGACGCCGGCGGCGGTGGTCTGCTCGGGGGCGGCGATCTGGTACTGGGCGGCGGTGTCGATGGCGGCGGCGAGGTGCTGGGTCATGGCGGTGGCCTTTCAGCTGAACAGGTACGGGAGGAGGAGCAGGACGGCGACGGCGAGGCCGAGCCAGCGGAGCCAGGTGCCGAGCAGCTGCTTGATGCGCTTGGGCGTGAGCATCAGGAGGAGCAGGATGGCGAGGGGCCACATCTGCGGGCCGAGGGCGTAGGGGGCGCCCATGTCAGCTCCGCTTCTTGGGGGCGAGGCCGCCGGAGCGGAGCCACTTGGCGGTGCCGTTGTCGATGCGGCGGATTTCCCGTTCGCGGCGGACGCGTTCGCGGGGGGTGCGGCCGGTCGGGGTGGTGCTGGCGGTCTGGCCGCCGGTGAGCTTGGACCAGAGGCCCATGGTCATCTCCAGGCGATGAGCGCGAGGGTGAGGGCGCCGAGGAGGGCGCAGGCGCCGGTGCGGCGCAGGGTGAGTCGGGCGTCGTCTCCCGCGGCGGCGTAGAGGCCGGCGTAGGCCAGCGCGGCGGGGACCGCCCAGAGCAGGGCGGCGGCCATGACGTCCGCTAGCTGTTGAGCGAGGGGATCGACGACGGGTCGAACCAGTTGCGTCCGCGGGCGTCCTTGCGGGCGACGTCAAGCAGTCCCCGGGAGACCCAGTTGCGGACGGTGGAGGGCTCGACGCCGACGATGCGTGCGACCTCGGCTGCGCTGATGAGACGCGGTTCGCCGTTGGCGTCCTGCTCGTCCTGCCACGCGTCCTGGGCGTTCTCGTCCGGGGCGGGGATTCCGCACGGGGTGAGGGTGGGGAGCATGGTGGCGCCGGCGGGGATGACGGGCTGCGGCGCCGGGCTCGTCTCGGGCGTCTCGTCGATGTAGACGTCGTCCTCGGCGTTGTCGGCGGCGTCCTCGGCCGCATCCTCGCGGGTGGCCGCGAGGTGCAGGAGGTGGCCGACGACCAGCGGCGGGACGGCGGAGACGCCGGAGACGAGCCACGCTGAGTGGCCGCTCATGTAGCCGGTGGTCACGAGGTGGCCGATGATCTGGGCGCCCATGGCGAGGACGAGCGCGGATCCGGCGCCGATGATGGCGGAGACGCGTCCTCGGGCGCCCTTGGGGCGGTTGGCTGCGACAACGGCGGCGATGCCGGCGTAGGAGCTGAGGACGAGCGGCATGCCGTAGGCGTAGGGGTCGCCGAATCCGGCACCTCGGGCGAGGTGGTACTCGGCGGGGGCGCTCATGGCGAGCGCGGAGGCGAGGACGACGGGGCGTCCTGTGCTTGTGGTGGCGTTGACCCACCAGGGGCTCGACGTGCGTACACCGTTGCGGCGCGCACGGAGGCCCGCGATACGATCGCGGATAGCCATTGCGAGATGTCCAGTCTCTCGATGGTCAGGCCCTCGGCCGGTGTGTCCAGCACCGACGAGGGCCGTTCTTTTTGTCGCGTTGAAGGTACTTTAGCAGGCTTTGTGATGACCTGTCACGAGTTTGGCGCGGCCGGACTGCCCCAGGACGCCTACGAGTTGGGTGCGTCCTGGGGAATCCCGTTGGTCACGCCGCATCGTGGATGGCGAGCCACTGTTCGACCCGCCGCTCGTATTCGGCGGGACGCAGGACGGCACGGCAGGACTCGTTGCCGCATTCGGCGTCCTGGCCGTCCTGCTGGGACAGTGACAGGAGTCCGCACCGTGGGCAGGGCAGCTGGAGTGCGCGGCGCCGGGGACGGATGGCGGCAAGGCCGTCGAGGACCCTCCACGCCTCGTGGATCTCGCTCGCGTACTCGTCGGCCCACATCTGCTGGACGGCCCAGGCGAGGATGTCACGCCGGCTGAGGTACGCGGTGAGGGTGCCGATGCTGCCGGAGCGCGGGGCACCGAGGTTGCTCTCTTCGGCGTGGATCCGGGCCCAGGTGTTGAGGGTGCCGGCGAGGGGGGTGATGCCGTCCTGGTCGCCGTAGGGGTCGTGGACGTCACCAGGCGACGCGGGGCCGAGGTAGCTGGCGATGTGGATGCGGAGCGGCGCGGGCGGGGTGCGGGTGGCGCCGGAGACGCGGGCCCCCTGCTGGCCGGCGCCAGGCTGGACGGAGAGCTGGGCCCAGATGGCGAGCTGCGGGATGTCGGCGAGTTCGCGGGCGAGGCGGCTACCGGTGGGGAAGTCGAGCATGTGCGTCTCCGGTGCGAAGGTTCAGCGGGTGGGCTGGTAGTCGGCGAGGTCGCGGATCGCGTTGCGGATGGGGCGGGGCGGCGGGAGGGGTTCCCAGTCGTCAGGGTCGAGGCTGTCGAGCAGGGCCTCGTCCTCCCAGCCGTCCCACTCGTCGTCGGGGCAGGTCACGGCCGGCCGCGCAGTTCGCCGAACGTCATCTCGCGGATCGCGGCGTACTTCTGCTCGGTGGTGTGGCCGTCCCACTGGGCGCGCGGGTCGTCGGACTGGACGTGCTCGACGTGGGCGTACAGTTCGGCGTCGCGGGGGTGGATGTGCCAGGAGAGCTGCCGGCCACCGACGGTGAGGTAGAGGAGCTGCCAGCCGGGTTCGTCGGTGTCGGTGGCGGGGGTGATGACGGCGGGGTGGGTGGTGGCGAGCCAGGCAGTGAGGTGGGCGCGCTCGTGGTAGGCGCCGTCGCGCTCGGCCTCGGCCTGCTCGGCGCGCTGGATCAGGGCCTCGATCGCGGGTGCGATGTCGGGCCACGCGTCACCGTGGCCGCCCCAGGGCTCCAGCAGGTCTCGGGCGTGCTCCAGCAGGGTGGCCCGCTCACTGGCGGCGGCCCGGGCGGTGTCGCGCTGTTCGGTCAGCTCGGCGACCTGTTGGCGGCGCTGGCCGAGCTCGGTCTCGGCGTCCCGGAGTTGCTGGGTGACCTGCTGGTGGTAGGTGCCGGAGGGTGCCCGGCGGACGGCGGCCCCGGTGCCAGCGAGTTGGGCACGGAGCCGCTGGACGCGGTCGCGGAGTAGGGCGTGCTCGTCGGGGGTGAGCGCGCGGTTGGCTGTGTGGCCGATGAGGTGGTCGAGTTGCTCGGCGGTGGGCGGGGTCATCGGCTGGCCTTTCGCTGCTGGCGCTTGAGGGCTCGGCGGGTGGCGCGGTTGGGGCGGGGCTCGGGCGCGTCGTCGGGGACGACCACCTCGGCGCGGACGACGGTGGCGTTCCAGGTGCTGCCGGGCCGCGGGGCGTGCTCGATCACTGGCGCTCCAGGGCGGTGACGATGCGGGCGAACTGGTCGTCGAACCATGCCTGTTCGGTGTCGTGCCGGCCGGACTCGACGTAGTCGACGCAGATCCGCTGGAACCAGAAGAGGCTGACGAGGGCGGCGGGGCCGCAGGTGGCGAGGACAGTCCAGGCGGTCACTGGGGCTCCTCGGGGGTCTGCTCGACGACGGCGACGATGCGGCCGACGGCGTAGGGGTCGTTGCGGTGTCCTGCGCCTCGCAGGAGGGTGAGGGCTTCGAGGGTGCGGCCGGTTTCGATGAGGTGGGCGGCGTGGGCCATTTCGGCGCGGAGCTGGCGGTTCTCGGCGATGCGGTCGGCGTGGGCCGGGGTGATGGTCATGAGGTTCCTTCTGGGCGGGTGTCGGCTTCGGGCTGGTCACCGCAGCCGACGGGGTGGAGGGCGAGGAGGACGGTCCCGAGGCTGGCGCCGAGGAGGGCGCCAGCCAGGACCAGCCACGGGGACACGGTCACTCGGTGGTGGGGTCGATGAGGTCGAACAGTTGCCAGCGATCGGCTAGGCGGTCCCACTGTTCGACCCGGATGCGGCTGACGTTGCGGCTGCCGGCCTTCACTGCGGCGATCTCGGCACGGACCTGTTCGTAGGCCTCGGCCTCGCTGGTGTGCTCGGTGCGGTACGGACTGCCAGGTGTGCTGAGGATGACGGCCCAGGGCCGGGACTTGCGCTTCGCGGCGGTCACTGCTGGCCTCCGTCCTGGCCGAGCACCGCATAGGCGACGTCGAGGGCGTGGCCGAGCTCGGCGGAGACGTGCGGGCCGCGCCAGATCTTGAAGCGCTCGGCGTAGACGTCGAGCCAGGCGGCGAGCGGGCCGCGGAGGGCGATGTCGATGCGGTGGTCGCCCTGGCGGATGCGCTGGGCTGCGGCGGCGAGCAGGTCGGCGGGGTGCTGGTCAGTCAAGGCGTGCTCCCGGGGTGGCAGTTAGGCGGTACCGTCGGTGGGTGACTGTTGACTCTGAGTCGTTGATCGTTGATCTGATTGGCCGGGTTGAGCGGGCGCTGACGGATGTCGCGCACCTCGCTGTGGACACCGGCGTCACGTTCTCCGTGGTGGACGTGGTGGATGCCGTCGAGCGGGCGCTGCCGGTCGGGTATCCGGCGCCGGCGGTTGATGGTGTGGCGGGACGCCGGGCTCTGGTCCAGCAGATCGCGGAGAGCGCGATCTCTGGCCAGCTGTACGAGGACTAGCCCGGGGCCTGCCGCCGGGTGACGGCAGGCCGGGGGTGGGTCAGTGGGACTGGGCGCGCAGGATGGCGGTGGCGAGGCTGGCGGCGAGGTCGGGCACCTCCATCTGGTCGATGCCGACCTCGTTCTCGATGGCGTCCAGGGCGGTCTCGATGACCTCGGTGAGCTGGTCGTGGTCCATCACGGTGGTCCTCCTTCGGGGTGGGGCCGCCCGCGGTCACGGGCGGCGTTGACGGGCGTCAGCGGGGCGGTTCGGTCGCGGTGTTGGGGTCGGCGAGGGTGCCGGGCTGGGGGCCGATGGTGCGGCAGTGCTGGCACCAGATCCGGCCGATGGTCGGCGACCAACCGCAGGT
>NZ_JBHJWG010000015.1:0-84278 GCF_042266305.1 Kitasatospora sp. NPDC056076
AGTTCGGGCTGCTTCCAGTAGCCGGCCATCAGGGTGGCGGAGCGGACGTGGATCTCGCCCTGCTCGCCGGCGGGCAGCACGGTGCCGTCGGCGGCCCGGACCTCCACGTCCACGTCGGGGAACGGCCGGCCGACCGGGAGCGGGCCGTCGTCCGTGAACCGGGTGTGCTCCTCGGCGGTGAGGTAGGCGATCTTCTGGGCCTCGGACATGCCGTACAGGCTGACCAGTACCGGCCCGAACACCTTGAGGGCTTCGCGGATCCGGGCCGGGGAGGCGGCGCAGCCGCCGTAGTCGAGCCGGCGCAGGCTGGACAGGTCGGTGCGGCCGACGGCCGGGTGGTCGAGCAGCTGGTAGATCAGCGGGGGCAGCGTCCAGAGGTCGGTGATGCGCTCGCGCTCGATCGCGGCGAGGACCTCGCCGGGTTCGAAGCTGCGCTGGAGGACGACGGATCCGCCGCGCTGGAGCGCCACGTCGGCGAGCACGCCCGACAGGTGGGCGAGCGAGGTGGCGGCGAGCAGTCGGGGCGGCTCCTCGTCGTCGGTGCCCGCGAAGTCGACGTGGAACATGTCGTGGTAGGGGCCGTGGAGGCTGAGGATGCCCTTGGGGATGCCGGTGGTGCCGCCGGTGTGGCGGATGCCGATGTCGTCGCCGGGGCCGAGGGGGACGGCGGGGTCGGTGGCCGGGCGGGTGGCGCTGGCCGCGATGGCGTCCTCCCCGATCCCCGTGCCGTCGGGGCCGAGGGTGAGGACCGTCGGGACGTCGATCAGCGGCAGCAACTCGGGGGCGCCCGCGTACCGTTCGGCGTCGACGAGGAGTGCGGTGGTGTCCACGCTGGCCACGATCTCGGCCAGCACGGGGGCGCTCATCCCGTCGTACAGGTTGACCACCCGGGCCCCGGCCAGGCCGGCCGCGTAGCGGGCGGCGAGGGCCTCGGGGGTGTTGCCGGTGAGCAGGGTGACGGTGCTGCCGCGGCCGACGCCGCGGGCCAGGAGCTCGTGGGCGAGGCGGTAGGCGGTGGCGGCGAAGTCGCCGGCGGAGATCTCGGCGCCGTCGGCGGAGGTGATGGCCCGCCGTTCGGGGTGCGAGGCGAGGGACCGGAGGATCAGAGCGGGTCCGCTGACGAATTCCTGGTCACTCATGGCCACTTCTTCCTTGTAGTTTGCAACCATGTCGTCAGGCTAACTCCACCCCCCACTCCGTACCGGCGAGATTTGGCCATGTCCGGTCAGGAGAATGTCGGTGGACGAAGGACCGGCTCGGTGACAGCCCCCCAGTGCTCGTCGGGCGCGGCCGCGATGACGTACCCGGACCGGCCGGGGAGTGCGGGGGTTGCCGTCGAAGCGATCCGAGTTGGCTGGGAAATGGGCGAGTTGGGACCACGGGGCGGCGATGGAGCCGGTCCGGTGCTCGGGCGGGGGGCGGCCAGGGGCGGCCGGGGTCAAGATCCAACGGGTCAAGGTCCGTCGGGTCACGGGTGTGTTCCAGCGGGGGGTGGCCGGGTGCGGGGGTGCGGGGGCGGTGGGAACCGCTGTCCCGGCTGGGCGGGGGGCCCGCTCCGGCGCTTCGTGGTCGGCGGGCCGTGTAACAGCACTGTCCTGACGGATGGTCGGACGGAACGGTTCATCGGCCCGGGCGGTCCTGCTCACCAGAACCGCCGCTCGTACCGATCCGTGCCGAGCAGCCGCCACCGCCACCCGATATCGAGGAAGTCACGATGCGCGTTCACAAGGCCACCTTCGCCGCCGCCCTGGTCGTTGCCGCCGGTCTGTCGCTCACGGCCTGTGGCCCCAACGACGACACCGGCACCGACCAGGCCAAGCCGACGGCCGCGGCGCCCGTCACCGCCGCGCCCACCAAGGCCGCCACGGGCGGCTCCGCAGGGTCCGCCGGAACCGCCGGAACCGCCGGGACCGGCGGGACGGCCCCGAGCGGGAAGGCCACGGCCGGCGGGACGGGCGCCACCGACGGCGGCAAGGCGGGCGGCAAGTGCCGGACCGACGACCTGACGATCACGGCGGTGGACCGCACCATCGACGGCGACGCCGACCGCACCGTCGTGGTCGAGTTGAAGAACCACAGCGGCCACGACTGCTCGCTCACCGGGTACGCGGGCGTCGACCTCAAGACCAACGCCGGTTCGCTGTCCGCCCAGCGTTCCGGCGAGCCGGTCGTCGCGGGCGTCGTCAAGAACGGCAAGTCGACGTTCTTCGGCATCAGCTACCCGAACAACACCTCGGGCGGCTCCGGCGTCAAGATCACCGGCCTGGTGGTGACCCCGCCGGATGAGACCCACTCGGTCACCCTGCCCTGGCCGGGCGCGGGCTCGCTGCCCGTCACGGACGGGTCCGGCTCCCCGGTGAAGATCGGCCCGATGGGCAGCGCCGGCCAGGGCGGCCAGTGACCCCGCGCCCGTTCGCAGGGTTGAGCCGCGGGGTCGGGCCGCCGCGTCGGGCCGATCCGGGGCTCACCGGTCCGCGATGAGCGTGCCCGCGACGCCCCAGCTTTCCGGCTGGTACTCGTTGACGAAGACGAACACGCTCTCGGCGGGGACCTCCAGGGTCTCCACGAACGCCTGGGTGACCTTCTCGACCAGCTCGCGCTTCTGCTCGACGCTGCGCGGGCCCTGCTGGATGGTGACGATCGGCATCTTCGGCTCCTGACCGGGTGTCCTGCCCGGCTGTTCCGCCGGGCTCTTCCGCCGGGTTCTCCGGCTGGGAACAGTCCACCCGACCGGTGCCGTCCGCACCCAGACCCGAATCGCTCTCGCAGCGATCACGAATCCTGATCGTTCCAGGTCGGGGGTGTGCTGCGGCAGGTCTCCAGGAGCAGTCGGGGCACCGGGGCGGAGCGCCGCACGGCGATCGAGGTGGGCAGCGCCAGCGGGGTGCGGCAGGGGCGGAAGGCGACCCGGTGGGTGTTCACCATCCGGGCGTTGGCCGCGTACACCACCGTCCACATCGGGGTGCCGGTGCCGATCGAGGCCAGGGTGTCCTGGAGGGCGCCGTGCGCCGGGCCGAGGACGGGCCGGAAGCCGGCCCGGGCGCAGGCCTCCGTCACCAGGTCGACCAGCGCCGGGTGGTTGGCCCGCTCGGTGAGCCGCAGCGGCAGCTCGGCGAGGTCCGCGAGGTCCACCTCGGCCGCGTCGGCGAGCGGGTGCCGGGCGGGCAGCGCGAGCACCAACTCGTCCTGCCAGACGGGCAGGAAGCGCAGGTCCGGGCTGTGCTCGGCGATCGCCCCGCGGACGAAGGCGGCGTCCAGCCGGCCGTCGGACAGCCGGGCCAGCCGCTCCCGCACCGGGGCGGAGTGCAGTTCCACCCGCACCCCGGGGGCCTTCTGTTGGTAGGTCTCCAGGATCAGGTCGAGCCGCTCGGCGAGCCCGGTGACGGTGCCGAGCCGCAGCACGGCGGGCGCGGCCAGGTCGGCGGCGAGCGCCCGGGCGGCGTCCTCGGCGGCCAGCACGTTCCGGGCGGCGGGCAGGAACCGCTCCCCGGCCGGGGTCAGCCGGACGTACCGGGGCGAACGGTCGAACAGCTCGACCCGCAACTCCCGCTCCAGCCGCCGCACCTGCTGGCTCACCGCCGGCTGCCCGAGCAGCAGGCGCTCGGCCGCCCGCCCGAAGTGCAGCTCCTCGGCGACGGCGACGAAGCAGCGCAGCTGCCGTAGCTCCATGCGGTCCCCCTGGTGGATCGGTCGTCGACCCCATCGTCCCAGGCCGGGGTGTCACCAGGGAGGGGGTGCCGCCGGGGGGAGCGGATGGTGCTGCACGGGAAGTCGGCCGGGCCGACTTCCCGTGCGGGCTCTCGGGCCGCCGGTGGCGGCGGCGGTGGCGGCTGGAACACTGGGGGCCATGACCACGGGCATCGTCGTGCAGTACACCGGGCTCCTGCGGAACAGCGACCACGATCTCTGGGTCCGGCTGCGGGAGTTGCTGCGCGGCCAGGGGCTCGATCCCGAGGGGACGGTCGTCGTGGACCTCCTCCAGGAGAGCCTCAGCTCCGAGGAGGGGCAGGTCATCTCCGCCGAGGGCCGGGTCTACCGGTTCAGCCTCACCTTCGACCCGGAGCGCGAGGACGGCGTCCGCGACGCCCGGCTGGGCAGATGGCGGGACGTCACGGACTCCTGGCGGGACGGAGCACTGGCACGGCGGACGGAGTTCGCCTTCGCCTGGAAGTCCCGGGGCGAGGCCTGAGCAGGCGCACTCCGCCACACTCCGCCGCGTACGGGAAGTCGGCCGGGCCGACTTCCTGTTCAGGTGCGGCGGCGTCGCCGGTAGTAGGCGAGGGTGACGGCCGCGAGCAGTGGGCCCCAGAGCAGCAGGGGTGCGTAGCAGGCGTCCATCAGGAAGAGGGCCGGCCCGGTCGGGGCTCCCGGGGCCCCGCCGAAGCCGCCCGCCCGGGGGATCGTCAGCAGCATCACGGCGGCCGCGCCGAGCAGCGCCGGAACGACCGCCGCCAGCGGCGCGACCCGCCTCCCCCCGATCAGCGGGAGCCGGCGCGGCACCACCTCACCCCAGGGCCGCACCAGCCCGAGGGTGAGGAGGGTGAGCCCTTCGGTGGCCAGGCTCATCGCGATGCACACGGCGCTGAACCGGCCGGGGACGTCCAGGCCCGAGGTGTCGAACCCCACCGGTACGCCGACCCCCATCGCGATCCGCCAGATCCCGGACGGTACGGCCGTGAGCGCCGCGAGGTGCGCGGCCCGTACCGCCCAGCGGGCGGGCGGTCGGTACGCGGGCGGTCGGTACGTCGGGGCGGCGGTGGCCATCGGGTTCCGGTCGGCATCCATGGCCCCCATGCTGGCGCGCGGCCCGCTGCGTCCGGATCGTGCGCGAGGCCCAACTCTCCTCCCCCGCGCGGGGGATGGGTGACGAGGCCCGGCGCCGAACCCCCGCCACCGGGCCGTACCGCGCTGACGTGCATACTTGCCGGACGATCAGGAGGACGTGGAGGTGATGACGCGATGAAGCTGGCAGAGGCGCTCGCGCAGCGCGCGGCCGCGGTGCGGCAGGTGGAGCAGCTGCGGGCGCGCGTCGTCGGCAGTGCCCGCTACCAGGAGGGCGAGGAGCCGGCCGAGAGTGCGGCGGAGGTCCTGGCCCAGGCCGAAACGGCGCTGGACGAGCTGGAGCGGCTGATCCGGCAGATCAACCGGACCAACTCCACCGCGCGGATCGAGGGCGGCGGCACCCTCACCGACGCCCTCGCCCGCCGGGACGTCCTGCGGCTGCGCCACTCGGTGATCACCGCGGCCGCCGACGCGGCCTCCGGGCGCGACCAGCGGGGAGCCGTACGGCAGTTGCGGTCCGAGCTCCGGATCCTCTCCGCCCTGCCGGTCGCGGAGCTCCGTGCCCGGACGGACGCGCTGGCCAAGGAGATCCGCGAGGTGGACACCCTGATCCAGCGCACCAACTGGGAGATCGACCTGATCGAGGACTGACCTCCCGGTCCCATGAGCAGGGTGTGGGGCAGCAGGTAGTCGTCACGGAGGCGTGCACACACCGCGGGCCGGCGGTTCATCCGGTCCATGGCGCGTGAAGAGCAACGCAAGGGGTTCGATTCCCCACCCAACAGTGCAGCTCAGCACCGCGTACAGGTGACGGAGCACAGCGCACAGCTCACCACTACGTGCAGATCCGGACGACGAGGGCGGGAACGGGGCGCCCCACACCCCCAGCGAGGGCCGTGCGACCGAGCACGGCCCTCGCTGCGTGAGGCCGGTGGGTGCTGGCCGGTGATCATCGTTCGGATCGGCACGCCGGCAGGCGTGGTGAGTCCGCTCGGCGCGGTGGAGGCGGCAGACTCCTGACGGCGTCCGAGGCCCGGCGTCCGGTGTCCGGTGTCCGGCGTCCGAGCGGATCCGCCGGGCCCGCAGCGGGCAGGGGCCGCCGGGGCGCAACGACGAGAGGAGCGGCCATGGACGGGAACAGCCAGGACCAGGGACGGCTGGGCGGGCGGATCTGCGTCATCGCAGGCGCGGGCGGGGCCATCGCGGGTGCTGTTGCGGCCCGGTTCACCGCCGAGGGCGGGCGCGTCATCGGAATCGACCGGCAGCCGGTGGAGGTCGGGTTCCCGGTCGTCGCGGCGGACCTGCGGGTCGATTCCGAAACGCGGCTCGCGTTCGAGCGCATCCACGCGGAGTACGGCGGGGTCGACGTGCTCCACGTCAACGCCGGGCCCATGGACCGTGAGGACCACGGCCTGCTGGAGACGCCCCCCGAGGTCTGGGAACGGGCCTTCCGGGCCGTCCTCGCCCCCGTGGTGCTCAGCTGCCGCTACGGGGTGCCGGTGATGAACCCCGGCGGATCGATCGTGCTGACCGGCTCCTTCCTCGCCGGCATGGGCGCGGCGACCGCCCAGACGGCCTTCTCCGCGGCCAAGGCCGCGGTGACCCAGCTCGGGCGCGACCTGGGCACCCACCTGGCACGGCGCGGCATCCGGGTGAACACCCTGGCGCTGGGCCCGGTCGACGCCCCGGAGATCAGGGCCGTCTTCGAGCGGATGGGCGAGGAGGAGACCCGGCGGCGCTTCGCCCACATCCCGATGGGCCGGTTCGCCACCCTCGACGAGGTCGCGGCCGCGGCCGCCTACCTCGCCGGCCCGGACTCGGGCTACCTGACCGCCTCCGAACTCCCCGTCTACGGCGGCATCCGCGCCGCGTACACCCTCCCGGACCACTGAACCGGCGCGGGGCGGACACTGCACGGCATGGAACGCGAAGACCTGATCACCGTCCTGGAGCGGCACGGCACCGACGGCGCCCGCCGGGCCGCATTGGCCCAGCGACCCCGCTCGTCATCGGAGCACGGAGGCTTCGTTGTCGCTCGGGGCCCGGTAGACGGTCACCACCGAGGCGAGGGCGTCGACTTCGAGCGGACCGGTGATCCTTAGCCAGGCCAACTCGGGCAGGTCTGTGGTGCGCTCGATCCGCCCCACCGCCTCGGCGGGCCAGGGTGCCGGAAGCCGGGGCAGGTGGACGAGGGAGATCCCGTCGATGACGGAGGGAACCAGGTCGGCCTCCAACGGGCGGACCGAGCGCAGGCCGGGCAGCGAGATCACCACTGAGGGCGCCTCCGGCCCCTTGTGCAGCCACACGTCCAGCGCGTTGTCCTGGGGGTTCTCGTGGGACTGGTTCAGGGAGACGCGCTCGATGAAGTGGTCGAGGCAGGAGTGCAGCGCCAGCGCTGCGTTCGTGCAGCGGTTGTTGAAGGCATCGGGTGTCTGGTGCGCTTCGGTCATGCCGGGAGGCTACGGGGGCGGAGCGGTCCGCGGGGTGGTGCACGGGAAGTCGGACGGGCCGACTTCTGGTGCTTACGGGTGGGCGGCTGCCCGGGCCGCGCGGCTGCGGCACTGAGCGAGGGCGGTTTTGATGCGGGGGTCGGGGGTGGGGGTGGCGGCGAGGAGTTCGCCGGCGGTGATGAGGCTGGTCCAGTAGGTAGCCGGGTTGCCGGTGGTGGGGCGGGGGTGGGCGGAGGTGAGGGAGAGGTAGGCGGCGTTGAGGTTGCCGGTGGTGAACCAGCGGGCGAGGCCGTGTTGGTGGCCGGGGCGGATGCCGCCGAGGGCGTCGATGGCGGTGAGGAAGTGGTCGACGACGGCGAGTTCGGTGGCGGTGAGGTCCTTGGGGACGTCGAAGACGCCGAGGGCTTCGAGGAGTTCGCCGGTGTCGGCCTCGGTGCCGGGGCGGGGGTCGGCGAGGAGGGCGTCGTAGCACTCGTCGAGGCGGATGGTGGTCTCGGCGAGGGGGATGGCGAGGGCGAGGCAGACGGCGCGCGCGGAGGGGAGCGGTTCACCGGAGCGGCGGGCGAGGATCGCGTAGGTCTCGGCCGGGGTGTGGCCTCGGTCGAGGGCGTGCCGGGCGAGGGTGGGGAGGGGAGGCAGCATCGGGGGGTGCGCTTTCAGGCGGCGAGGAGAGAGGGAGTGACCAGGGCCCAGACGAACTTGCCGACGCCGCCGGCGCGGGGGCAGCAACCCCAGCGCTCGGCCAGCTCGTTGACGAGGAACAGCCCGCGTCCGTGCTCGTCGGTGGTGGTGGGGGTGCGGAGGGAGGGGCGTCCGGTGCCGGCGTCGTGGACTTCGAGCCGGAGGCGGTCGTTGACGAGGGCGAAGCGGATCTCGATGAGGCGGTCGACGGGCGCGTCTGAGTGCTGGACGGCGTTGGCGAAGAGTTCGCCGAGGAGGAGTTCGGCGATGTCGCGGTAGCGGTCGCCGGAGGGCAGGCCCGCGAGGTACGCCTGGAGCAAGTACCGGGCGAGGGGGGTGGATTCGGCGCGGGAGTCGAGGCGGGCGGCGAACGCGCGGGGGCGGCGGGAGATGGGCATGGGGGGACCTCGGGAGGGGGCGGAATGGGGAGCGCGAAAGGCGCGCGCAATCACGCTGTGCACGCGAATGATTGCGCTCTGGTGTCAATCATCGGGGCTGCGGAGGTACGGTGACGCCAGATAGGCGTGCGGGACGTGCGGTGCACAACTGGGGGCAGTCGTGGCACAGGGAAAGACCAGGCGGGGAGCGACTGTTAGCTCCGCGATCATGTTCGGCGAGGAACTCAAGTACGCCCGAGAGGCGGCGGGCTACACCCAGGAGGACGTGGGCAAGCTCCTGCACTGCGATCGAACGGTGGTCTCGCGGACCGAGAGCGGGAAGCGGAAGCCGTCGGTCGAGGAGGTCGGGGAGTTCGACCGGCTGTACGGCTCGGGCGACCTGTTGATGCGGCTGTACGGGCGGGTTGACTGGGATGTCTCCGTCGAGCACCCGGACTGGTTTCAAGAGCAGGTCGACCGCGAGGCCATCGCGGTTGGGCTGCGGGTGTATCAGGACAGTGTGGTGCACGGCTTGTTGCAGTGTCGGCAGTACGCGCATGCGCTCTTCGCCAATGGTGCAGCGGCCCTTGGTCGAGAAGAGATTGAGGAACGGGTCAAGGCTCGACTCAGTCGACAGGACCGCATTCTCGCGCCTGGCGGCCCCCTGCTGCTCGTCATTCTGGATGAGAGCGCCATCCGTACGGTCGTGGGCGGACCGGGCGTGATGAGGCATCAGATGGAGCATCTGCTGCGGGTAGCACAGCTCCCGAACGTCCTTATTCAGGTGGCGCCGTTTGCACATCGGCGCACCTTCATCAAGACGGCTATGGTGTTGTTGGAACTGCCGGATGGGCAACGCTCGGTCTACTCGGAGAGCCTCGAACAGGGACATCTGAGCGACGTTCCCGCCACTGTGGCCAAGTATCAGCGTCGCTATGATCAGCTCCGTGTCGAATGCCCGTCGGAGCGCGACTCGCTTCGGCTGATCGCTGATGCGCTGGAGGGGTTCAGAGATGAAGAGCAACGAGCTCGCGGCAGCCGCTTGGAGGAAGAGCAGCTACAGCGGGGACGACGGCGGCGACTGCATCGAGGTGGCCCTCGGATTCCTCCCCAGCGCCGTCCCCGTGCGTGACTCCAAGGACCCGCACGGCCCGGTCCTCGTCTTCCCCGATTCCTCGTGGGGCGTCTTCATCGAGGCCGTCCGGTCCGGGGGCTTTCCCTCGTAGCCCTGAGGTGGTCAGAGGCACCCCTCCAGATGGTCTATAGTTAACCCATCACCCAGATGCGCGGGTGGCGGAATAGGCAGACGCGCTGGATTCAGGTTCCAGTGCCCGAAAGGGCGTGGGGGTTCAACTCCCCCCTCGCGCACAGCGAATGGCCGGTCGATCTTCGGATCGACCGGCCTTTTTGCTTTACGGCACCAGGCGGTCCAGGAGGGCGTCCAGGCCGGTGGTGAACTCCGTTTCCGCGTCGTGGTCGATCAGCAGCGGGGCGAGGGTGCGCAGCAGTGGGTACTCGGCGGCCGGGAGGCGGTGCAGGCCGAGGCGGAGCAGGGGCTCGGGATCGTCGGGGTTGTCGATCACCTGCCGCTTGTCCACCAGGAGGAAGCCGATCGCCCAGCCGACCACGGCCCGGTAGAGGCGCAGGGTGCCCCGGTCGTCGAGGCCGGCGCCGCTCAACACGGTCAGGACGAGTTCGTTGAGCTGGAGCATCGAGGCCGGCCGGCGGGCCAGGGGGACGCTGAGCGGGCGGGTGGCGACCAGGGGGAACACCTCCGGGTGGGCGTCGGCGACCTGGTGGAAGGCCTTGCCGACATGGTGCAGCCGGGTCCGCCAGTCGCCCGTGTCCGCCCCGTCGCCCACCCGCTCGTTCACCTCGGCGTAGAAGGCCTCCACCATGCCGTCGAGGAGCGCCTGCTTGCCGTCGGCGTAGCGGTAGAGCGCCATCGGCTCCACGCCCAGGTCGACGGCGAGGCCGCGCATGGTGAGCGCCGTGAGGCCCTCGCGGTCGACCAGGGCGACCGCCGCGCGCAGCACCCGTGGCCTGCTCAGCCGGCCCCGGCCGGACGGCTTCGGCTCGGGGGTCGAGTCGGGGGTCGAGTCGGGGGTCGAGTCGGTTCCCACCAGTGCCTCCCGGACTGTCCTCGGGGCTCAGGTCTTGACGTCCGACGCTGCGCGGCAGAGGCTGTAAGTATACAAGCGACATTTACGGCAGATGCGTAGTACCTACGTATACACCACGGAATCGGACATCGGGAGGAGCCATGTCCATCATCAAGATCGAAGTGACCAACGAGAGCACCGTGCTCACCGACCACGAGGTGAGCGCCGTCGTCCCCGCACTCCAGACCCAGGTCCACCGGGACTTCGCGCCGGTGTGGGGGATCGACGCGGACGTGTCCTTCGTCGCGTCGAACGCACTCTCCGACACCGCCTGGTGGATGGTCGTCCTGGACAACTCCGACCAGGCCGGCGCCCTCGGGTACCACGACCTGACCGCGAACTTCCTGCCGATCGGCAAGGTCTTCGCCGCCACCGACAAGCAGTACGGCGAGAACTGGACCGTGACGATCAGCCACGAGCTGCTGGAGATCATCGGCGACCCGGACATCGACCAGGTGGTCTTCGACCAACCGACCGCCAACAAGGGCACGTTGTACGCCATGGAGGTGTGCGACGCCTGCCAGGACGAGAACTTCGCGTACGACATCGCCGGGGTCAAGGTCAGCGACTTCGTCCACCCGGCGTGGTTCCAGTCCGCCCGCCCCGCGAACGGCACCCAGTTCGACCACGGCAATGCCATCAAGCAGCCGCTCGAACTCCTCCCCGGCGGCTACATCGGGATCTTCGACGTCTCGGCCGGCACCGGATGGACCCAGAAGACCGCCTCCCTCAGCGTCGCGTACCACAGCCGGGCGCACGTCGGCAGCCGTCGTGAACGGCGCCGGATCCCGCGCGACCAGTGGCTGCCGAGCAAACGGAGGGGCTGATGTCCGGCGGCGACGGCCTCCAGGCGGTCGAGCACCTCGTGGTGCTGATGCTGGAGAACCGCTCCTTCGACCACATGCTCGGGTTCCTGTACACGGACGAGGGCAACCTCTCTCCCACCGGCCAGCCGTACGAGGGCCTGACCGGCCAGGAGACCAACCCGGACCAGAACGGCAAGCTCGTCACCGTCCGCCGCATCCAGTCGACGGACCCCCACCCCTACTTCATGCCGGGCGCCAACCCCGGTGAGGGGTACGGCCCGACCAACGCCCAGCTCTTCGGCACGACCGACCCGCCGACGCCGCCGGTGGCCGGGATGCAGGGGTTCGTGACGGACTTCGCGCGCGTGCTGGACCTGCCTCCCCAGCCGAACCACACCGTCCTTCCCGGCACCGTCCCGGCCGACATCATGAGCTGCCACACCCCGGACACCCTGCCGGTGCTCTCCGCACTGGCCCGCGGCTACGCGGTGTGCGACCACTGGTACAGCTCCGTGCCCACCGAGACCCTGCCGAACCGGGCGTTCTCCTGTGCGGCGACCAGCCAGGGGCACCTGGACGACCACACCCACAACTTCACCTGCCCCAGCATCTTCGGGCGGCTCACCAGCGCCGATGTGTCCTGGCGGGCCTACGGCTACCACGCCGCGCCGATGGTCTCCGGGAACTTCCCCGACATCCACGGCGCCTCCGCCGACCACTTCGGCGTCTTCACCGCCTTCCAGGCGGCGGCCGCAGCCGGCACCCTGCCCGCCTTCACCTTCCTCGAACCCAGTTGGGGAGCCACCGGGAACAGCGAACACCCCGTCCTCGATGTCGCATTGGGCGAGCAGCTGGTCCGGGACGTCTACCGGGCCCTGCGCGGCGGGCCGGCCTGGGGGCAGACCCTGCTCGTCATCACCTACGACGAACACGGCGGCTGCTACGACCACGTCCCGCCCCCCACCACCGCCACCCCGCCCGGCGACGGCACCACCGGCGAACTCGGCTTCGACTTCAAGCGGTTCGGCGTCCGCGTGCCGACCGTGCTTGTCTCCCCGCTGATCGCCCCCGGCACCGTCTTCCGGTCACCCGACGCCGCGGCGCAGCTGGACCACACCAGCGTCCTGCGCACCGTCGAGCGGCGCTGGTCGCTGCCCGCCCTCACCGCCCGCGACGCCGCGGCCGCCGACATCGGGGCCGTGCTCACCCTCGCCGCGCCGCGCACCGACGACGTCCTCGCGGGGGTCACCGCACCCACCGCGGCCGCCGTCAACCCCGCCGCCGGGGAGGTCACCCACCTCCAGCAGGTCTACGCCGACCTCGTCGCCCGCCGGCTCATCCCGCCCGGCGCGGTCGCCGCGGCCGCCGGCCCGCCGCCCGGTGGCTGAACTCCACGGCCACGACCACGACCACGGCCAACGGTTACGGCCAACGGCCACGGCGAACGGCCACGCTGAACGGCCGGTCGGTCCCAGGACCGACCGGCCGTGTCACTGTGCCCTGCTTCGATGGCCCGAGGAACGCGACACCGGCACCACCCCTCCGAGGAGAACCACATGGGCACCTGGGGCAGCGGCAACTTCGAGAGCGACACGGCCCTCGACCACCTGTCGAGCGTCGTCGACGGGCTCGTCACCGAGATCGCCGAGGCGCTGGACGGCGATCCCGTCGAGATCGAGCCCGACGAGTACTGGGGCGTAGCCGTGCCGTGCAACCTGGAGCTGCTGCACACCCTCGCCGTGGCCGGCTACGCCTTCGAGGGCCTGCCGGAGGCCGGGGTGGTCGAGGACTGGAAGCGGACGTTCCTGGCCGTCTGGGAACGGACCGTCGACGGCCTGGAGCCCTCCCCGGAGTTCAAGGAGGAACGGCGGACGGTGCTGAACCGCACCTTCGACCAGCTGGCCGACGTCATCGCCCGGCGCGCGACGGACGACCGGTGAGCGGCCGGGGCTGGGGCCGGGACTGTCGGGGCGGGGTGGCACACTCCCCGCCATGAAGATGATCGACGCGATCGAAACCGTCCTGAAGGCGAACAACTCGGAGGACGAGCCCGGCTTCCTGGGCGAGTTCACGCTGGCCGGGCGGCTGGCGAGCCGCGGGGAGATCGCGGTCTGCGGTCTCGACGGCGGGGACCACTACACGTTCAGCGACATTGCCGACGGGCTGCACGAGGTGTACCTCGCGTACGACTGGAACGACGAGCGGGGCGCCACCGTCTCCGCGGTCGCGCTGGTCGCCGCCGGTACCGGCCCCGAGGCGCTGGTCGACGCGGATTGGGAGGAGGCGTCCGACGACGTCAACGAGCTGAGCGAGAGCGCGTCGGCGATCTGCTCCACCACCCCGGACAACCTGGTGATCGGCGGGGCCCTGCGCCGGACCGCCGGGTTCGCCGAGGCGGCGGACCCGGCGGACCATGCCACCGCCGCGTTCGAGGCCCAGCAGGAGGCCGGCTCCCGGACCCCGCTGCTGGACGTCCTCGTCGACCCGGCGAGCGGCGCGAACGCCCTGGTCTTCCCCACCTGCGACTTCACCGCGAACAGCATCCTGGTCGGCCGGGACGCGAGTGGTGCGGGCGTCGGGATCTTCTGGTCCAACTTCGACGGGTGATCCGCGACGGGCTGTCGCTGTGACGGCGGGCGTGGCTTCGGTTGCGGCCGCGCGAGGAGGGCGGGCGGCGGATCAGCGGCAGAGGGCCGTGTCCACGACCTGCTCCAGGCGGCGGGTGACGGCGCCGTCCGCCGGGATCTGCGTCACCGCGATGTTGACCGCCCGGCCGTCGTCGGTGGCCCCGCCCCGGGTCTCGAAACCCGGGATGTCCCCGCCGTGGCCCCAGTAGACGCCGCCGCAGGACAGCGGGCGGCTGATCAGTCCCAGCCCGTAGCCGGCGCCGCTGTCCGCGATCGGGACGGTCGTGCGCATCTCGGCGAGCTGGGCCGCCGGGAGCAGGCGTCCGCCGAGCAGCGCGGTGAAGAACTGGTCGAGGTCGGCGTTGGTGGAGATCATCTGGCCCGCCGCCCAGCCCGCCGAGGGGTCCAGCTCGGTGGTGTCGATCAGCGGGCCGCCCGGCTTCTCCTGGCGGTAGCCCTGCGGGTGGGCCTCCCGGATGCTCCGGTCGCCGGTGCCGGGGAAGGAGGTGTGGCGCAGCCCGATCCGCTGGACGATCCGCCGGTCGATCTCCTCGGCGAGGGGGCGGCCGGTCACCTTCTGGACGAGCAGGCCGGCCAGCACGTAGTTGGTGCTGCTGTACTCGAACTTCTCGCCGGGCGCGGAGCCGGCCTTGTGCCGGAAGGCCATGTCCAGCAGCTCGCGCGGCTCGAAGTACCGCTGCTGGAGGGTGGCTTCGTCGATGTCGCCCTCGTAGTCGGGCAGGCCGCTGGTGTGCTGGAGGAGCTGGCGCACGGTGATGCGGTGCCCGTCGATGCCGTCCCCGCGGACGAGGCCCGGCAGGTAGGTCTCGATCGGTTCGTCGAGGCGGATCTTCCCCTCGCCGACCAGTTGCAGCACCACGACGGCGGTGAAGGTCTTGGTGTTGCTGCCGATCCGCACCTGGCTGTCCCTGGGCACCTTCGCGCCGGTGGCCAGGTCGCCGACGCCCGCCGTGTAGGCCTGGGTGCGGCCCTTGCGGTCCTTGACCGTGGCCAGTGCGGCGGGCAGCTTGTCCTGCCGCACCAGTGCGTCCAGGCCCTGCTGGACGGTGTCGGGCTTGGCGGCGGCGGATGCGGCGGATGCGGCGGCGGTGGCGGCGGACGCGGCGGTCGGTGTCAGGACACCCGCCGCCAGGACGCCGGCCGCCATCGCCACGGCCACCGAGGCCGCCACGGCGCTGCGCCGCCGGGGGGTGCGAAGCCTCTGCCAAGTCTGCTCACGCATACGTCAACTCCTGTGAATCGTAGGGAAATCGAAGGGAAGTCGTCGGGAACACGGGCGCTGGGGGCGGTCGACCGCCGGTCAGCCCCGGTGGAACTGCTGCTGGACGCACTCCCGGTACTGCCGGAAGCTGTCGGGCCGGTAGCACGGCTGCGTCCGGTCGGCGTACCAGGCCAGCAGGACGGCGGCCAGGACGGACCCCGCGATCGCGAGGAGCGACAGCACCACGCCCGCGTTGGCCATGCCCCGGCCGGTCCCCGTCCGCCGGGCCGTCCGCAGGGCGACGGCGCCCAGCACCAGGCCGAGGACGCCGAACAGGCCGCCGACGACGACGATCGAGGTGACCGCGCCGAGGACCCCCAACGTCAGCGCGGCCACGGCCGGGCCGTTGCGGCGGGCCGGGGGCCGTACGCCGTGGTGCGGGCCGGGGGTGGGGCCCTGCCCGGGGGCGGGGTCGTGCCCGGGGGCCTGGCGGTCCAGGGTGCGGACGTCCGTCCGGGGCTCGTCTTCTCGGGTGTGCAACGGCCGTCCTCTCGTCAACTGGCAGGACACGATCCTGACTTCCGGAGCCCCGGGCGCACATCGCGGAAAAGCGGGAAAAGGCCCTCCCTCGATCGGGGGAGGTGGTCGCTGACCTGGCCGGACATACTGGCAGGCATGATCAGGGGAATCCGGCCGCTGCTGCGCGGCTCCACGTACACGGGCGCGCTGTTCGCCTACTGCGGCGCGCTGGCGAGCCTCGCGCTGCTGCCGGTCGTGATGGTGCCGGCCCTGGCGTGGCGGTCCGCTCCGTACGGGGTGCAGGTCGTGCTGACCCTGCTGGTCTGGGCGGTGCTGATCGGCGTGGTCGGGCTGGCCCGCACCACGCGCCGGGTGCTGGTCGCGTCCGCCCGCCGACTGCTGGGGGTGGCGCTGCCGGATCCCGGTGCTGCCGGAGCGTCGGGAACGGCCGGGACGGTTGCCGCCGACCGCTGGCGGACACCGCTGTGGCTGCTGCTGCACGTGGCCCTGGGGTGGACGGGGGCGCTGGCCAGCGGCCTGCTGCTGCTCGCCGGCCTGTCGCTGCCGGGAGGCTGGCTCGACGGCCGGGCACAACTGAGCCTGTTCGGCCGGTCGGTGTCGGTGGCCGATGGCGGGTGGAGCTGGGCGGTGGCCGTCGTGTGCGTGCTGCTCGCGGTGGCCGGGTCCGCGGCGGTGGCGGCGGCCCTGCGGTGGCTGGCGCCGCGCCTGCTGGGGCCGTCGGCCGCCGAGCGGCTCGCGCAGGCCGCCGAACGGGAGCGCCGGCTCGCCGAACGCAACCGGCTGGCCCACGAGTTGCACGACTCGATCGGGCACACCCTGACGGCGGCCACCATCCAGGCCGCCGTCGCGGGCGAGGTGCTCGACGCCGACCCGGTGACGGCCCGGGCCGCCATGCGCAGCATCGAGGAGTCGACCAGGGCCGCGCTGGAGGACCTGGACTACGTGCTGGGCGTGCTGCGCGAGGAGGAGGCGGGCACCGCGCCCACCCGGACCCTGGCCGACCTGCCCGAACTCCTGGACCGGCTGCGGCACGCGGGCGCCGTGGCGGAGCCGGAGCTGTCCGGCGACCTGGCGCAGGTGCCGGGGACGATCTCCCGGGCGGCGTACCGGATCCTCCAGGAGGGGCTGACGAACGCGCTCCGGCACGGGGCGGGTGGCCCGATCACCGTCCGGGTGGCGGCGGGGCCGGACGCGCTGGAGCTGCGGGTGGTCAACCAGGTGGGGGCGGTCGCGGGGGCCGGGGTGGGCGGTTTCCCGACGTCCGGGCACGGTCTGCCCGGGCTGGCCGAACGGGTGCGGCTGCTGCACGGCGAGTTCGAGGCCGGACCGGTCGGGGCCGGGCCGGTCGGGGGCGGGCCGGCCGGGGACGGGTCGGTTGGGGACAGGGCGGTCGGGGACGGACCGGCCGGCGATGCGCGCTGGCGCCTCGCCGTCCGACTGCCGGTCCGGGCGGCGGTGTGAGCACCGCGCCCGAGGCTCCCGTCACGCTGCTGATCGCGGACGACGACGCCATCACCCGCAGCGGCCTGCGCACCCTGCTCGGCGTCCAGCCCGGGATCGAGGTGGTCGGCGAGGCCGCCGATGGGGTGGAGGCGGTCGAGCAGGCGCTGCGGCTGCGGCCCGACGTCGTCCTGATGGACGTGCGGATGCCGCGCCGCAACGGGATCGAGGCCACCCGGCAGCTGCTGGCGGAGTCCACCGAGCCGCCGAAGGTCGTGGTGATCACCACCTTCGAGAACGACGGCTACGTCACCGCCGCGCTCAGCGCCGGGGCCAGCGGCTTCGTGCTCAAACGCCTCCCCGTCCGGCAGATCGCCGAAGCGGTACGGGTGGTGGCGGCGGGCGAGGCGGTCCTCTTCCCGGCGGCGCTGCGCCGGATGGTCGCCGCCCGGCCGCTGGACTCCGCCGAGGCCCTGCCGCAGGCGGCGCTGACCGGGCGGGAGGAGGAGGTGCTGCGGCTGATGGCCACCGGGCTGTCCAACCCGGAGATCGCCGAGACGCTGACGGTCAGCCTGGAGACCGTCAAGACCCACGTCGGCAACGTGCTCACCAAGCTCGGCGCCCAGAACCGCACCCACGCGGTGGTGATCGCGTACGAGTCCGGACTGGTGGTGCCGGGCTTCACCGGTTGAGCCTGCCTCACCTGCCGCTCCCGGCCCCTACTAGGCTGGGCCGGTCGGTCGGCTGGACGGCCGACCGGCTGGACGGCCGGACGCGCCTGGGGGAGGAAACGGCACGTGACCTTGTCGGAACACGATCCGCGGGAGATCGGCGGGTACCTCCTGGAGGGCAGGCTCGGCGCGGGCGGGATGGGCGTCGTCTACCGCGCCCGGTCGGTGTCCGGGCGCCAGGTGGCGGTGAAGGTGATCCGGCCCGAGCTGGCCGCGGACGCCGAGTTCCGGGCCCGGTTCCGGCAGGAGGTCACGGCCGCGCGCAAGGTCAGCGGGGCGTTCACCGCGCCCGTGCTCGACGCCGACCCCGACGCCCCGGCGCCCTGGCTGGCGACGCTCTTCGTCCCCGGCCCCTCCCTGGGTGAACGGGTCTCCGGCCAGGGCCCGTTGACCCCGCCCGAGGTGCGCAGGCTGGCCGCCGGACTCGCCGAGGCGCTCCAGGAGATCCACCGCGTCGGACTGATCCACCGCGACCTCAAGCCCGGCAACGTGCTGCTCGCCGAGGACGGGCCGCGCGTCATCGACTTCGGCATCGCGCGCAGCGCCGGCGAGACCCAGTTGACCAGCACCGGCGTCGCCGTCGGCACCCCGCCGTTCATGGCCCCCGAACAGTTCCGCAACGGCACGGCGACCACGGCCACCGACGTGTTCGCCCTCGGCTCCGTGCTGGCCTTCGCCGCCACCGGGCGCGGCCCCTTCGGCGCGGACTCCTCGCACGCCGTGGGCTTCCGGGTCGTCTACGAGGAGCCGGACCTGGCCGGGCTGGCGCCCGAGCTGTACCCGCTGATCATCGGGTGCCTGGCCAAGGAGCCGGAGCAACGGCCCACGGTGGAGGGGCTGTTGAGGATGACGGGGGAGGGGGCGAGGGAACGGACGGTCCAGCTGCGGACGGGGCCGGTGGCGCCTGCTCCGGCCTCGGCTCCTGCTCCTGCGACCGTTCCGGCTCCGGTCGTTCCGACGCCCACGGCCCCCAACCCGGTCGCCCCGGCGTCGGTGCCGCCACCGGCGCCGCCGACCGTACCGCCGTACCTGCCGACCGCCCCCTCCGCCGCTCTCTCCGTCGCCCCCTCCGCCACCCCCGCCGGTCGACCCCGACCGCGTAAGGCCCTGCTGATCGGCGCCGCCGTGGCCGCCGCCGTCATCGCCGCGGCGGGCACGCTCGGCTACCTCACCTGGCACGACGGTGCGCCGGACACCGGGCAGGCCGGGCAGAGCGGGCAGACCGGCCCGTCCACCGTCGCCTCCGGGGTCAGCTGCGCCCCGGCCGGGCAGGCCACGATCGGCGTGGACGGGATGGAGGGCGCCCTCGTCGAGCGGTGGACGGCGGATTTCGGCAAAGCCTGCCCGGGCAACCGGCTCACCTACAAGGGCCCTGCGGCCCCCAGCGCCGACGACCCGTTCAAGACCGCCAACGCGACCCTCCTCGCCGACGGCGGGCTCGACGCCGCCGGATTCGACACCACGTTGACCGACCAGCAGGCGGTCACCTACGGCAAGCACTGCGCCACCGGCCAGGTGTCCCAGCTCCCGGTCACCGTGGCCCCCGTCGCGGTCGTCTTCAACGTGCCCGGGGTCGTCGACCTGGTGCTCGACGCCCCGACGCTCGCCAAGATCTTCCGGAAGCAGATCCAGTCCTGGAACGACCCGGCGATCAGGGCGCTCAACCCGGCCACGGTGCTGCCCGGTTCACCGATCGACGTCCGGGTCCCGGCCGGGCTGTCCTGGTCCGCCTACGTGTTCTCCCAGTACCTCGGCAAGGCCGCGCCCGCCGACTGGCCGTACGAGGTGGGCGCGGTCTGGGACTCCGAGGCGAAGGCCCGGCCGGGGGCGACCGAGGCGAGCATCCCCGGCGCCGTCGCCGGTGCCCAGGGGGCGATCGGCTTCGTCCCGCTGCGGGACGTCGGGAACCTCCACGCGGCCCGGGTGCGCACCGGTGACTCCGACGCGGCCCCGAGCACCGCGACCGCCACCACGATGGCCGCGACCGGCACGGCGGAGACCTCGGGCGGCAAGGTGTCGGTCAAGCTCGACTACCAGAAGCCGGTCAAGGGCGGCTATCCGGTGGTCGGCTTCGGCTACCTCGCCTTCTGCGGGAGCGGCGGGAACTCCGCCGTCGTGGCGGGCCTCGCGTCCTACGCGGTCAGCGGCCCGGGCCAGGCGAGCGGCGAGTCGATGAAGTACGGCACGCTGCCCCCGGCAGTCGTCCAGCAGGTGCAGGGGGCACTGGCCGGGCTCCGCGCCCAGTAGCGGCGCCGAAGGCGCGCCCGGTCGGCCACAGCGCCGACCGGGCGCGCGCAACGGATCCGCCGGGGTCTACGGCTCGACCCGGACCTTGTCGGCCTGCGGGCCCTTCTGGCCCTGGACGGCCTCGAAGGAGACCTTCTGGCCCTCCACCAGGGACTTGAAGCCGGTCGACTCGATCGCCCGGAAATGCACGAACAGGTCGGGGCCGGACTCCGGGCTGATGAACCCGTAGCCCTTCTCGTCGTTGAACCACTTCACGGTGCCGTTCTGGCGCTCGGCCATGCCTACTCCTCGGGGTCGGGGCGCGGTGCCGTCGCGTGATCCTCTCACGGAGGGCACGTGAGTCGACACGAAGAGTAGTCGAGCGGCCCTAGGCGTGCCGGGGCCGGAGCGCCGCCGAGGCGGCGACGAGGAGGTCGCGGAGGGCGGTGGCGGCGGGGGAGGGCGCGGCGGGCGTGAGGACGACCTGGTCGGCGGTGGTCGAGGGGCCGGTGAGGGGGATGACGTGCAGCCCCGGAGGCCGGTGGTCGAGGGCGGACTCGACGGTGATGCCGATGCCGGTGCCCGCGGCGACGTGGGCGGCGATGGCGTGGACGCTGTCGGCGGTGCGGATGATGCGCAGGTCGGCCCCGCCGATCCGGAAGGCGGTGAGGAGGCGGTCGCAGAGGCCGCTGTTGATCTGGTGGGGCCAGGTGAGCAGGCCGGTGGTGGAGAGTTCGGCGGTGCTCAACTCGGCGTGCCCGGCCAGAGGATGGGCCTCCGGGACGAGGGCCATGAAGCGCTCGGTGGAGAGCACCCGGGCCCGTACGCCGGTGATGCCGCCGGTGGCCCAGCCGATGCCCAGGCCGATGGTCTCCGCGCGGAGGGCGGCGACCAGGGCGGTGGTCGGCATGGCCTCCGGCACGATCGTCACGTCGGGGAAGCGCTCGCGCAGTTGCGGGAGGCAGCGCAGCAGCAGCTGGTGGCCGGTGTACTCGGCATGGCCGACGACGAGGGTGGTCCCGGTCCGCTCACCGGCGGCGAGCGCGCGGCCGCGCTGCTGGAACCCGCGCAGCTGGGCGAGGGTGGCATGGGCGTCGGGGAGCAGGGCCGTGCCGAGCTCGGTGAGGGAGACCCGACGGCTGGTGCGGTCGAACAGTCGGCCGCCGAGGGTGTGCTCCAGGCGCCGGACGGCGTCGCTGACGGTGGGCTGCCCGCGGTGGAGACGGGCGGCGGCGCGGCCGAAGTGCAGCTCCTCGGCGACCGCGACGAATGCTTCCAGTTCGATCCTGTCCACCGTCCCACGGTAGCGCGACCGCCCCGGCGATCGATCGGTGCCACCGATCGCTGCACGCCGGAGTTCGGCGTTGATGCCGGACCGCGCACGGGCTGAGATGGGAGGACAAGCAGCGCAGTCGATCGACGAGAACGGTGAAGAGACATGGCAGTCAACGGTGTTGAGTCCGGCCGGGCAGTACCGGCGGTCACGGTCGGCGTGGTGTTCCACTCGGTGCACGGCCACACCCGGGTGCTGGCCGAGCACCTCGCCGCCGGCGCCCGGCGGGTGCCGGGCGCGGAGGTGCACCTGGTCGAGATCCGGGCCGAGGACGTCAACGCGGGCCGCTGGCACGACCCGGAGGTGCTGGCCCTGCTGGACCGCTCCGACGCGATCGTGTTCGGCAGTCCGACGCTGATGGGCAGCGTGTCGGCGGTGTTCAAGGCGTTCATGGAGGCCGCGTTCACGCCGTTCGTCACCCAGAGCTGGAAGGACAAGCTGGCCGGCGGGTTCACCATGTCGGCTTCGCAGAGCGGCGACAAGCTCGCCGTGCTGGAGCAACTGGCCGTCTTCGGTGCACAGTTGGGCATGCAGTGGATCGGCGTCGGCGACATGCCGGGCAACAACTGGAGCGGCGGCAGCCGGGACGACGTCAACCGGCTGGGCTCCTGGCTGGGGCTGATGAGCCAGAGCAACGCCGACCAGGGGCCGGAGCACGCCGGGTCGCGCGGGGACCTGGCCACCGCCGAACGGTACGGCGAGCGGATCGCCCGGCTGGCCCAGCGCTGGGTGAACGCGGTGCCGTACGAGACGACGCGGATGACGGAGCACGAGGCCCGTGCGCTGTCGGCGATCCTGCGGGAGGCGGGGGTGGAGGTGCCGAGTCTGCCAGGTGCGTCGGGTGTGCCGAGTGCGCCGGGTGCGCCGGGTGTGCCGGCGGCGGGCTGAGGGGGTGGGTTGAGGGGGTGGGTCGCCGGGGCCCGGGGCCCGGGGCTGGCGGCTGGGTGGCTGTTGGGCTCCCGACGGTGGATCCGATACGGTTGCATCGGAATGTCCCGGGGTGGAGCCCGGAGGCGGGTGGAATCGGGCGGAGTCGGAAGGTGTGTGGCGGATGCCCAAGCAGGTCGACCACGAGGAGCGGCGCCGACGGATCGCCGACGCCGTCTGCGCGCTGATCGACGCCCAGGGCCTGGAAGGCGCGACCCTGCGGGACGTCGCCACCCGCGCCGACGTCTCCATGGGCGCCGTCCAACGCTGCTTCCGCAACAAGGAGGAGATGCTGCGGTTCGCCCTCGGCCACATCGGCGCACGCGTCACCGAACGGGCCCGGGGCCGACTCGTCGCCGGCCCCGCCCAGTCCGCCGCCAGCACGGTCGGCCACGTCGTCGGCGAAGTCGCGCTGCTGCGCGAGGAACACCGCGCCGAGGCCCGGATCTGGCTCGCCTTCCTCGCCGCGGCCGCCGTCAACCCCGCCCTGGCCGCCGACCTGAGGGCCGGCTATACCGACCTGGAGGGGCTGCTCGCCCGACTCGTCGCCGAGGCCGCCCCCGCCCTCGACCCCCGGCGCGAAGCCCGTACGCTGCTCGCCCTCGCCGACGGGCTCACCGGACACGTCCTCATCGGCCACCGGACCACGGCCGAGGCCGAGGAACTGCTGCACGCCCACCTCGCGGGGCTGTGGCGGGAGCATTAGGCGTCTCCGTCGGCTGGCTCCGCCGGGCGTCTCCGCCTGGTGTCCCTGCCGGGTATCTCCGTTGCGGGGGTGGGGCTTTGCGGCGAGGATCCTGTTCGTGCCCGACTCCTGGTCCGAACTGACGCCCTATCCGAAGATCCCCGCGAAGGGGCGCCCCGACGCGCCCGGCAGCCGGGAGTGGACGGCGGCGGAGAAGGTCCACGGCGCGCACTTCGCCGTGGTCTGCGAGGGCGACGCCGTACGGGCCGCCAAGCGGCGCGACCTGCTCGGGGACGAGGACCTCGACGCCTTCTTCGGCGTCAGCCGGATCTGGCCCCGACTGCGCGTCGCGGCGGGCCGGTTCGCGGCGGCGGTGCGGGCCGGCCGGGGCGGCGACGCAGTCGTCACCGTGTACGGGGAGCTGGCCGGCGGCCGCTACCCCCACCCCGGGGTGCCCGTCGCCCCCGGGGTCGAACCCGTGCAGACGGGCGTCTGGTACGACCCCGGACTGCGCTGGCTGCCCTTCGACGCCACGGTGGAGACCGCCGACGGCCGCTGCTGGCTCGCCGACCGCGAACTCCGCTCCGCCGCCGACGCCGCCGGGCTGAGCTGCGTCCCCCTGCTCGCCCGTGGCCCGCTGAACACCCTCCAGGACCTGCCCGACGCCTTCCCCAGCCGGGTGCCGGCCCTGTTCGGACTGCCCGAACTCGACGACAACCTCGCCGAGGGCTACGTCCTCAAGCCCGCCGGCGAATGGCGCGAGTCCGGAGCGGCCCGCCCGGTGCTCAAGGTCAAGCAGAAAGCATTCGCCGAGGACGGGCGCTACGACGGCGCCCGCCCCTACCTCCCCCCGCCCGAGGGTGCCGCCGGCGTCCCCGCCTGGCTGCTGGTCCAGGCCTCCGCCCTGCTCACCCCCGCCCGCGCGGCCGCCGCCGTCAGCAAGCTGGGCCCGCGCACGGCCCCGGACGCGGTCGCGGCGGAGATCGCCCAGGACGTCACCGACGAACTCGCCGAAGCCCTCGGCGGCTTGGAGCCGGCCACCGCGTCGGCACTGCGGGACGTCCTCCGGCCCGCCGCCGATGCCCTGGTCCTCTTCGACGCCCAGGGTCGGGCGCGGCGGTGGGGGCGGGGGCGGGGGCGGTCCTGAACGTACGTCCGTGTGATGCGCGGATGGGACGGACGTCCGTCTCGGACGCGCAATGGGACGGACGTCCGTCCTAGGCGCCCGCTGGGACGTACGTCCGTGTCAGACGACCGGCCGCACGGTGCGTCCGTCCTGGACGCCCAGTGGGACGGACGTCCGTCCCAGGCGCTCGCCGGCACGTACGTCCGTATCAGACGGCCACGCCGGACACCCGTGTGAAACGCACGTCCGCGTGAAACGCACGTCCGTGTGCCCGCCCGCCGCCGGGGCGCGCGCCGTCCGCTGTGCGCCGGTTCGGCGCTGCGCGAGGGGTTCTCGGGAACGGGCTCTTATTGTACTGTCCGTCTAATAAGGCGGGTGAGCGGGAACCCGCAGGGGCAGGCACCAGGAGGCAGCCATGGCTCTCACCCGGCAGACGCCGGCGGACCGGAACGGCCACGGGGCGGCGGAACACGGCCACACGGCGGCCGACGACGACGTCTCGAAGCGGCTGCTGGAGTCGGCCGCCACCCTCTCCTACGACCCGATGACCGAGATCGACTGGGACGCGCCCCTCCCCGAGGAGCACTACGGCCTCAACCCCGAGTGGAGCACCCTCTACGGCACCCGGCTGTGGGACGAGATGACCGAGCCGCAGCGGGTCGCGCTCACCCGGCACGAGGTCTGCTCGATCATGAACACCGGCATCTGGTTCGAGATGATCCTCCAGCAGATGGTGCTGCGCGACCAGTACCTCAAGAACCCCGCCAACGCCGAGTTCCAGTTCGCGCTCACCGAGATCGCCGACGAGTGCCGCCACTCCATCATGTTCGCCCGCGCCTGCCAGAAGATGGGCGTCCCCGCCTACCGGCCCAACAAGGTGATCGCCCAGGCCGGACGCGCCTTCAAGGCCCTCGCCAAGGGCGAACTCGCCTACGGCGGCATCCTGGTGGCCGAGGAGGTGCTGGACGTCATGCAGCGCGACTGGATGCGCGGCGAGAACGTCCTGGAGATCGTCCGCGGCAGCTCCCGGATCCACGTGGTCGAGGAGTCGCGGCACATGAAGTTCGCCCGGCAGGAGATCCGCGAACGGGTGCGCCACGCGGGCCCGGCCCGGCGCCGCGCCTCGGCCACCGGCATCGCGATCGGCGCGTACGTCATCGTCAGCAGCATGGTCCACCCGGGCGTCTACAAGGCCGTCGGGCTGGACGTCGCCCGCGCCCTCGACGAGGTGAAGGGCAACGAGCACCGCAAGGCGATGATGCGCAACAGCTCCCGGCACCTGATGGCCTTCCTCGCCGAGACCGGGCTGATCACCAGCCGTTCGGCGGCGATCTACCGCCGCGTGCACATGCTCTGACGATCCGTCACCCACAGCGAGGACCCACCCCGGCCATGGCCTACGCGATCACCCGGACCTGCTGCAACGACGCCTCGTGCGTGTCCGTCTGCCCGGTCAACTGCATCCACCCGACCCCGGAGGAGCCGGAGTTCGGCACCACCGACATGCTCTACATCGACCCGCAGGCGTGCATCGACTGCGGGGCCTGCGCGGACGCCTGCCCGGTCGACGCGGTGTACCCGGTCGACCGGCTGCGCGGGCCGGACGTCGTCTTCGGCGACCTCAACCGCGACTGGTACCGCGACCACCCCAACGACCACGCCTGGGGCGCGCCCGGCTTCCCGCGCAGCCTGCCGGGCGAACTCGGCACCCTGCGGATCGCCGTGGTCGGCACCGGTCCCTCCGCCGGGTACACCGCTCAGGAACTGCTGCGCTGCACCAGCGCCGAACTGACCATGATCGACCGGCTGCCGGTCACTGGCGGCCTGCTGCGGCACGGCGTCGCCCCCGACCACCAGTCCACCAAGCGGATCGCGGAGAGCTTCGCGAGCGTCTTCCACGACCCCCGGCTGCGGATGCACCTCAACCTGGAGGTCGGCACCGACGTCACCCACGAGGAACTGGCCGCGCACCACCACGCGGTGGTGTACGCGGTGGGCGCGGCCGCCGACCGGAGGCTCGGCGTGCCCGGTGAGGACCTGCCCGGCAGCCTGCCCGCGACCTCCTTCGTCGGCTGGTACAACGCCGACCCGACGGTGCCCGCCGACGCGGTCGAGCTGTCCGCCGAACGGGTCGTGGTGGTCGGCAACGGCAACGTCGCGGTGGACATCGCCCGCATCCTGCTCACCGACCCCGACCGGCTCGCCGTCACCGACATCGCCGACCACGCCCTGGCCGCGCTGCGCCGCAGCCGGGTCCGGGAGGTCGTGCTGCTGGCCCGGCGCGGGCCCGAGCAGGCGGCCTGGACGGCACCGGAGTTCCTGGCGCTGCGCCGACTGCCCGGTGTCGAGCTGGTGGTCGAGGACCACCCGCAGGTGCGGGCGGCGATCGAGGCGGCCGCGCCGGACTCGCGGGCCGCGCTGCTGGCCGGCCTGCCGCTGGTGCGCACCGGGGACGCGGGCGGCGAGGGCGGCGAGGGCGCGCGGCCGGGGCCGGGCCGGCGGATCGTGCTGCGCTTCCTGTCGACCCCGGTGGAGCTGACCGGGGCGGACGGCCGGGTCACCGGGCTGACGGTCGAGCGGACGCGGCTGACCGGGGACGGCGTGCCCGACGGGACGACGGGGGAGCGCGAGACCCTGCGGGCCGGGCTGGTGGTGCGCTCCATCGGGCACCGCGGCGTGCCGCTGCCGGGGCTGCCCTTCGACGAACGGACCGGGACGGTCGCCCGGCGGGGCGGCCGGGTCGTCGACCCGGCAACCGGGCAGGCGCTGCCGGGCGTGTACGTGGTCGGCTGGGCCAAGCGCGGGCCCTCCGGCGGGATCGGGGCCAACCGGGCCTGCGCGCGGGAGACGGTGGACGCGCTGCTGGACGACGCGGTGTCCCGGGTGCTGCCGGAACCCCCGGCGGGGCGGGCGGAGTTCGAACGCCTGGTGCGGCGGCGCCGGCCGGACGCCGTCGGGTTGAAGGAGCTCCGCGCGGTGGACCGCGCGGAGCGCGAGCGCGGTGCGGCGCAGGGACGGCCGCGGGTGAAGCTGGCGACGGTGGCGGAACTGCTGGCGGCGGGCCGGCGACGCTAGGGCCCGTCCTACGGCCTTCCGGAGGGGCCCTGTGCAGGGGGCGGCCCGCTCCGGGAGCCGCCGGTCGGCTCCACGGTCCTGCCGGTCGGCTCCACGGCCGTGCCGGCGTCGGAGCCCTCCGGGTAGAACTGCCGCGCCCAGCGCCGGAACAGCCCGATCGAGCGCTCCCCGGGCACCAGTCGCGGCTGCGCCAGGTAGCGCTTGTGGGCGAGCACGGGCCGGTCCTGCTTGATGATCCGGACCGAGGCCTGGAGCGCCAGCCAGGACGCCGCCCGGTCCACGGCCCGCGCCGCGCCGACCCCCGGCACCGGTACGGTGGCGGTCACCGCGAAGCGCACCAGGGTGCGCCAGGGCGCGAGCGGTGTCGGCAGCACCCACACCAGCAACGAGCTGCCCAGGTCGGGGAGTTCGGCCGTCAGCCGCATCATGCCCAGCCCGGCCAGGGTCACCGGCTGGTCCAGGCTCACCGCGCCCAGGCCCGGGAACCGGGTGGTGGTGCGCTGGTGGACGGTGAACAGCGGGCCGTCCGGCTCCGGTGGTGCGCTCTCGCGGGTGTCCAGGCCGTGCAGCACCGCGACGTGCCGGAAGTCGACGCTGTTCTCCATCACCTCCTGCGGGTGGGAGAGCAACTCCCCGCTCCACCAGGCCAGCGGCCGCACCCCGACCGCCGGCGGCAGCTCCCAGGCGGGCGCGGCGCCGTCCGGCCCGTCCTCCGGCCCGTTCCCCGGCCCGCCCCGCCAGACGAACAGCGCGCCGTCCCGCTCGACCAGCCGGCGCCGCGCCAGCTCGCCGCGGAACCGGGTGCCGTCCGGGGAGCCCGTGCAGGAGCCGTCCGGGGCGAAGGCGAAGCCGTGGAACGGGCAGACCAGCTCCTCGCCCCGCACCCGCCCGCCCGCGCCGAAGTGCGCGCCCAGGTGCGGGCAGTGCGGCCCGATCGCGCGCACCGCGCCCCGCCGCGTCCGGTACAGCACCACGTCCTCGCCCATCAGCCGGGCGGTGCGGACCCGGCCGGGTGGCAGGTCGCGGGCGCGGCCCACGCAGAACCAGCCGCTCGGGTACGGCAGCGGGGCGGAGTGCTCGGCCATGGCGGTCACCTCGGTGGCTTGACGGCGGTGTGGACGTACCAGGCGATGTGCTCGCGCACCGCGTACATCTCCACGGTGGAACGGAGGTTGAGCCAGCGCGCCGGGTCGCCGAGGCGGCGCAGCAGCTCCCAGGGCAGCCGGAAGTACGCGTGCACCGCCTCGGTGGTCGGCAGGTAGTAGGGCGTCGCGTCCAGCGACTCCTCGACCTCGAAACCGGCCCCGGCGAGCAGCTGCGGCAGGGTGCCCGCGTGGTAGAGCAGGGCGCCGGTCATCGCCATCGCGTCCAGGTACGGTTCGAGCAAGGCCCGTGCGGGTGCGGGTAATTGGTCCACCGGGCCGGTGCTCATCGGTCCGAGCAGCACCAGCCGCCCGCCCGGGCGCAGCACCCGGTGGAACTCGGCCAGCGCGCGGGCCGGGTGGTAGGAGTGGACGAGCGTCTCCATCGAGTAGGCGCCGTCGAACCCGCCGTCGGACCCGCCGTCGGGGAAGGGGAGTTCGTGGTAGTCGCCCCAGTGGAAGTCGGTCCGGTCGGCCAGCGCGGCGCGGGCGCTCAGCCGGCGGGCCTCGGCGAGGTGGAAGTCCAGGACGTCGACCCCGGTGACCAGCAGCCCGAAGCGGGTCGCCATCGCCCGGGCCACCACCCCGGCCCCGCAGCCCGCGTCCAGCACCCGTGATCCGGCGGGCAGCGCCAGCTTCTGCCCGAGCACGTCCTGGAGTTGGCGCTGGGCCCGCCACAGCCGCCACTTGGACTGGCCGGGCTCGGTCCACCCCCAGTGCCGGGCGTTGCGCGCCACCCGGGTGTAGAACCACCGGCTCCCGGCGCGTCCGTACACCCGGCGCAGCGCGGTGAGATCGAGTTCCTGGGCGACCATGCCGTCACGCTAGCGGCGGGTCCGTCACCCCTCCCGGCGGCGCCACGGGCGGTTGCGCCGCCGGGAGGGTTCGTACGGTCGTCGGACCGGCTGATCAGCCGACCAGGGTGGCGCGCAGCCAGGGCACGATCAACCCCATCGCCTCGCCGAAGCGCGAGATCGCGCAGTGGCCGGTGTCCGGGACGAGTTCGACCCGGGTGTCCCGGCGCCCGGTGAACACCAGGGTGTCGTGCTGGGGGACGTGCACGTCGTCCGCGCCGTTGACCACCAGCATCGGCCCGTTGGCGTCCCGGTCCAGCAGCGGGCGCAGGTCGAAGGCGGCGAACGCGTCCTCGCGGGCCGTCGGGCCCGGCATCGCGTCGAAGCCCAGGGCGTTGCCGACGATGCCGTCCATGCCGAAGGCGAAGCCGCGGTCGCGCGCGAAGGACCGCTCCACCGGCCCGCCGAGCACCACCGCCGCGTCCACGGCGCCGGTCAGGCCGGTGCGGGCCGCGTAGTAGCCGCCCATCGAGATGCCGAAGTGGCCGACCCGGCCGCCGCCGAGGGTACGGGCGAAGGCGATCAGGCCCTCGATCACCTCGGCTCCGCCGTCCGGGGTCATCGGCAGGTGGGCGGTCTCGCCGGTGCCCGCCAGGTCGAACAGCAGCAGCCGCACCGGCAGGGCGAGCGCCAGCTGCTCCCACATGCCGTGCAGGTCGGCCTTCCAGGAGTCCACCCCGCCGCTGGCCAGGAGCACCGGCGCGTCGGCGGGCAGGCCGGGGGCGGCCATCAGGTGGACGGGCAGGGAGGTGGTGCCGCCGCGGTACGGGACGGTGACGGTACGGCGCTCGAATTCCACCGGGAAGCCGGGGGCGGCCAGGACGTACTGCTCGATCTGGCGGGCGAGCGCGGTGCGCTTGGGGGCGTCGGCCAGCGAGGGGAACTTGGCCCAGCCGTACGCCTGGGCGGCCTCCCGGTGCCGTCCGGCGGCGGCGTGCCGGGCGGCCAGGGCGGACCACTCGTGCACCCAGCCGCCGGGCCGGTCGGGCCACATCTCGGTGACGGCGGCGCGCACCGCGTCCACCTCGGCGGCGGGCAGGCCGAGGGTCATCTGGGGGTGGCGCTCGGCGAACAGGTCCTGCGGGTCCAGGGGCCAGGTGAAGGACATGGTGGTGCCTCCCGTGCTGCTGGGTCTCTCGACGTTCCGGTTCTTAAGGCCGGAACTCTTGCGTTAGTGACTATGCGCCCGGCGGACCGTAAACGCAAGTACTCCTGCGTTAAGCTGGCGTCCGAGCCGAACGAGGGGACCGCCGCATGACCGAGCAGGAACCGGAACCGGAACCGGAACCGATCCGCCGCCGCCCCGGCGGGCGGGCCGCCCGGGTGCGCCAGGCCGTCCTGGCCGCGGCCATGGAGGCCCTCGCCGAGGGTGGTCTCGCCCGGCTCGGCATCGCCGACGTCGCCGCCCGCGCCGGGGTCAACGAGACCACCGTGTACCGGCGTTGGGGCAGTCGGGAGAAGCTGGCGCTGGACGCCATGCTGACCGCCAGCGACGAGGGGATCCCCGTCCCCGACACCGGGGCCGTCCGCACCGACCTGGCCGCCTTCGCCCGCGCCCTGGCCGACTACACCGCCACCCCGCTCGGCCGCGCCGTCGTCCACGCGGCCGCCCACAACTCCGACGACCCGGCCCTCGCCGAGTCCTGGCAGGCCTTCTGGCAGACCCGCCTCGACCGGGCCGGCGTCATCGTGCACCGGGCCGTCGAGCGCGGTGAACTCCCGGCCGGCACCGACGCCCGCCTCGCCCTGGAACTGCTCTGCGCCCCGATCCAGACCCGGGCCGTGCTCGGACACCGCCCGGTCGACCCCGATCTGCCGGAACGGCTCGCCGACGCCCTGCTGGACGGGCTGCGCGCGCGGGCCTGACGGGCGGGCCTGACGCGGGTCTGACGGGCGGGCCTGACGGGCGGACGCGCAAGGGCCGGTGACTCCAGGGGAGTTCAGCGGCCCCTCGCCGAGCAGCCGAGAGCCGATCAGTCGAGCAGCCGGGCAGCCGGGCCTCAGGCCGGGCCGGCCGCGCCGTGCAGGATGCCGCCGCCGTCCCGGCCGCGCAGGGCCAGGGCGGCCGGGAGGACCGCCGCCGGCAGCGCGACGGCCGCGCAACAGGCGGCCAGCACGCCCATCACCGTCCACGGCACCAGCACGGGCGTCGGCCCGACCAGCGCGGTCAGCGCCGTCCAGGAGCCGCCGACGCTGATCACCGTGCCCAGCCCGCCCAGCAGGGCGCCGGCCGCCACGCAGAGCAGGGTCTCGACCGCCACCGTGCGCAGCACCTGGCCCCGGGTGGCGCCGGCCAGCCGCAGCAGGGACAGCTCCTGCCGCCGGTCGCTTGTCGTCATCACCAGCGAGTTGGCCAGGGTGATCACCGCGTAGCCGATCGCCAGGCCGAGGATCATCAGCAGGGCGTTCCAGGAGTCCCGCGCGGTGCTGTCGGTGGCGGCCGACCAGACCTGCTCCGGCGTTTCGAGCCGGGCGCCCAGCCCGTCCACGGCCGTCCGCAGGGCGGCGGCGGCCTGCGCGCGGTCGGCGCCGGGCAGCAGCCGCAGGTCGATCCGCTCGGCCAGGGCCGGGCCGCCGACCCCGCCGACCCCGCCGGTGACGGCGTCGGGGTCGGTCACCCAGGCCTGGACGGCCTCGGCGCCGGTGCCCAGCAGGGCCGCGACCCGCAGCTCCCGAGGGGTGCCGTCGGCCAGCCGGACGGCGATCCGCGCGCCGACCGCGGGCGAGCCCGGCCAGGTGCGGCTGAGCACGACCGAGCCCGGGCCGAGGTCGGCCAGCGAGCCGGCGACGACCGGGAGCCGGTCGACGGCGGCCAGCGCGGCCGGGTCCGCCGTCGCGGCGCGGAAGGGCACCAGGGCCTGGCCGTCGTCCACGGCGGCCATGAGCGAGGTCGGGGTGATCACGGCCGCCTGCACCCCGGGGACGGCCCGGACCCGGTCCGCCACGGTCCGGCTCAGCCCGGGGGTGCCGGCCGGTACGACCACCAGGTCGGCGGCGGACAGCTGGGTGCGGGTCTCGGTGACCTGGGCGCGGTCGATGGTGCCGATGCTGCCGACCAGGCAGCCGGCGAAGGCGACGATCAGCACCACCGGGGTGGTGGTCGCGGCGGTGCGCCGGAAGGCCGTCAGCGCACTCTGCCGGGCGGTCGCCCAGACGATGCCGCCGCCGTCCTCGGCGGACCGGCCGCGCAGCCGGGCCACCAGTGCGGGCAGCGCCGTCAGCAGCCGGATCGCCGGCCCGGCCAGCACGGCCGCCAGCAGCACGCAGCCGGCCACGATCGGCAGCAGCAGGGCGAGCGCGTCGGCGACGCTCGCCGCCGCGTCCGGCCAGCCGCGGGCGGTCAGCGCGAGGGCGGCGATGCCGCCGCCGAGCACCAGCAGGCCGCTCGCCCAGCGGAACGCCAGGGCGGCGCGCGAGGTCCGCTCGGCGTCCGCCTCCGCGAGCGCCTCGCCGGGGCTGATCAGGCCGGCCTTCACCGCGGAGGACAGCACGCCGGTGAGCGCGGTCAGCAGCCCGATCGCGCCCGCGACGAGCAGCCCCCACCCGGTCACCGGGACGGTGAACCCGTCCGGCACCAGGTCGTGGTCGACCAGCCAGCGGCCGGCCGGCGCCGCCCCGACCGCGCCGAGCGCGCACCCGGCGGCGGAGGCCAGCACACCGACCACCAGCGCCTCCCGGAGGACCAGGGCGCGCAGCTGGCGGCGGGTGGCGCCGATCAGCCGCAGCAGGGCGAGTTCACGGCGGCGCTGGGCGATCGACAGCGCGAAGGTGCCGCCCACCACGAACACCGCGGTGCCGCCGGAGACCGCGGCGGACAGGCCGAGCGGCGTCTGCACGCCGTCCAGCCGGGCGGCGACCTCGGCGTGGTGCGGGTCGGCCTGGCCGCGCTCGGCACCGGTGAGCACCCGGGCCACGCCGGCCCCGCCGTTGGCCTCCACGGCCCGGCGTACGGCGTCGGCGGGGCCGAAGGCGGCCAGCGCGCCGACGGCGGGGCTGAACCGGGCGGCCCGGGCGTCGGTGAAGAAGACGGCGTGCTCGAAGGCCTCGGCCCCGGTGACGCCGGAGACTGTCGCGGTGTGCGGGCCGTCGGCGGTGACGAACCGGACCGACCGGCCGATCTGCTCCGGGCGGCCGCCGCCGAGCACGACCTGGTCGTCGGTGGCGGGCGCGGTGCCCGCGGTGAGCCGGTAGCCGCCCAGGGCGGCGCTCGACCAGGCCCGGCCGACCTGGTCGCGCGGGCCGTCCGCGAGCTGGGCGTAGAAGGTGTGGTCCTCGACCGTGCGGCCGGTCGCGGCCACGGCGGCGAGCAGCCCGGCGGGCAGGCCCGGCTGGGCGGGGACCTGGGTCGGCTGGACGTCGCCGCCGCCCGCGGGCGTGAAGTCCACGTTCAGGTCGGCGATCACCAGCACCGGGGCCTCGGAGAAGCGCTGGCGCCCCTGGTCCGGGACGCCGACGGTGGCCGAGATGACCAGGAGCGAGGTGGCCAGCAGGGCGACGCCGCAGGCCAGGGCGACGAAGCTGCCGACGAAGGAGGCCCAGCGGAGCCGGACGGAGGCGAGGGCGAGGCTCAGCATGCGAGGGCCTCCGGGGTACGGGCCTCCACCGGGTCGGCCTCCACCGGGTCGGTCTCCAGCGCGGTCATCCGGGCGGCGACCTGCTCGGCGGTCGGCCGCTCCAGGGAGCCGGCCAGCCGGCCGTCCCGGAGGAAGAGCACCCGGTCCGCGGACGAGGCGGCGACCGGGTCGTGGGTGACCATCACCACCGCGCGGCCGGGGTCGTCGGCCATCCCGCGCAGCAGGGTGAGCACCTCGCGGCCGCTGCGGGTGTCCAGGGCGCCGGTCGGCTCGTCGGCGAGCAGCACCGCCGGGCGGGTGATCAGCGCCCGGGCGATGGCGACCCGCTGCTGCTGGCCGCCGGAGAGCTCGCCCGGCCGGTGCCCGGCCCGGTCGGCGAGGCCGACGGCGGCCAGCGCGGCGGCCACCTCCGCCGCGGCGGGGTGGCGGCCGGACAGCCTGGCCGGGAGCGCCACGTTCTGCGCCGCGGTCAGCGCGGGCAGCAGGTTGAAGGACTGGAAGACGAAGCCGATCCGCTCCCGGCGCAGCACCGTCAGCTCCTTGTCCCGCAGCCCGCCGAGCACGGCACCGTCCACCCGCACCTCGCCCCGGTCGACCGCCTCCAGCCCGGCGGCGGCACGCAGCAGCGTCGACTTGCCCGACCCGGACGGCCCCATCACGGCGGTGAAGGTGCCGAAGGGGAACCCGACGGTCACGTCGTCGAGCCCGACGACGGGTTCGGGCCCGCGCCGGTAGGTCCGGCGGACGGAGCGGAGTTCGACGGCGAGGTCGGTGGCGGGGGCGGCGGCGTTCATGATCCCCATCCCACCGCCCGGGGCGGGGGTGGCTCAATGGCCAGGGGTTCACTTCCGGGGGTGCAGCCAGCTACACCCCCTCGCACCACCGGCGCTTCAACCGCTCCCAGCGCTGCGCCTGGTCCGGGGTCAGGGTGCCGCGCAGTTCGGCGAGTTTCAGGAGCTGGGCCTCGGCGTCGGCGCCCAGGGGTTGGGCCTCGGCGCGGTAGTGGTCGGTGAGCAGGGCGTCGAGTTCGGGGCGGGTGAGGGCCGGGTCGAGGCGTTGGGCGAGCTTGGCCATGTTGCGGTAGGAGCCCTGGAGCAGGAACGGCGGCTCGGTGCGGGCGCGGTCGTCCTGGGCGGCGGAGGCGAGGTAGGCGCGGTTGACGGCCAGGACGGTGCCGCGCAGGTGGAGCAGCCCGGCCAGGACGGCGGTCATCCGCTCGACCTCGGCGGCCGGCCAGGCGCCGGTCAGGGTGCCGCCCGGGGTGCCGCCGGCGCGGGCGAGCAGGGTGTCCAGGTCGGTGCGTTCGGCGGTGGCGAGCGGGGCCAGGTGGGGGCTGGCGGGCAGGGCGTTCTCGACGAAGCTGAGCGCGAAGAGGTCCTCCCGGCCGGCCACGGCGTCGCCGAGGTTCCACACGTCGGCCCGGTTGGCGAGCATGTCGGGGAGCCGGAAGAGCCGGCCGGACTCGGTGTACGGGTTGGCGGCCATCACCACGGCGAAGCGCTTGCCGCGCAGGTCCCACTCGCGGGCCCCGCCGTCCGCGACGCCGTCGATCCGGCGCTGGGCGTCGCACAGCGGGATGAAGCGCTGCAGGAACTCGGGCGAGGTGTGCTGCACGTCGTCGAGGTGGAGCAGCACGTTGTCGCCGGCGTGCAGGGCGAAGTTGAGCTTCTCCAGCTCGCGCCGGGCGGCGGCGTCGGGGGCCTCGGCCGGGTCCAGCGAGGTGACCCGGTGGCCGAGTGCCGGGCCGCTGACCGAGACCAGCAGCAGGCCGAGCCGCTCGGCGAGGTACTCGACCAGGGTGGTCTTGCCGTAGCCGGGCGGGGAGACCAGCAGCAGCAGGCCGCTGCGGTCCACCGGGCCGCCGGGGCGGGCGGTGCCGAGCTGCTTGGCGAGGTTGTCGCCGATCAGCGGCAGGTACACCTGGTCGATCAGCCGGTTGCGGACGAAGCCGTTGAGCGATGCGGGCCGGTACTGGTCGAGCCGCAGCCGGGCGTGTTCGGCGGCCAGCAGCTCACCGCGCAGCCGCTGGTAGGCGCGGTGCCCGGGGACGTCGACCGCCTCGAAATCGCGGACCCGGGCGAGCAGTTCGTCCAGGCGGAGGTCCAGCGCGCCGCCGCGCAGGCGGGGGTGGTCGCCGAGCAGTCCGGTCAGCCGGGTGCCGACGGCGCCCTCGGCGCGGCGGCGCGGCAGCGTCGGGCAGAGCAGTACGGCGGCGGCCTCGGCGAGGTCGCCCGGGTCGGCGTCGGCGGCGGCCGACTCCAGCCAGGCGGTGGCCAGTTGGTGCCGTACGGGGAGCAGGGAGGGGTCCTCCGGCAGGGTGGTCAGGGCCTCGGTCAGCCCGGCGGACTCGGGGGCGGCGTGGAACTTCTCCAGCAGTGCGCGGGCCCCGGGGGAGTAGGCGAACTCCGGTGTCGCGGAGGCGAGTTCGGCGACCAGGTAGGCCCCGGCCGGTTCGGCCTCGGCGCCAGCGCCAGTGCCGGCCCCGGCCCCGGCCGCGCCCGGGCCGGACCCGGTCGGGGCGAACTCCGCGACGGCAGACGACAGTTCGGCTTCCAGGGCGGCCAGCGCCGGCACCGCGCCGCCGTACGCCTGCCGGGCGAGGCCCAGCGAGCGGGCCCGGGTGTGCCAGACCAGCCGCTGCCGTTCGTCCGCGCCGTGCGCCCAGTACAGCTGGGCGGCCGCCCGGGCCGCCGCCGGGTGCCGCAACAGGCCCGCCTCGGCGCGGAGTTCGAGCAGGGCGCGGAGCACCAGCGCGGCGTCGTGGTCGTGCACCCCGCGCTGGTAGCCCTCGTCCGGGCGCCGTTCGGCGGCCCGCCGGACGTACTCCAGCAGGTCGCCGTCGGGTTCCCCCGGCTCGGCGGCCAGCAGCAGGCTCGCGGCCAGGTACTCGGCGCGGTAGAGCGCGGGCGTCTCGGAGGGCAGCGGCCGGTCCCAGTACCGTTCGGTGGCGGCGAAGGCCGGGTCGGTGACCGGGGCGCGGTAGTCGGTGCCGGTGAGGGTGAAGGCGGGCCGGCCCCGCCAGGGCAGCAGGGTGAGTTCGGGGCGCTGGGTGGTGACCGCGAACAGGTGGCGGCCCAGTCGCAGGGTGCCGGGGCCGTCCCCGGCGAGCTCGGCGCGGTCGCGCAGCGCCCGGTGGGCGCGGCCGCGCGCGGCGCGCAGCCGGCCGGTCAGCTCCTCGGCCCGGACCCGGTCGCCGAGGGCGGTCAACTGTCCGGCGAGGTCGCGGAGTTTGACGGCCGTCGGGTCGGCGGCGAAAGCGGCCTCGATCTCCTCGAGAGTGCCCAGGGCGGCCAGCCGCCGGTGCAGGGTGTCGAGGATCCGCTCGGCGGAGGCGGCCAACCGGTCGGCCCGCCCGGCCCGCTGCTCCAGCAGGTGCTGGCGGCGGGCGGTGAGGGCGTCGTGGATCTCGGTGCGGCGTTCGGTGAGCTGTTCGCCGAGCGCCGGGTCGGCGTCGGCGAAGCGGGTCTCCAGCTGCTCGATCCGCAGCAGCAGGCGGCCGAGCCGGTCGTCGCAGGCCTCGGGGGTGTCGGCGGCGGCCAGTGCCGCGGTGACGGCCTGGGCGAGCAGCGCCGTCTCGGCGGCGAACTCGGCGGCGGCCTCGCGGGTGCGCAGCTCGCGGCGGCGGACGGTCAGCGTGCTGCGGGCCCGGTTGAGCAGTCCGAGGACGTCGGCGAGCCGGTCCAGGATGGCGGTGCGGGTGGTGGCGTCGGCCAGGTCGAGGGTGCCGACCAGCTCCGAGACGGTCTGCAACGCCTCGCTCTGCGCCGTGAGTTCGAGGCCCAGCGGCTCGGCCTCGGCGGCGGTCGCCAGCGCGGCGCAGCGCTCGGCCAGCTCGCCGGCCCGGCGCCGGTGGGGCTCGAAGGCGGCGGGTTCGGCGAGCTGGACCACTGCTCGGTCGGCGGCCTCGGCCAGCCCCTCGGCGAGGTGCTCGGCCAGCGCGTCGATCCGCTCCGCCCGGGCGCGCGGCAGGTCCCGCAGGGCCTCCACCCGGCCCTGGGCGCGGCGCAGCGCGGCCAGCCGGTCGACCCATTCGGCGGCGTCGGCGATGGTCTCGCCGCGCGCCGTGCGCAGCAGGCCCTCGACGTGCTCGGCGGTCTCCTCGGTGCGGGCGGCGGCGTGGGCGGTGAGCTGGGCGACCGCCTCGTACTCGGCGATCACCTGCCGGGCGGTGTCGCGGATCTCGGCGAGCGGTGCGGCGAGGTCGCCGAGGCCGCTCTGTCCGAGCCAGTGGTGCCGGTCGGCGGTGCGGGTGCAGGCGGTGAGCACGGCGTGGTGCCCGGCCGGGGTGTCGGCGCCGGCCGCGGCCAGCCGGGCGAGGGCGAGGCAGTCGGCCAGGCCGCGGACCAGGTCGGCGTTGCCGATCCGGGCCAGCGGGCCGGTGCCGGGCGGCTGTTCGGCGGCGTGCCGCTCGCTGGTGAACGGGCTCTGCCAGAGCTGGACGGGGTGCAGCCGGGTCGGGCCGTCCTCGGCGGGGCGCAGCGCGATCAGGGTGCCGTCGTCGAGCAGTGCGTAGCCCTGGCAGGCGAGCGGGGCGGCGGCCTCCTGGCGGACGGAGTTGTACGGCTGGAGCAGCGCCCGGCCGTCGGTGGCGGAGCGGAACTCGTACAGCAGGTCCTCGCCGTTGGGGGAGAGGACGGTGCGTTCGTACGCGAGGCCGTCGACCGGCTGGTCGAAGGTGCGCACGGTGCCGTCGGCGAGGTGGCAGCCGCCGGGGAAGGCCACGCCCTGGTCGGCGGGCAGCCGCAGGCAGGCCTGGCCGAGGGCGTCGATCCGGGTGACCCGGCCGGTGGGCAGGTGGACCACCAGGTGCCGGACGGTCTCCTCCTGGTACGGGCGGACCCGCACCAGCAGCAGGGTGGCGAGCCGGGCGTGGGCGACCTGGGCGTCGGCGAGGGTCTGGAGGGCCTCGGCGAGCGGCTCCCGGTGCAGTTCGCGGCCGTCGGGGGTGGTGAGGGTGAGCCGGCCGCCGTCCACGCCGAGGCGGAGTTCCCCGGCGAGGTCGGCGCGCGGTGCGGTGCCGGGGGCGGCGGGCAGCTGGTCGTCGCGGGTGAGCGGGGTCCAGTCGAGCTGCCGGCCGTCGGCGGGGGTGTGGTCGCGTTCGCCGCGGCCGTCCTGGTAGGTGGCGCGGTCGTCGTCGAGGCGCCAGCGCAGCACCCGGACGTCGGTGGCGGCCGGGCCGGTGCGGAAGACGGCGAGCAGCCGGCCGCCGACCGGGCGCAGCCGTTCCAGCCGGGCGTCGCGGAAGTAGCGGCGCAGGTCGGTGAGGTCCTGGCGCAGCCGGGGGTCGTCCAGCAGGGTGCCGTCGGCGGGGGAGAGGTCGTCGGGCCGGTGGAGGGAGAGGAGGTCGGTGAAGTCCTCGGTGCCGCCCTCCGCCTCGGCCGGGCGGGTGCCGAGCAGCAGTCGGCCGCCGACGGCGGTGAGGTCCTGCGGCAGGCAGGCCCGGGCGGTGGTGAGCCGCCCGGTGCCGGTGAGCCGTAGTTCCCCGCCGCCGAACTCGGCGACCCGGCGGGTGTTCAACGCCTCCGCGCGGTCGGCGAGTTCGGCGGCGGCCCGGGCGAGCCGGCCACGCAGGACCTCGTAGCTGCCGGCGTCGGGCCGGGCGTCGTCGAGGGCTTCCACGGTCATTCCCCTGGTGTTCGGCGGGTGTCTGCCTGCTGCTGCTCGGCGGGTGACTACTTGCTGCCGTTCACGGCGGCGCCGGTGAGCGCCCCGATCGGGGTCTCCGCGATGCCCAGCTTCCGTGCGGAGTCGAGCAGTTGGCGCAGCTGTCCGGCCTGCTCGCCGCCGCCGCCGATCAGCTTGAGCAGCAGCGCGGACACCGTCAGGTTCTGCACGTCCGCGGTGGAGACCGAGGACAGCACCCGGGTGAGGTCCTTGGTGAAGTCGGCGCTGCCGTCCAGCCAGGGCCCGGCCAGGGCCTGGGCGGTCTGCGAGTGGCCGACGAAGGCGTCCACGCTCTTGCCGGCCGTCACCGACTGCACCAGCCGGTCGAAGAAGACCGAGTCCCCGCCGACGATGTCGATCTTGGCCTTCTCCAGCCCGGCGGCGACCAGCGCGGCCTGCGCCTCGGCGATCTGCCGCTGGGTGTCCAGCCCGGCCAGGCGGACGTCCTTCTCGGCGGCCAGCCGCAGCCGGTACTCCTCGTGCCCGCGCGAGGCCTCGTCCAGCTTGGCCATCGCCGCGGCCTTCTCGGTCAGGCCCTCGGCCTCGGCCTTGAGCTTGGCGCCGACCTCCAGCGCGCTCGCCCTGGCCTTCTCGGTCTGCACCACGGCCTCGGCGCGGCCGACCTTCTCCACCGCGGCGGCCTCCTGCTCCCGCACCTGCACCCGGGCCAGGCCCTCGGCGGCGGCCTCCGCCCGGACGCCCTCGGCCAGCTTGACCTTGGCGGCCGCGTCCAGCTCGGCGGCCTGCTGCCGGGCCTCGGCCAGCACCAGCGACTCGCGGGCCTTGTGCGAGGCGGCCTGCTCGGCGGCCTCGGCGGCCTTGATGTCCTTGACCAGCTTCTCCTGGGCCTCCGCCTCGGCCTGGATGACCACGGCCTTGCGCATCCGCTCGGCCTCCTCGACGGCCCGCAGGGTCTTCACGGCCTCCTCCTGCTCGGCGACGGTGCGCTCGACCGCGACCCGCTCGCGGACCACGTCGGCGACCTCCCGGCGGCGGGACTCGACCTCCTTCTGCTTGGCCATCACGGCGAGTTCGGTCTCCCGCTCGCGGCCGACGACCTCCAGCAGCCGGTCCTTCTCGATCCGCTCGTTCTCCACCGCGATGACCCGCTCGCGGTTCTTCTGCGCCACCGCGACCTCGCGGGCCTGGTTCTCCCGCTGCACCCCGAGCACCTCCTCGGTGCGCAGGAAGGCGGTCTGGGCGGTGAGCCGCTCCTCCTCCTGCACCCGGGCGATCACCGCGTCCTCCTTGGCCCGCAGGGTCTCGATCTCGCGGCGCTGGCGGATCTCGGCGTCGGCCTGGCGGCGCTCCAGCTCCAGGACGGTCTCCCGGGCGTCCACGTTCTGCCGGGTGATCTCCTTCTCCTCGTTGCGCTGGTACTCGTTGGTGCGCACGTGCTCGATCGCGGTCAGCTCGGTGATCTTGCGGATGCCCTGGGCGTCCAGGATGTTGTCGCCGTCCAGCTGGCTCATCGGGGTCTGTTCGAGGTGGTCGATGGCCGCGTCCTCGAGGGTGTAGCCGTTGAGGTCGGTGCCGATGACCGCGATGATCTGGTCCCGGAACTCGTGCCGGTGGGTGTAGAGGTCGGTGAAGTCCAGCTGCTTGCCGACGGTCTTGAGCGCCTCGGCGAACTTCGCCGCGAAGAAGTCCTGGATCGCCTGCGGGTCGCTGGCCCGGGCGGTGCCGATCGACTGCGCCACCTTGACGACGTCCTCGACGGTCTTGTTCACCCGGACGAAGAAGGAGATCCGGATGTCCGCCCGGATGTTGTCCCGGCAGATCAGGCCGTCCCGGCCGGCCCGGTGGATCTCCACCGTCTTCGCCGTGATGTCCATCAACTCGGCCTTGTGCAGGACCGGCAGGACGATCGCCCCGGTGAAGGTGACGTCCACGCTCTTGGTGCGGGAGACGATCAGGGCCTTGCCCTGCTCGACCTTCTGGAACAGGCGCCCCACGAAGAGCAGCGCGGCGAGCAGGATGAGCAGCACGACGGCGATGAGTACGCCGAAACCCACGGCGATGGTGTCCATCACGGAGTCCTTTGACGGGATGGTGGTGCGAAGTGGTTGGTGGGAAATCTGTGCTGACGAGGCGTCAGAGGCCCGGCGGGGACGGGTCGAACGGCGTGACCAGGAAGTGCTCGCCGTCCGCGTCGTAGTCGTAGATCAGTGCGGTGCGCCCGGCGGTGAGCTCCGGGTCCGCTTGCGGGGTGCGGACCTGCACGGTGGCGGTGGAGCCGTCCCCGGCGGTCACCTCGGCCTGTCCGAAGTCGGCCGTCACCCGGCCGGTGCGGATCACGCAGACCCGGCCGACGAAGTCGCCCCGGGTGACCGGCCGGTCCTCGGGGAACAGCCGCCGCAGCGGCCGGACGAGCACCCGGGTGCCCGCCCAGGAGGCGACCAGCGCGACGACGAACACGCCGCCGCGCGCCGGTGCCCCGGAGGTGAGGACGGTGCCGGACAGGCTGACGAACCAGGCGAGCGCGACCAGCAGCGACACCGCCACCGTCGCGGGCACCCCGCCCAGCCCCAGCGCGTCCAGCACGCCCCCGTGGTGGCCCGTGCCGTGGGCTCCGTCGGCGGTCCCCCCGTCGCCGGTCCCCCCGCCGGCGCCGTGCCCGCCGGACGCCCCGTGGGCCACGTTCCCCCCGACACCGTGCCCCCCGGCACCGTGTCCGACGTGACCCGCCGGGCCCACATGTCCGGCGTGCCCGGCACCGAGGTGGTGCCCGACGCCGTGCCCCCCGTGCACGGCGTCGAACCCCAGGCCGCCGATCAGCATCAGCAGCCAGTACCCGACGACCACCACCAGCGCGAAGCTGAACAGCGCCGTCGGAAAGGCCAGCGCGGCCGCGAAGAAGTCCCCCGTCCCGGCCATGCCCCCCGCCTTTCCCCCGGCACCGGGCATCGGCGCCGCAGAGATCATGGCAGCGGGCGGGGCGTTCGCACATTGCCAGGATCCGGCAATCTTTACGGCCTTTTGACACCCTGGTACGCGCGCTGCCCGTGACACTGTGACGGTCGGGCAACAGAACGGACTTGAGCAGGTCACCCGGGGTTTCGGCGGGCCGGGAGACGCGCCGCGGAAGGCGGGGTGCGGGAGCCCTACAGTGGCTGTTCCGGCCAGTTCAGCAGCCGCGCGCCCATCGCCGCCGTCTCCAGGGTGAAGCGCTGCAACGCGTCCGAGGGGTCGTAGCCCGTGAGCGCCTTGATCCGCTCCAGGCGGTAGCCGAGGGTGCGCACGCTCAGCCCCAGCCGACGCGCCGCCTCCGCGTTCACGTACGCCGCCTCCGCCTGCACCGCGATGGTGTCCAGCAGCGGACGGGCCCCGCCGCGCGCCTCGGTCAGCGGGCCGAGGACGCTGCGCACCAGGTCGGCCATCGCGGCCCGGTCGCGCATCAGCACCGGGAACACCAGCAGCTCCTCGGCCTTCAACTGGCAAGCCGACAGCCCCAGTCGCTGCGCGTAGTCCAGCGCGTCCAGCGCCTCGTCGTAACTGCGCAGCACCCCGCTCGCCCCCGAGTGCCGGCGGCCGGTCGCCACCCGCAGCACCGGCCGGTAGCCGGGCCCGGGGCGCAGCGTCAGTTCGGCGAAGGCCTCCAGCACGGCCCGCTCGGAGTCCGGGGCGATGCAGACCAGCCGGCCGTCCTTGCTGGCGAGCAGGACGTCCCGCTCGCCGAACCGCCCGGTCAGCTCCCGCTCCACCCGGTGCAGCATCGGGTGCACGTCCGCGAACGGTTCGCCGCCCACCGCCACCGCCACCGTGTACGCGCCCGCCAGCCGTAGCCCGAACCGCTCCGCGCGCTCGGCGAGCAGCCCCAGGTCGCTGCGGCCGTGCAGCAGGTCGTCGATGAACTCCCTTCGGGCCGCCTCCTCCTGACGGACCGCCAGGCGCTGGGACCGCTCGTGGCCTTCGCCCAGCGCGGCCAGCGCGGCGTCGGTGGCGGCCAGCACCGCGTCACCGGTCCGGCGCAGCTCGCCGACACTGCTCGCGGCGGCCGTCCCCGGCAGCGTCTGCCAGGCCCGCCGGGCTGCCGCCAGGCAGTGCGAGACCACCTCGCGCAGCCCGTAACCGGCCTCGGCGCACTGCTCGCCGAGCCGGCGCAGCGCCTCCAGCTCGTCCCGGCGGGGCAGGCGCCCGGTGCGGGAGGTGTCGGCGAGCAGGGCGAGGTACGCCTCGGCCAGCTCGTTCGGTATGTCGCACTCGTCCGTCTCGTTCACCGTTACTGCCAACCCCCGTGCGGCCTGCGATTTCGGCGCTGAACGTTATCAGGATCCATACGCCCGGGAGCCGTTCCCGCTACCGCTCGCGGAAGTGCAGCACGAAGCGCGCGCTGCTGCCGTCGATCCGGCGCCGGACGTACAGCGACGGCGTGCCGTCCGGCGTGCAGCTGACCCCCTCGCGGACCAGCAGCGGGGTGCCCGCCGGGACGCCCAGCAGTTCGGCGTCCGCGAGGTCCGCGCCGATCGCGCCGAAGGCCCGCCAGTCGTACTCCAGCTCCACCCCGGCGGCCCGGGCCAGGTCCAGCACCAGGTTCCCGGCGTGGCCGGGCCGTACCAGCTCGGCGGGCAGCGGACCGAACGGCACCCAGTAGCTGCACGCGGCCCGGGCCCGGCCGCCGAGGCGGATCACCGAGTCCAGCCGGTACAGCTCGCCCGGCGCCCGGCCCAGCTGGCGGGCCGCCTCCTCGTCCTCGGCCGAGCCGGTCACCGGCGGGGCGGCCACCACGAACTCGCCGTCGCCGCGACCCCCCGCCGGCACGGCCTCGTGCACGCTGCCCAGGTCGAAGCGCTGGCTGCGCGGGTCCACCGCGATCGAGACCCGGACGGCGGGCGGGCGGACGAAGGTGCCCACGCCCCGGCGGATCTCCACCACCGCGGCCCGCTCCAGCTCCGCGACGGCCTGCCGCACGGTCAGCCGGTTCACGCCGAACTCGGCGCTCAGCTCCGGCTCGCTCGGCAGCCGGGCGCCCGCGGGGTAGCCGCCCGCGTCGATCCGGTCCTGGAGCCGGCGGGCCAGCCGGCGGTAGACCGGGGTGTTCGGGCTGTCGGGGGGAGTGCTCGGAGGGTTCTCGGGAGTGCTCGGGGGAGTGCCCGGGGGAGTGCTCGGGGGGGTCGTCGCCACGGACCGATCCTACGAAGCCGAGGGCCCCGCCCCGGGTCGCCGTGGCGGGCCGGCGGCGGTGGGATGGAGGGGTGCCCCGCGCCCGCCGGGGGAATTGGACATCTAGACGTCTAGATGTCCTACTGGACGTTCAGCCCTCCCGTGTGCGGCTCCACCGAAAGGCCCTCGCATGTCCCTGGTCAACTTCCGCGATTCCGCCGTCCTCAGCGACCCGGAGGGCCTGCGGATCCGCCCCGGCGTGCTGTACCGCTCCGCCCAGCCCTTCCCGGCCGCCGACGAGGCCGTCGTCGCCCAGCTGCGCGCCTGCGACATCCGCACCGTCGTCGACCTGCGCGACCCCCGCGAGACCCGGCCCGACGACTGGGCCGCCGCCGAGGCCGCCGGGATAGCCGTGGTCGCTGCCCCGGTGAACCCGGCCACCGACGCCCTCACCGCCCACATGGCGACCATGACCACCGCCGCCGACCTCGGCGAGTTCTACCTGCTGCTCGCCGAATCCGCCCCCGAGGCCGTCGCCGCCGCCGTCGAGGCCACCACCCGCCCCGGCGCCGTCCTGCTGCACTGCGCCGCCGGCAAGGACCGCACCGGCCTGCTCACCGCCCTGCTGCTCGACCTCCTCGGCGTCCCCGCCGACCGGATCGTCGAGGACTACGCCCGCACCGCCGAGGCCCTCCCGCAGATCTTCGCCAACCTCGCCGAGCGCCACCGCACCGCCCTCAACGACCGGGGCACCGCCACCCGCGTCACCGACTCCGAGGGCCGCACCCTCACCATCCCCGCCCCGCTGCTCCAGGCCCCGGCCGAGGCGATGTCGGTCTTCCTCGGCCACGTCCGCACCCGTCACGGCGGCGCCGAGGCCTTCCTCCCCGCCTGCGGCGTCCCGGCCGCCACCCTCGCGGCCTTCCGCAGCAAGGCGGCGGTGCCCGCAGCCCCCGCAGTCTGACGGGCCGGGGCCGGGGCCGCCGGAGGGGGCGTCAGACGTCCCGGCGCCGCACCACGACCACCGTCACCGCCACCGAGACGACCGCCCACACCCCCATGGTGATCCAGGAGTCCAGCACGCTCGGCGCCCACTTGCTGATCGTGGTCGAGGAGTCGGGGTTGTAGGTGAGCAGGTTGACGGTGTCCATCGGCAGGTGGGCGCCGATCTCGTGCAGCCAGCGGTAGCGGTCCCCGCCGAACATCAGCGGCAGGATGAAGAACAGCAGCACCAGGGAGACGATCGAGGCGGTGGCGTGCCGCAGCACGGCGCCCAGGGCCATCCCGATCAGCGCGCAGACCGGCACGATCAACGCGTAGGCGAGGACGGCCCGGAGGCTGACCCCTTCCGTGATGGAGAGCCCGACGTGCCGGGAGGCCAGCATCGCGTTGCCGCCGAAGAAGGACACCGTGGACACCACCGCCCCGGCCAGCGCGGTGATCCCGCCGACCAGCAGCACCTTGGCGGCGATCACCCCGCGCCGGTCGGGCACGGCCGCGAAGGTGGTGCGGATCATGCCGGTGGTGTACTCGCCGAACACGGTGATCGCGCCGAGGCTGCCGGCCGCGATCGCCATCAGGTAGCAGGCGATGCTGCTGAGGCTGTGGTAGAGCGCGTCGTACCGGTACGGCGGGAGGCCGGGTATCGGCCGCGGCGGGTGGTCGATGTACGTCAGGTCGGAGTGGACGGCGTTCAGATTGATCCCGATCGCGACCAGCGCGGCCAGCGCCAGCACCCAGTACGTCGACCGCAGCGAGCGCAGTTTGATCCACTCGGCGGCGAGCAGGTCGGTGAACCGGGGCGCGGGTTCCGTCGAGCGGGCGCTCTCGGTGCGGATCAGGGTCGTGGTGCTCATCGGCTCTCTCCTGCCAGGTACTCGACGCTGTCGGCGGTCAGGGACATGAACGCCGACTCCAGGGACGACGTCCGGGTGGCCAGCTCGTGCAGCACCACGCCGTGGCGCAGCGCGAGTTCACCGATCCGGGCCGCGGCCATCCCGGTGACCACACCGAACTGCGGCTCCGGCAGGCCGACTTCGGCCCCCTCGGCGCGCAACACCGGCACCAGTTGGGCGAGTTCCGGTGCCCGGACGGCCACGCTCGACTCCGCGTACCGGGCCGAGAACGCGCCGAGGCTCTCGTCGGCGATCAGCCGGCCGCGGCCGATCACCACCAGCCGGTCGGCGGTGTGCTCCATCTCGGCCATCATGTGGCTGGAGACGAAGACGGTGCGGCCCTCGTCGGCGAGGCGGCGGAACAGGCCGCGCACCCAGAGCACGCCCTCGGGGTCGAGGCCGTTGAGGGGCTCGTCGAAGAGCAGTACGGGCGGGTCGCCGAGCAGGGCCCCGGCGATGCCCAGGCGCTGCTTCATCCCCAGCGAGTAGCCGCCGATCCGCCGGTCCGCGGCCTTGCCGAGGCCGACCTCGGCGAGCACCTCGGCCACCCGGCCGAGCGGGATCCGGTTGCTGCGGGCCAGTGCGGACAGGTGGGCCCGGGCGCTGCGGCCGCCGTGCACGTCCCCGGCGTCCAGCAGGGCGCCGACGTGCCGCAGGCCGCGCGGGCGGCCGGCGAACGGCACCCCGTCGACGGTGACGGCGCCCGCGGTGGGGGTGTTGAGGCCCAGGACCATGCGCAGGGTGGTGGACTTGCCTGCGCCGTTGGGCCCCAGGAAGCCGGTGACGGTGCCCGGCCGGACGGTGAAGGTCAACTGGTCGACGGCCGTGGTGGCGCCGTACCGCTTGGTCAGTCGCTCGATCTCGATCACGGGGACAACGCTGCCGGTCGGGGGCGTGATCGGGCATCGGGCGGCGGGCCACAACCGGGAGCGGCGGCCCCCGCCCCGGGGATTACGCCCGCGGGCCGATGCGCCGTCCGACGGCCCGCCGCTACCATCGCGTCATGATCACCGAACCCCGCCCGCCGCTGCTCAGGCGCCTGCCCGCGGGCGTGTGGGTGGCGGCGTTCTGGACGTCCATCGTGGTGTTCCGGTTCTTCACCCGGGACAACGAGTTGAGCCACCTGTTCAATTACGACGGCAACACCGAGGACATGGCCCTGGTGGTCACCGCCGTGGTCACCACGCTGGTCGCCTTCCTGCTGGTGCGGCTGCCGCTGGCGGCGGTCGCGGTCGCGCTGGCGGGCGGCGTCTTCTCGCTCGGGATGTGGACGGTCACGGCGACCGCGCCGGTGCAGTTCCTGATCGCCGAGGCGGTGGTCGGCTACTGCGTGGTCACCCGCTCCCGCCTGCTCTCGACGATCGCGGTGGCGATGCCGCTGACCGTGCTCGCCACGCTGTTCGCCTGGGGCGCCGTCAACGGCTACCCGGTGAACCCGTACGCCTATCTGGGCATCGCCGCGACCGTCCTGATCGCCTGGCTGATCGGCAACACCGTCCGCCAGGGCCGCGCCCACACCGAGGCGCTGCGCGGCCGTGCCGCCGAGCAGGCCGTCACCGCCGAACGGCTGCGGATCGCCCGTGAGTTGCACGACATGGTGGCCCACAACATCGGCATCATCGCGATCCAGGCGGGCATGGGCAGCCGGGTCATGGACACCCAGCCCGCCGAGACCCGCAACGCGCTGAACGCCATCGAGGCCACCAGCCGGGAGACTCTGGCCGGGCTGCGCCGGATGCTCGGCGCGCTGCGGCAGGGCGAGGGCGAGTCCGCGCCGCTCGAAGTGGCGCCCGGGCTGGACGAGTTGGAGCGGATGCGGGAGAAGGCGGCCGGCGCCGGGGTGCGGGTCGCGCTCAGCCGCAGCGGCGAGGCCCGGGCGCTGCCGCCCGAGGTGGACCTCGCCGCCTACCGGATCGTCCAGGAGGCGGTCACCAACGTGGTCAAGCACTCCGGCACCCGGGACTGCCACGTCACCGTCGCGTACGCGCCCGAGCACCTCGCCGTCACCGTCGTCGACCTCGGTGCCGGCACGCCCACGGCCACCCCCGGCACCGGCTACGGCCTGGCCGGGATGCGCGAGCGGGTCGCCCTGCTGGACGGCGAGTTCAGCGCCGGCCCGCGCCCCGGCGGCGGCTTCCGGGTGGCCGCCCTGCTGCCGCTCCCGGCCGTGCCCGCCGGGAGCCCCGAACCGACCCCCCCGGAGGTGGGACCGTGATCCGCGTCGTCCTGGTCGACGACCAGCCGCTCATCCGCACCGGCCTGCGCGTGCTCATCGCCGACGCCCCCGACCTGGAGGTGGTCGGCGAGGCCGGCAACGGCGCCGAGGCCGTCGACGTGGTCGCCCGACTGCGCCCGGACGTCGCCGTGATGGACATCCGGATGCCCGGCATGGACGGCATCGAGGCCACCCGCCGGATCCTCGCCGACCCGGACCTGCCCACCCACGTGCTGGTCCTGACCACCTTCGACGACGACGACTACGTGTACGGCGCGCTGCGCGCCGGGGCGAGCGGCTTCCTGGTCAAGGACCTCGCCCTGGAGACCATCCTGGACGGCGTCCGGGTGGTCGCCGCCGGGGACGCCCTGCTCGCTCCGGGTATCACCCGCCGGCTGATCGGCGAGTTCGCCGCCCGCCCGGACGCGGCCGCCCGGCCGCGGACGTCCGCCGAGGGCATCACCGGGCGCGAACGCGAGGTGCTCACCCTGGTCGGCCGCGGCCTGTCCAACACGGAGATCGCCGAGGAACTCACCATCAGCGTGGCCACCGCCAAGGCGCACGTCGCCCGGCTGTTCACCAAGCTGGGCGCCCGGGACCGGGTCCACCTGGTCATCCACGCCTACGAGTTCGGGCTCGTCGCGCCGTCGTGACGGTGCCGCCCCGGTGGCCGGCCCCGGACAGCGCGAAGCGCCGGGGCGGGCCCGCACAGCCCGCCCCGGCGCTTCCCCCGTACCGGATCGTCAGGGCACAAGACCCCTCCGGCCCGTCCGATCCGTCGGTCCCGTCAGCTCCCGAGCTGCCCCACGCTGCTCGGGGGACGGCGTTCGGAGGTGTTCAGGCGACGTCGGTCGGTCCCCGACCGCTCAGTGCCCGACCGCTCAGTGGACGATCGCGTGCGAGATCTGGCACCCGCTGACCGCGTTCGACCAGGTCCCCTGCATCGCGAACGAGCCGGTCGCGAAGGCCACGTTCTGCGAGCCGCCGGTGCCGCCGACGCCCTTCCAGGCGCACTTGTCGGCGTTCTCCGAGCCGGAGGAGTCGGTCCAGCCGCCGGCCGGGTTCTGGTCGGTGACCGTCTCCGCGTACTCGTGGCCGAACACCATGGTCACGCCGTCCAGCAGGCCCGCACTGCCGCTGTTGACGTAGTTCTGGCCGCAGGAGGTGCCCATGTCGGTCACGTACGGGTCGTTGCTGAACGCCACGTCGCCGTAGGGGGAGGTGGCCGCGCCGCCGGTCAGCGTGGTGTCGCCGTTCCAGTCGTGCCAGGCGCAGAAGTTGCCGGTCGAGGTGTTGAAGCCGTCCGGGTGGGTGCCGGTCGGCGAGAGCACCACGTACTGCACGTTGCGGTTGGCGGCCGCGGTGGTGTTGCCGAAGTGCCCGGCGGCCTTGATGGCCTCGTTGGCGATCTGGTTGCCGGTGGCCTGGCCCGGGGCGGTGGCCGAGTTGTCCACCCAGACCCCGGCCAGCGCGCCGCCGGTCGGGTAGCCGACGTGCGCGGCGGTGGAGCCGCAGGTGGTGGCGCCCTTGGCGACGCCCTCGCAGTACTGGGTCATGACGCCGGACCAGGTCTCGCTGTTGGTGCCGAGGCCCTTGTACAGCTGCTGCGCCCGGACGGCCTCGCCGGACGGGTCGCCGGACAGGGTGGTGTAGCCGTTGGCGTCGGTGCCCGCGGTGCCCCACTGGGAGCCCCAGAAGACCACGTACACCTTCGGGGCGCCGGTGGTGACGCCGATGCCGTCGACCGCGCCGCCGTACTTGAGGTTGGTGGTGCGGCTCGCGGCCGCGGAGGCGGCGTTGGCGTGCTCGGCGGCCTCCTTGGTCGGGACGGTGCCGTGCCGGTACGGGTGGGACTGCCCGGCGAACTCGCTGCCCGGCTGGTCGGCCTGGGCGGCCGGCGCGGCGGCGAAGCCGGTGGCGGCCAGCGCCAGCGCGCTGAGCCCGGTCAGGGCCCGGACCCGTGCCCGGCGGGAAGTGGGGGAGATGCCCATCGTGAGGGTTCCTCTCTCATGCCGACCGCACGCCGGTGGGGGCGCGGCGACACCGTGGGGGACAAATGGGGAGGAGCGACGACGGCAGGCCGGTGTCCACCGACCGCCCGTCAGGGACGTTCGGTGAAACGGGGATGGGGGACCGGTTCACTGCCGACGGCGGGAAGCAAAGCACCGCCGCGGAAACCGGGTCAACGACGCCGGGAGTAAGACCAGCCCCAAGAGCGGCCCCGGAAGAGGTATTGAACGTCAAAAACCCGCAGTTGACAGGTGGTTGACGCGCTTGACGAAGACATGCCTCAACAGTTGAAGGGGCCTTCTACACCGTATGGCGGTCCGACCCGGCCCGGCCCGCCGTCCGGCTCAGCGCTGCGCGCCCTCGACCTCCGGGTCTTCCGTGCCCTGGACGTCGGTGCCCTGGACGTCCGCGCTCTGGAGCTCCGTGCCCCGGACCTCCGTGATGCGCATGATCCGCCCGTGCGAGTCCAGCACGACGTCGTAGGCGTTGCCGTGGCAGCCGTACGGGTCGGCCGGGTCGCGTTCGGCCAGGCAGTCGTTGAGGTGGGTGACCAGTTCGTCCAGGTGGACGGGCCGCGCGCTCTCCCCGCGCGGGCGGTCGATCAGGGTGGCGGTGACGCCGGCCGCCGCGAAGCCGTAGTGGACGGGCGAGCCGGTGGCCTCGTAGCGGGGCGGGGTGCAGGCGAACCGGGCGGGCTGGGCGGTGAGTTCGGCCGGGCCGGCGGCGACCACGACCAGCACCTGGTGGCCGGGCCGCAGGGCGGGCGCGGTGCACTCCGGGGCGGGGTCGACGGGCGCGCCGGGTGCGGCGGCGACGGTGCCCGCGGCGGTGCCGGTGGCGGCGTAGGCCTCCTCGTCGGCGAAGTCGTCGTCGCCGTCCAGCAGCGGGTCGTCCAGGCCCTCGTCGGCGAGGGCCTCGGCCGAGGAGGCGGCGGTCACCGTCGGGCGGGAGTCCGCGGGGGTGCAGCCGGTGAGTCCGGCCAGGGTGAGTCCGGTCAGGGCGGCGGCGGCGAGGAGGGTACGGGGCACGGCCATGACACAAGTCTCCCCGGGCGGCGGTGGTGGTCGGTACCCGGGTACCACGAGCGGCGCGCACCGCACGGTTCCCGCCCCCGCCGGACGTGCGGGTCCGGTGGGGGCGGGAGGTTCAGGGGGCAGGCGCCAGGCGTCAGACCGTGACCGCCGGCTGCGCCTCGTACGCCCTGCGCACCCGCGCCTGCGCGGCCGCGTCCACGCCCAGGTGGTCCAGCCCGAGCAGCGCGGCGCCCAGCACCGGCGGCGCGACGACCACCCGCGGCTCGGCCAGCGGCGCGGCCCGGGCCAGCCGCTCCCTCAGGTTGTCGAGCAGCAGCGGCTGCCGGGAGGCGAGCACCCCGCCGCCGAGCACCACCGGGGTGGCGGAGTCCAGCAGGTCCAGCCGGCCGAGGGCGACCACGGCCAGCCGGACGATCTCGTCGGCCTGCCGGTCGATCAGCTCCCGGGCGACGGCGTCCCCGGCGTTCGCGACCGCGAACAGCACCCGGACGATCTCGTGCAGCCGGGTGGCCGGCAGGTGCCCGAGGTGGACGGCCTCGGCGACGGCCCCGGCGCTGGGCAGGCCGAAGTGCTCGGCGATGGCCGCGGCGAGCCCGGTGGGCCCGCCGCGACCGTCCTCCGCGCGGACGGCGTGCCACATGCTGCTGGCGGCCAGTCCGCCGCCGCCGCCCCAGTCGCCGGTGAGCTCGCCGAGGGCCGGGAAGCGGGCGGTGCGCCCGTCCGGCAGCAGCCCGACGCAGTTGATCCCGGCGCCGCAGACCACCGCGACCCCGCGCGGGCCGTCGGTGCCGGCCCGCAGCAGGCCGAAGGTGTCGTTGACGACGGTGTTGCTGAGCCCCCACGGGTGCGATTCCAGGGCTGCGCGCAGCGCCTCCTCCTCCACCGGGAGGTCGGCGTTGGCCAGGCAGGCGCTGACGTGGCTGGTCAGCACGCCGCGGAAGGACGGGAATCCGGCCGCCGCGGCGGCCTCCTCGACCAGCGGGGCGAGGCCCGCCACGGCCGCCGCGCCGCCGATCTTCTGCGGGGCGAAGCCGCCGCCGCGGGCGGTCCCGCGGACGGTGCCGTCGGCGCCGATCAGGGCGACGTCGGTCTTGGAGTTGCCCGCGTCGATGGCGAGGACGCCGGGCAGGAGTGGTTCGGGCTGGTGGGTCATCAGGTCCCCGCGGCTCGTACGTGGCCCGGCCGCGAGCTCCGGCCGGGGACCGGGCCCCCACGCGGGGGGCCCGGTGAGGGCTCTCAGGCCCAGGAGAGGTGCTCGCGGTTGTGGGCGAGCAGCCGGTCCGTGAGCCGGTCGGCGAGTTCGATCTGGCCGACCAGCGGGTGCGCGAGCAGGGCGTCGAAGACCCGGTCGCGGCCGCCGCGCAGGGCGGCGTCGAGCGCGAGGTGCTCGTACGAGGTGACGGCGGCGACCAGGCCGGCGAACAGCGGCTCGACCGGCCGCTGCGGCAGCGGCCGCACGCCGCGGGCGTCCACCTCGGCGGGCACCTCGATGACGGCGTCGTCCGGCAGGAACGGCAGCACCCCGTCGTTGCGGGTGTTGACGACCTGGACGGAGGTCCCGCCGCCGGTGCCGAGCAGGGCGGCGATCAGCTGGACGGCGGCCTCCGAGTAGAAGGCCCCGCCGCGCTTGCCGAGCAGTTCCGGCTTGGTGTCGAGGGCCGGGTCGGCGTACAGCTCCAGCAACTGCCGTTCGATCTCGGCGACCTGGGCGGCCCGCGAGCCCTGCACCCTGAGCTCCTCGACCACCGCGTCGTGCTGGTAGAAGTAGCGCAGGTAGTAGGAGGGCACCACGCCGAGCCGCTGCACGAAGGCCTGCGGCAGGTGGAGGTCCTCGGCGATCTCCTTGCCGAAGTCCCGCAGCAGTTCCGGCAGCACCTCGCGGCCGCCGGCGGCCCCCGGGCCGTCCAGCAGGGTGACCCCGCGCTCCCAGGTGAGGTGGTTGAGCCCGACGTGGTCCAGCCGGACCAGCTCCGGGTCCACCCCCAGGTGCCCGGCGAACTTGCGCTGGAAGCCGATGGCGACGTTGCACAGCCCGACGGCCTTGTGCCCGGCGCTCTGCAGGGCCCGGGTGACGATGCCGACCGGGTTGGTGAAGTCGACGATCCAGGCGTCCGGGTTGGTGCGGCGGACCTGCTCGGCGATGTCCAGGACGACCGGCACGGTGCGCAGCGCCTTGGCGAGCCCGCCCGCGCCGGTGGTCTCCTGGCCGACGCAGCCGCACTCCAGCGGCCAGGTCTCGTCCTGGTCGCGCGCGGCCTGGCCGCCGACCCGCAGCTGGAGCAGGACGGCGTCGGCGTCGGCGACGCCCGCCGCCAGGTCGGTGGTGACGGTGACGGTGGCGGAGTGGCCCTGCTTGGCGAAGATCCGCCGGGCCAGCCCGCCGATCAGCTCCAGCCGTTCGGCGGCCGGGTCGATCAGGACCAGTTCGCCGACCGGAAGGGTGTCGCGCAGCCGGGCGAAGCCGTCGATCAGCTCCGGGGTGTACGTCGAACCGCCGCCGACGATGGCCAACTTGAGTGCGGACATCAGCCCTTGACCCCTGTCAGTGTCACGCCTTCGATGAAGGCCTTCTGTGCGAAGAAGAAGAGGACGATCACCGGTGCCATCACCAGCAGGGTGGCGGCCATGGTGAGGTTCCAGTTGGTGTGGTGGGCGGCCTTGAACGACTCCAGGCCGTAACTGAGCGTCCAGGCCTGCTGGTTGTTGCTGGCGTAGATCTGCGGGCCGAAGTAGTCGTTCCAGCAGTAGAAGAACTGGAACAGGGCGACGGCGGCGATGGCCGGCTTGGCCATCGGCAGCACGACCCGCAGCAGGGTGCGCAGGTCGCCGCAGCCGTCGATCCGGGCGGCCTCCAGGTACTCCTTGGGGATGGTCAGCAGGAACTGGCGCAGCAGGAAGATCGAGAAGGCGTCGCCGAAGGCCATCGGGATGATCAGCGGCCAGAGCGAGCCGCCGAGGCCCAGCTGCTTGGTCCAGAACAGGAACATCGGGATGACGGTGACCTGCGGCGGGAGCATCATCATCGCGATGACGGCCATCAGGGCCAGGTTGCGGCCGCGGAAGCGGAACTTGGCGAGCGCGTAGGCGACCGGCAGGCTGGAGACGACGGTCAGCAGGGTGCCGGCGCAGGCGTACACCAGGGTGTTGCGCCACCAGGTGAGGAAGCCGGGGGTGTGCCAGACCTGGCCGTAGTTGCCCCAGTTCCAGGAGGTGGGCCAGTAGTCGGTGGTGAGCGCCTGCTGGTCGTTCATCACCGAGGTGAGGAAGACGAAGACGAAGGGCAGCAGGAAGAACAGCGCGGCGGCGATCGCCAGCGAGTGCACCGCCACCCAGTTGAGCAGCGCGCGGCGCCGGGCGGCGCGGGCGGCCGCGGTGCCGGTGCGGGAGGCGCCCGCGGGGGGCTTCGGGAGCGTGGAGCTGAGAGTCATGGTCGGGTCCTCACTGTCCGCTAGTCGTCGCTCGCCATGAAGCCGGACTTGCGGCGGAGCAGGATCGAGGTGACGGCCATCGAGATGACGAACAGCACCATCGCGACGGCGCAGGCCGCGCCGTAGTTGAAGCGCTGGAAGCCGAGGTTGTAGACCATCTGGGGCAGGGTCCAGGTGGAGCCCTGGGGGTAGCCGGGTTCGAACTGCTGGCCGGAGTTGCCCGCGATGCCGCTGGCGACCTTCCCGGCGACGATCGCCTGGGTGTAGTACTGCATGGTCTGGATGACCCCGGTGACCACCGCGAACATGATGATCGGCGAGATGTTCGGCAGCGTGACGTACCGGAACCGCTGGAACGGGCCGGCGCCGTCCAGTTCGGCCGCCTCGTACTGCTCCTTGGGCACGTCCAGCAGCGAGGCCATGAAGATGACCATCAGGTCGCCGATGCCCCACATGGCGAGCAGGGTGAGCGCGGGCTTGGACCAGTCCGGGTCGGCGAACCAGCCGGGCTGCGGCAGGCCGAGCTCGCCCAGCAGGTGGTTCAGCGGGCCGGTGCCCGGGTTGAGCAGGAAGGCGAAGGCGACGGTGGCGGCCACCGGCGGGGCCAGGTACGGCAGGTAGAAGACGGTGCGGAAGAAGCCCGCGCCGGTCTTGACCTTGGTGATCAGCATCCCGATGCCGAGCCCGAAGGCGACCCGCAGCGACACCATGATCAGCACCAGCCACAGGGTGTTGCGCAGGCCCTGCCAGAAGGTCGGCAGCTGGTTGAGGACGTAGTCCCAGTTCTTGAGGCCGTTGAAGGTCGCGGCGCCGATGCCGTTGTACCGGGTGAAGGAGAAGTAGGCGGTGGAGACCAGCGGGTAGACGAAGAAGACGCTGAACCCGATCAGCCAGGGGGAGAGGAAGGCGAGGGTGCGGGCCGCCTCCCGGCGGCGCTTCCGGCGCAGCAGCTGCTGCGTGGAGGGCGTCGCCGGGTCGGTGGTCGCGGCGCCCTTGCGGGTGCCGAACGCGATTGACATGGGGTGCTCCGTGGACCGTTCCCGCTACTTCGCCTGGGCGATGTCGGTGTCGACCTGCTTGGCCGTGGCGGCGAGGCCCGCCTTGAGGTCGGTCTGCTTGCCGGACTCGTAGTCGTAGCCGAGGTTCTGCAGCGAGACGATGTAGGCGCCGCCGTTGACGCTGGCCGGGGTGGTGCCCGAGTTCGGGTTCTTGGCGACGTCCAGGAAGGTCTTGAAGTTCGGGTCGCTGACCAGCTTCGGCGAGCTCAGCGCGTCGAAGGTGCTCGGCACGTTGTGGATGGCGTTGGCGAAGTTGACCACGGCGTCCGTGTCGGTGGTCAGGAACTTCACGAACTCCCAGGCCGCGGTCTGCTTCTTGCTGGTGCTGGCGATGCCGACGATGGTGCCGGTCTGGTAGCCGCGGCCGTAGGTGTCGGCCTGGTCGTCCGGCACCGGGAACGGCGCGGTGGCCCAGTCGAAGTCGGGCTTGTTCTCGGCGAGCGAGGCGGTCCGCCACTCACCGTCGATGGCCATCGCGACCTGACCGGTGTGGAAGGGGTTCTTGGCGCTGAACTCCTCGCCGAAGGTGGCGCGGTACTTCTCCAGCTTGGCGTAGCCGCCGAGCTGGTCGACCATGCCCTTCTGCCAGTCGAGCATCGCGGCGACCTTGGGGTCGGCGGCCAGGTTCGACTTGCCGTCGGCGCCGAAGTAGGTGGCGCCGTACTGGCCGAGGAAGTGCTCGGTGGTGGACTCGTAGCCGTGGTACAGCGGCATGAAGCCGAGCTGCTTGTACGAGTCGCCGTCGGCAAGCGTCAGCGCCTTGGCGTCCGCGGCGAACTCGCTGAAGGTCTTCGGCGGCGCGGAGATGCCGGCCGCGGCGAAGGCCTTCTTGTTGTAGTACAGGCCGTACGCGTCGCCGAGCAGCGGCAGCGAGCACTGGTTGCCCTGGAACTGGGTGTAGTTGAGCATCGCGGCCGGGAAGGTCTTGGCCGCGTCGATGCCGCTCTTCTGCAGCTGGGGCTTGAGGTCGACGAACGCCTTCGTCGAGCAGAACATGCCGACGTTGTTGGTGGTGAAGGAGGACACCACGTCCGGCGCGTCGTCCCCGCCGGCCCGCAGGGCCTGGTTGACCTTGTCGTCCGCGACGTTGCCGACCGGCTTGACGTGGATGTTGGGGTGGGCCTTCTCGAAGGCGGCGATGGTGTCGTTGATCGCCTTCACCTCGTTGTCCTGGCTCCAGCCGTGCCAGAAGGTGATGGTGACGTCCTTGCCGCTGGCGGAGTCGTCGTTGCCGCCGGACTCGCTGGAACCGGTGCAGGCGGAGGCGAGCAGGGCCAGGACGGCGCTGCCGGCGACGGCGGCGACGGTGCGGCGGCCTCTGCGGGAGGGGGTGGCGTGCACTTCGAGGTCCTCCTGGGGGTGCGCGGACAGGCGTCATTGCCTCGGGGCCCGCGTAGGGGTTGGGGGAGAGGTGGGTGCAGGGCGTCTTGGGGAGCGGGAGCGGGGCGGGAGCAGGGCGGGAGCAGGGGAGCGGGGGGAGCGGGGAGCGCTAGTGGGTGGAGAAGACCGCCTCACGGGCGTCCGTGAGGGCCCGTTGCAGGGCGCCGAGCAGGACGGGCGAACCGGACAGGGCACTGCTGCGGATCTCCGGCCGGGCGTGGCAGACCCGGGCCAGTTCGTCCTCGACGAGCGCGCGCAGGCGTTCGCCGCCCGCGTTCGGCACCGCGCCGGAGAGGACCACCAGCTGGGGGTCGACCACGGCGACGATCACGGACAGCCCGACGGCGAGCCGCCCGGCCAGTTCGGTGAGGAACGCGTCGCCGGCACCCGGGGTCTCCAGGGCCTTGGCGACCGACTCCTCGGCGGTGGGCGCGCCGAGCCCGTGCTCGCGGGCCAGGGTCCGGACGGCGACCGCCCCGACCTGGTCCTGGAAGCCGCCGAACTTGCGGCGGCGGGCGTCCCACTCGACCGGCGAGCCGGGCACCGGCATGTAGCCGACCTCCCCGGCGCCGCCGGTGAAGCCGCGGTGCAGCCGCCCGGCGATCACGACCGCGGCGCCGACCCCCGACTCGGCCCAGAGCAGCACGAAGTCCTCGAAGCCGGCCGCCGCACCGGAGACCTGCTCGGCGACCGCGGCCAGGTTCACGTCGTTCTCGATCGACACCGGCGCGCCGATCGCCCCGGTCAGCTCCTCCACCAGCCGCGGCGAGTGCCAACCGGGCAGGTGCGAGGCGTAGCGCAGCTTCCCGGTGACCGGGTCCGGCGCACCGCCGAGCCCGATCGCGACCGTCCGCAGACCCCCCGCGGGCACCCCGGCGGCGCGCACCGCCTCGGCGACGGCCGCGGCCACCCGCGGCACCGTCCCGGCGGCCGGGACGCCCTTGGTCGACACGGTGTGCTCGGTCAGTGTGTTGCCGGTGATGTCGGCGACGGCGACCCGGATCCCGCTGTTGGTGACGTCCAGCCCGGCCACGTACCCGGCCGCCGGATTCACCTGGTACAGCTGCGCGTTGGGCCCCGGCCCACCCTCCGTCGTCCCGACCGGCAGCACCAGCCCGGCCGCCTCCAGCCGGGACAGCAACTGCGAGGCCGTCGGCTTCGACAACCCGGTCAACGCGCCGATCTGCGTCCGGGACAACGGCCCGTTCTCCAGCAGCAGTTCCAGCGCGGCCCGGTCGTTGATGGCGCGCAACAGGCTCGGCGTACCGGCGAGTGGAGCCTTGGCGGTGCTCTTGGTCATGCCGGGATCCTCCCCTTCCGCCGCCCCTGCGTGAACTGTTAGGAAACTTTCCAGTCGCTCGGAACAGGACCGTACGATCCCCGTCAGCACAGTGTCAATGCCCCCCACACCCTCGGATGCCGAAGCGTTACCGGACCCACGGCGGGCCCCGCCCCCACCCAACCGGGGGCGGGGCTGGCTGGAGAAACCATCTGCCTGTGCCCAGCCGCTGAATTCAGGCGCGGCGGCCTCCTCCGATGAGGATGCCGCCGCCAAAAGGCCATTCACCCATTCACCCACCCGGCAAGCGATCCCCCGCCACCCGCCGCCCGTCGCCGTTTCGGTAGGGCCGAAGCGGCGACGGCAGCGTTCGGGTCCGCTGAGCAGGAAGTCGGCCAGACCGACTTCCTGCTCAGGAGATGGGAAGGCTGTGGGTCAGGCAAGGTTTCCTTCGCCGTTCCGGCGCGATCGTGATCGCGGCGGAACGGGGTGCGACGCAGGGTGATTCGGCTCCGGACGCATCCGTCCGGAGCCGAAAAGCGGGCCGTCGTCGCCACCGGGCTCAACCTCGGCGACGCACACCGCTACGCCGGTGACGTCCAGACGGCGGACGCGCTCTACCGCAGCGCACTGAACACCGCGCGAAGCCGGCACCCGGAGCTCGTCGACTTCGCCCTCCAGCACACCGGCAAGCACCTCATGGAGCGCGGCGGCCTCGCGGATGCCCGGGCCCATCTCCAAGAAGCGCTGCGACTGCGGATCGCCAAGGAGGACACCGGGCTGATCGAGTCCACGCAGGCCGCACTCGACCGGGTAGAGCTGCTGATCGGCCGCGACCGTCTATCTGGAGCACGGCGTGCCCTGCCCGTAGATCCGTGACCTCCCGCCCCGCGGGGAAGCGGAGAGCCCCGCCCCCATCGTGGTGGGGAGCGGGGCTCTGTGTACCGCCGAACCGTTACGGCTTGGTGAGCGTCGGGTCGTCCGTCGGGGGCTTCGGCTGGGGGATGGGCTCGGTGGCGCGGTAGCGGGGCGAGGTGGGGTCGGCGAGGGCGGAGGGCGGGGAGGGCTCCGCCGCGGTGATCGAGACGCCGGTGGCGACGGCGGCGGCCTCCTCCTTGACCTTGATCCCGGCCAGGTCGAAGGTCGTCTTGAGCCGCTGGCGCAGTGCCCGGGAGATCAGGGGCGCCTTGCCCGGGGCCGTGCGGGCCTCGATCCGGACCACGACCGAGTCGGCCGCCACCGACTCGACGCCGAGGATCGAGACCGGCGCCCAGACCAGTTCGTCGTACGGCGCCTCCTTGGACAGCGCCTCGGCGGTCTCCTGGATGAGGTCCTCGACCCGCTGGAGGTCCTCCTTGTACCCGACCTGCACGTCCACCGAGGCGGTCGCCCAGCCCTGGCTCATGTTGGCGATCCGCTTCACCTCGCCGTTGCGGATGTACCAGATCTCGCCGTTGGCCCCGCGCAGCTTGGTGACCCGCAGGCCGACCTCCAGCACGGTGCCGGTGGCCACCCCGGTGTCGATCTCGTCGCCGACGCCGTACTGGTCCTCCATGATCATGAAGACCCCGGAGAGGAAGTCCGTGACCAGGTTGCGGGCGCCGAAACCGATCGCCACACCGGCCACACCGGCGCTCGCCAGCAGCGGCGCCAGGTTCATCCCGAGCGCGGAGAGCACCATCAGCGCGGCCGTGCCCAGGATGGTGAAGGAGGCCAGGCTGCGCAGCACCGAGCCGATCGCCTCCGAGCGCTGCTGCCGCCGCTCCGGGTTGACCACCCCGTGGTTGGCCAGCAGCCCGCCGAACCGGCTCTCCTCCCGGTGCTGGTCGTGGCTGCGCGTCATCCGCGCTATCAGCTGGGTGACCAGCTTGTTCACCACGGCCCGCAGCACCAGGGCCAGCACGATGATGAGGACGATCCGGAGGCCGCCGGCCAGCCAGCTCTGCCAGTGGGTGTCGAACCAGCTGGCCGCCTGCTTGGTGGTGTCGGTGACCTCCTGCGCGCTGGTGGGGATGCGCAGGTCCGGCAGTTGCGGTGTGGTGGCGGAGGGGGCCGGCGTCGGGGTGGAGAGCGTCGAGGACGCGTCGGTCGGACCGGTGGCGCCGGAGCGGAACACGTGCGGGACCTTCCTTGCTGGGGGCGTGACCCGGTCCCGCGCCGCACGAGCGGCCCGCGGACCGTGCGGGCCAGCCTATCCGGCACCGAACACCAGCCCGGACACACCGGCGGGCGTGCGGCCCGTCCCGGACGCCCCGTCAACGCCCCGGTGCGCTCCCCGGCCCGCGCGGCCCGCACCGCCCCGGCACCGTCCCCCCACCACCCCCGCACCACCGGTCCCACCACCCCCGAACGGCCGCGCCCCCGCCCGCCGTACGGCCCCCGGCGCTGCTCCGACCGGCCGAGCCGCACCCCCCGGCGGTCCGCCGCGCCGGGCCCGGCGGCGCGGGGGTGCAAGTGGACCTTCCCCAGGGCATACCGGGTACTACGGGGTATGACGGAGACCACACCCGGAGTTCACGTCAGGTCCGTTACACAGGAGTGGTGGCGCCGTACGAAGGCGTAAGGCGACACTGGGGGAGATCACGCACTCGTTGCGCGATCCAACCGCTCGTCCCGGCGCGAGCCACGCGCCGCAGGCGTCCAAGGAGGCATCCGTGCCGCATGTCCTGGTCCTCAACGCGTCCTACGAGCCACTCGGCGTCGTATCGATGCGCCGCGCACTCATCCTGGTCCTCAACCACAAGGCGGTCAGCCTGGAGGACTCGGGAGTCACTCTGCACAGCGCCACCAGCGCCCTTCCGGCGCCGTCCGTCGTCCGCCTGACCCGCTTCGTGCGGGTCCCGTTCTGCGGGCCCGTCCCGCTCACCCGCCGGGCGCTGTTCGCCCGGGACCACGGCCGCTGCGTCTACTGCGGGGCCGCCGCAACCAGCGTCGACCACGTCATCCCGCGCAGTCGGGGCGGCCAGCACCGGTGGGACAACGTGGTGGCGGCCTGCCGCCGCTGCAACCACACCAAGGCCGACCGCCACCTGACCGAGCTCGGCTGGCGGATGAAACGCCCGCCCGCACCGCCCAGCGGCCTCGCCTGGCGGATCATCGGCACCGGGATCAAGGACCCGCGCTGGCGGCCCTACCTGGAGCCGTACGGCGGCGGTGACCAACTGCGCGCCCCGCAGTGGGGCGAGTACGAGCACCACGACCATACGGAGCCGAACCACTCCGTCCCGATCGGCCGGGCGCACGTCGCCCACCCCGCCCCCGTCCGCCGCGGCGAGCAGCCCGAACCGCTCTCCGCCTGACCCCAGCACCACAAGGGCCCGCCCGTCACACCGTCGGTACGCGCCTCATGGGCCGCCGCGCCCCCCGCGAAGGGGAGCCCGGCGGCCCGCCGCGTTCACTGCTTGGGCGGCACCGCCGGCGTGCCGGGCTGCGTGCCGGGCTGCGTCCCCGGCTGGCCCGCCGGGGCCACCGGCGGGGTCGGCGGCGGGGTCGGCGGCTGCGGCGGAGCGGCCGGCGCCGTGACGGCGTAGAGCTCGATCCCGTACAGCGAGTAGCCGAACTTGGTGGCCCGCGCCACGCCCTGCATCCGTACGTACCGGACGTTCGAGGCGTCGAAGCGCACCGTCTCGTCCCCGCCCTTGCCGTTGTCGACCGTCGCGGCGTCCGTCCAGCTGCTGCCGTCCGAGGAGACCTGGATCTTGTACGAGGAGGCGTACGCGGACTGCCAGTGCAGCGTCGCCGCGCCCAGGTGGACGGCCTGCGGCAGCGCCAGCTGCACCCAGGCGTCGTCCTTGGCCGGCGAGGACCAGCGGGTCTTCGGGTCGCCGTCGGCGACCGCTGCGGCCGGGAAGTTCGGGGTCTCGTCGCCCGAGGAGGAGGCCTGGGAGCCGGGCGCCAGGTCCGGCCCGCCGGTCGGCGGCACCACGTGGACCTGCAGCACCTGCTTCACGGTGGTGCCGCCCGCCACGTAGGACACCGGCACCTGGTACGTCCCGGAGGGCGTGCCCGGTACGGCGGTGACCAGCAGCGGCACGCCCACCCGGCCGCCGCGCGGCACGGTGACCGGCCCGGCCGGGGTGACGGTGAGCCCCTTGGCGGCGGCCGGCACCTCGACCCGCAGTTCGCCGGTGGTGCCCTCGGGGCGGCCGGCCTCCACGGTGGCCTGGGTCCTGGCGGGCGAGGCCGCGCCGGTGACCACGTCCAGGGCCGGGTCGGCCAGGCTCAGCCGGGCCGCCGGGATGTCCGCGTACCAGGGGATGACCTGGTTGACCACCGGCGGGTCGCCGCCGGGCTTCCAGGTGATCCGGAACGCGTCGGCGACCTGCCCGCCGGCCGGCAGCTCGTTGTAGCCGGGCTGGATGACGCCGATGTCCGTCCAGCCGCCGTCGGCGCGGCGCACCGCGACGGTGGCGCTGGCGTGCACGGTGGGGTCGGTGAGCACGGTCAGCCGGTCCAGCGGGCGGGCCGCGCCGAGCTCGACGGTGAGCGGCTCGTCCTGCGCGGTGGGCGCCTTGGCGGCGCGGTACGCGGTGTCCGGGTTGCCGTCCAGGACGGCGGCGGCCGAGGAGCCGGGCAGCGCGGCGGGGCCGCCGGTGACGCTGGCCGGGGACTCGTCGGGGGCGGTGACGGTGAACTCGCGCACCGCGACGGCGGTCTTCTGGGCGGCGGTGGCCCGCAGCCGTACGGCCCGCACCACGGTGCCGGGCGGCAGCTGGGCGCTGACCGTCTTCTGGTTCTTCACCACGGCGAGCTGCTGCCAGCCGCCCGCGCCGGTGCTGTACTCCAGCACGCCGTCGCGGATGTAGTCGTCCACGGCGGTGCGGGCGTCGGGGCCGTTGCCCCAGCCGCCCATCAGCACGGTGACGCCGCTGATCGGCCGCCCGGCGCCGAGGTCGACGCCGACGGAGTCGCCGGGCTGCGGGGGAGCGGAGCTCCAGTAGAAGGTGTCGGCCTGGCCGTCGGTCATCAGCGCGGGCAGGTGGTCCTGCGCGGTGCCCATGCTGGTGGTGGGGGTGACCCCGCCGCTGACCACGCCCGACCAGTTGTCGGCGGCGCGCACGGCCCGGTCCAGGAAGGGCGCGAGCACCCCCGCGCCGATGGTCGCCGGGGCCTGGGCGAGCTGGGCGCGCAGCCGGTTGAGCTGCACCCGGGCCTTCCAGGCCGCCGCGCCGTCGCCGCCGTGCTGGGCCAGCAGCATGTCGAGGGCGGCCTGCCCGGCCAGCCCGTAGTCGCGCAGCGGGCCGAGCCAGGGGCCGGCCTCGGCGGCCAGCTGGGCGGTGGCGTCGGTGCCGGCCAGGGTCTGCCGGGCGCCGGCCATGGCGGTGAAGGCGTCCCGCAGCGGGCCCGCGGCCGCTATCAGCTTGGCGAGGTCCGGGGTGGCGCCGGAGGTGGGTTCGGCGTTGGCCCAGAACTGGTCGAGCAGCGGCTGGAGGTAGCCGGACTCCTGCTTGGCCAGCGGGGAGGAGGTGCTGTTGCCGGCCAGCGCCTGGACGGCGGCCAGGGCCGAGCCGGCGGGGGTGGCGTTGGCGCCGGTCGGCCCGGCCAGCGAGCGCACGGCCGCCTGCCAGGAGTCCTCGGGCTTGTAGCCGGTCGGGTTCCAGGCGAAGTCGCCGGCCGTGGCGAGGGCTATCCGGGAGGCCACCGGCTGCTGCATGGCGCCGGTCAGCAGCACCGCGGAGCGGGTCGCCACCTCGGGTTCGCGGCCGGTGTAGGCGCCGAGGAAGAGCCGGTCCGGGCTGGCGTCGTTGACCGGGTAGTTGTCCATGGTGACCAGCGGGTGCCCGTACAGGCTGCCGGTGTCGGAGGCCTGGGCGCCGGTGATCTTCTCCGGGATCGCCCCGCCGCCGCTCCAGGCGACCTGCACGCCGCCGGGCAGCGCGTCGGCCAGGGCCTTGCGGTAGGGCGTGGAGCCCTGCTTGTGGTACTCGGTGGGGACGATCGACAGCGGCGCCAGCCCCGGGTTCCTGGCGACCAGCCGGTCCTGGACCTTCTTGACCAGCGCGGCCTGCGCCTTGGCGGCGGCGGCCGGGCCGCGGCCGTACTCGTCCTGGTCGTCGTCGCAGTGCCACTCGTCGTAGCTGACGTCCAGGAACTGCAGCTGGAACGCGGTGAAGCCGAGCTTGCGCAGCCCGTCCAGCTTGGCGACCAGGGCGTCGACGTCCTTGCCGGAACTGAAGCAGAGGGACTGCCCGGGGTCGATCGCGTAGCCGAGGGTGACGTGGTTCTGCCGGGCCCGGTCGCCGAGTTCGCGCAGCTCGGACTGCTGGTTGGCGGGGTAGGCGTCGCGCCAGCGGCTGAGCCGGAACGGGTCGTCGCCCGGGGCGTAGAGGTAGAAGTTCTGCTTGGAGCGGCCCAGGAAGTCCACCTGGTCGAGCCGCTGCTGGGCGGTCCACGGGGTGCCGTAGAAGGCCTCCGCGGTGCCGCGCACCGGCGCGCCGCTGGGCCAGTCCCGCAGGGTGATGCCGGGCAGGCCGAGCCCGGCCGCGCCCGGCCCCTGGCCCTGACCCGCGGGTACGGCGGCGAGCAGCTGGCGCAGGCTCTGCGCGGCGTAGAAGGTGCCGGTCGCGTCGGCGCCCGCGAGCACCACCGTGCCGTACGTGCCGCCGCCCTGGGCGGGCAGCTGGCCGGCGGACAGCACGTAGCCGCCGGGCGGCATGCCCGCGGTGGACGGCGCGCCGCCGTCCTTGCCGCCGGCCGCGGCCGCGAGCTGGCGCAGCGTCCGGTCGACCTCGCCCTCGGCGCCCTCGGCGGGCCCGCCGATGTACACCACCAGCGAGCCGGCGGCGGGGGTGCCGCCGTCGGCCTGGGGGGTCAGCACGGTGGCCCCGGCGACGGTCAGCACCTCGCGGACGGCGTCCACCGCGCCCCGGTCCACCTTGGGCGCGGTCACCAGCGTCACGGCGGTCGGCACGGTGACGGCCCGTCCGGCCGCAGTCTGCTCCTGCGGGTGCGGGAACACCTGGGGGTTCGTCACGCTGCCCAGCGGCGTCTGGGGCGCGGTGCTCACCACGTCCGGCCCGGGGCCCGCCGCGTACGCCACCGAGGGCATCGGCCCGGCCAGCAGCCCGCCGACCACCGCCGCGGTCACCACCCCGGCCGCGATCTGCAGGGTCCGCCGCCCCGGCCGCCCGGCCGCGCGCTCCGCCCGCACCGACGCCAGCAGCGGCTCCGTCCCCTTGAGGTCGGCGATCAGCCGGTCCGCGGTCCGCGGCACCAGCTGACGACACGTCCGCGCCGTCGCCCGCCGGGCCGCCAACGCCGTCGGATGGTCCAGCACCTCGCGCAGCACCGGACTCTGCTCCAACTGCTGACGCAGCCGCCGCCCGGCCACCACGGACACACGGGCTTGCACAGGGGCCTCCTCGCCAGGCCTGGACCACAATGCGAGCAACCCCACCAGCTACCCGAACCGGTGTCAACGTCACCGACGGCTATGCCGAGTTTGCACCGGAATATCCCGTTGGCCTGACCCTCCGTCACCCCCCTGGCCACCTCTTGAGCCACCGGGCGAACCACCAGGCGCACTCGTGTCGCACAGCGTCGCCGCGCGGTTACCCGGGTAGGACTTGGGAGTCCTGACCAGGCGTTGCCGAGACATCGCAGGAGCCGCGAGTGGCCGCTTACCACGACAGTGACGGAGCCGAAGGACGGAAGGTCCCGGCGCAGGACGCGCCGCCGCCGCCCGCCGAACTGGTCGCGCTGGCACGGGCGTACGGGGTGGACACCCGGTACCCGGGGGCCGGGGGGCAGACAGTGGGGGCGCGGACGCTGGTGGCGGTGCTGGGGGCGCTGGGGGTGGCGGCCGGGTCGCCGGAGGAGGTGCGGGAGGCGCTGGAGCGCCACCGGGCCGAGCAGCGGGAGCGGTTGCTGCCGCCGTGCATCGTGGTCCGGCAGGGCCGCCGCACCGCGCTGGACGTACCGGCCGACGTCCGGCTGTACGTGGAGCTGGAGGGCGGCGGCAGTTGGGAGTTGCCGCGCGGCCACTCGCACTGGCTGCCCGCGGACCTCCCGCTCGGCCGGCACACCCTCACCGCAGCGAGCGGCGAGAAGCAGCAGCAGGCCCCGCTCGTCGTCGCCCCGCAGCAGCTGCCCCGACTCCCCGGCCGCAGCTGGGGGTTCCTCGCCCAGCTGTACTCCGTGCTGTCCGACCGCTCCTGGGGCATGGGCGACCTGGGGGACCTCGCCGAACTCGCCGGGTGGGCGGGCGCCGCCCTCGGCGCGGGCTTCGTGCAGATCAACCCGCTGCACCAGGCCCTGCCCGCGACCCCCGGCACCCCCTCCGACCCCTCCCCGTACCGCCCTTCCTCCCGCCGCTTCGCCGACCCCGTGCACCTGCGGGTCGAGGCCGTCCCCGAGTACGGCCACCTGACGCCGGCCCAGCGGACGGCCACCGACGACCTCGCCCGCCGCGCGGCCCGGCTGCGCGAGGAGGTCCTCACCCACGACGGCCTGGTCGACCGGGACGCCGTCTGGGCGCTCAAGCGCGAGGCGCTGGAACTCCTCCACGAAGTCCCGCGCGGTCCCGGCCGCCAGGCCGGTTACGAGGCGTACCAGCGCCGCGAGGGGGAGTGGCTGCGCCGCCACGCGCTCTGGAACGCGATCGCCGAGGTGCACGGCGCCGACTGGCACCACTGGCCGAAGGGCCTGCGTCACCCGAACGGCCCACAGATCGAGCAGGCGGCCAAGGAACTCCAGGACGCGGTCGAGTTCCACCGCTGGCTCGCCTGGCAGGTCGACCAGCAGCTCGCCGCCGCCCAGCGCGCCGCCCGGGACGCGGGCATGCCGGTCGGCCTGGTCCACGACCTCGCCGTCGGCGTCCACCCGGACGGTGCCGACGCCTGGGCGCTCCAGGACGTGCTGGCCGGCGGCATCTCGACCGGCGCCCCGCCGGACGCCTTCAACGCCCACGGCCAGGACTGGGGCCTGCCGCCCTGGCGCCCGGACGCCCTGGCGAAGGCCGGCTACGCCCCGTACGCGGAACTCCTGCGAGCAGCGGCGAGGCACGCCGGAGCGCTCCGCATCGACCACGTGATGGGCCTGTTCCGCCTCTGGTGGGTGCCCGAGGGCCATCCCCCCACCGAGGGCGCCTACGTCCGCTACGACGCCGAGGCGATGCTCGGCGTGCTGGCCCTGGAGGCCCACCGGGCCGGTACCGCCGTGATCGGCGAGGACCTGGGCACGGTCGAGCCGGGCGTCCGGGAGGAGCTGGCGGACCGGGGCATCCTCGGCACCTCCGTCCTCTGGTTCGAACGGGACTGGCAGTCCGACGGCGGCATCCTGCCCCCCGACCGCTGGCGCCCCGGCTGCCTGGCCACCCTCACCACCCACGACCTGCCGAGCACCGCCGCCCGCCTCTCCGGCGAGCACGTCGAGCTGCGCCACCGCCTGGGCCTGCTGGCCCGCCCGCTCGCGGAGGAGCAGCAGGAGGCCGCCGACGAACTGGCGGCCTGGCGGGCCGAACTGACCGCCCTCGGCCTGCTCGCGCCCGACGAGCCGCTCGCCATGCCCGCGCTGTACCGCTTCCTGGACCGGACCCCGGCCGAGCTGGTGGGCGTCTGGCTGCCGGACCTGGTCGGCGATCCGCGCCCGCAGAACCTGCCGGGCACCTGGGACCAGTACCCGAACTGGCGCCTGCCGATCGCCGACGGCACGGGCGCCCCGGTCACCCTGGAGCGCCTCGCCGCCGCCCCCACCGCCCGCCTGCTCGGCCGGCTCCTCACAGCCGGCGACACACCCTCCGACCCCCGGACCCCGTAGGCCGGAACCCGCAAGCGGAACCCCCAGCACCACCCCGACGCGCGCCCTCCCGTAAGCGGCGGGTAAGTTGGAATCGTGGACAAGAGGAACGCTTTGCGAGCCGGCGCGGTCTCCGCAACGGTCACGCTGATGATGCTGCTGTCGTCGCCCGCCATGGCCCTCACCAGGGACGACGGCGACGACCCGGGTGCCGGCCTGAGCGTCGGCCAGACCATCGGCCTGTACGTGCTGATCCCGCTCGCCGCGTTCGTCGTCATCGCGGCCCTCGCGGGTCTGCCCTACGGCAAGAAGAAGAAGTAACCGCGAGAAGCCTCGCGAGAAACCGCCGCGTCCACCGAGGACGCGCGGCAGGCGTTGGGCAGCACGGTCCACCAGGACCCGCAGGAACCCCGAAGGGGCGCCGGACGATCCGTCCGGCGCCCCTTCGGGCCTTCAACGGCAGGTCACCGGCCGGCTCAGCGAGCCCCGGCCGCCTTGTCGACCACCTGGGCCTTGAGCGCGCGCTCGATCCCGGCCCGCGACTCGACGACCTGACGGCGCAGCGCCGGCGCCGGCTCGGCCGAGGCCAGCCAGGCGTCCGTGGCGGCGAGCGTCTCCTCCGTCACCTGGAACGCCGGGTACAGGCCGACGATGATCTGCTGCGAGATCTCGTGGCTGCGGGTCTCCCAGATGTCCTTCACCGCGGCGAAGTACTTCTCCGCGTACGGCGCCAGCAGCTCCCGCTGGTCCGACTGCTGGAAGCCCGCGATCACGGCCTCCTGCACGTAGTTGGTGAGGGTGTCCGACTCCACCACCGAGGCCCAGGCCGCGGCCTTGGCCTCCGCGGTCGGGCGGGCGGAGCGGCAGCTGGCCGCGTGCTCCTGGCCGGCCGCGGTGTTGTCCCGCTCCAGCTCCGCGACGATCGCGGCCTCGTCGGCCCGGCCGGTGGCGGAGAGCCGGGCGAGCAGCGCCCAGCGCAGCTCGGTGTCCACGGCGAGGCCCTTGAGCTCGACCGAGCCGTCCAGCAGCCCGGCCAGCAGGTCGAGCTGGGCGTCCGTGCGGGCGACCGAGGCGAAGGTGCGGGCCCAGGCCAGCTGGTGGTCGCTGCCGGCCTCGGCGGTGCGCAGGTGCTCCTCGGCGGCGGCGGCCCAGCGGAGCAGGCCCTGCTCGCTCCAGTCCGGGTCGGTGTAGGCGTCCAGGGCCAGCTTGACCTGGCGCTGCACGGACTGCACGACGCCGATGTCGCTCTCCCGGCCGATGCCGGAGAGCGCCAGCGACAGGTAGTCGCGGGCGGCCAGTTCGCCGTCGCGGGTCATGTCCCAGGCGGAGGCCCAGCACAGCGCGCGCGGCAGCGACTCGGTGAAGCCGCCGAGGTGCTCGGTGACGACGGCCATCGAGTCCTCGTCCAGCCGGATCTTGGCGTACGACAGGTCGTCGTCGTTCAGCAGCACGACGGCCGGGCGGTGGCGGCCGACCAGCTCCGGCACCTCGGTGCGCGGGCCGTCGACGTCCAGCTCGATCCGGTCCGTCCGCACCAGCGAACCGTCGACCAGCTCGTAGAACCCGATCGCGATCCGGTGAGGCCGCAGCACGGCCTCGCCCTTGGCACCGGCCGGCAGCGCGGGGGCCTCCTGCAGCACGGCGAAGGACTCGATCTCGCCGTCCGTGTTCAGCACCACCGACGGCCGCAGCACGTTGATGCCGGCCGTCTCCAGCCAGGACTTGGACCACGCCTTGAGGTCGCGTCCGCTGGCCTCCTCCAGGGCGCCGAGCAGGTCGCTGAGCCGGGTGTTGCCCCAGGCGTGGCGCTTGAAGTAGGCGCGCACGCCCTCGAAGAAGGCGTCCTGGCCGACGTACGCCACCAGCTGCTTGAGCACCGAGGCGCCCTTGGCGTAGGTGATGCCGTCGAAGTTGACCTGGACGTCCTCCAGGTCGTTGATCTCCGCCATGATCGGGTGGGTGGACGGCAGCTGGTCCTGCCGGTAGGCCCAGGTCTTCATCTGGTTGGCGAAGGTGGTCCAGGAGTGCGGCCACTTGGAGCTGGGGGCCTCGGCCTGGCAGACGGCCTCGGCGAAGGTCGCGAAGGACTCGTTGAGCCAGAGGTCGTTCCACCACTCCATGGTGACGAGGTCGCCGAACCACATGTGGGCGAGCTCGTGCAGGATCGTCGCGGCGCGCGCCTCGTACGCGGCGTCGGTGACCTTGGAACGGAACACGTACTGGTCGCGCAGGGTGACGGCGCCCGCGTTCTCCATCGCGCCGGCGTTGAACTCCGGGACGAAGAGCTGGTCGTACTTGGGGAACGGGTACGGGAAGTCGAACTTCGCCTGGAAGTAGTCGAAGCCCTGCTTGGTGACCTCGAAGATCGCCTCGGCGTCGAGGAACTCGCGCAGCGAGGGGCGGCAGTACACGGCCAGCGGCACGCGCTGCTCGCCGTTCTCGTAGGTGTCGAAGACCCCGACGTACGGGCCGGCCACGAGCGCGGTGATGTAGCTGGAGATCCGGCCGGTGGGCTCGAACTCCCAGACCTGGGTGGGGCCTTCGCCGACCGGCTCGGGGGTGGGCGAGTTGGACACCACGACCCAGCCGGTGGGGGCCGTCACGGTGAACCTGAACGTGGCCTTGAGGTCGGGCTGTTCGAAGTTCGCGTAGACCCGGCGGGCGTCCGGCACCTCGAACTGGGTGTACAGGTAGGTCTCGCCGTCGACCGGGTCGACGAACCGGTGCAGGCCCTCGCCGGTGTTGCTGTAGGCGCAGTTCGCGACGACCCGCAGCTCGTTCTCCGCCGCCAGGCCGGGCAGCGGGATGCGGCTGTCGGCGAAGCTCGCCGGGTCGAGCGACGTGCCGTTGAGGGTGATCTCCTCGACGCCGGGGGCGACGAGGTCGATGAAGCTGTCGGCGCCGGGGGTCGTGGCGGAGAACCGGACCACGGTCGTGGACCGGAAGGTACCGCCCTCGCGGGCCGAGCCGAGGTCGAGCTCGATGTCGTACGCGTCCACCCGGATGAGGTCGGCCCGGGTACGGGCCTCGTCGCGGGTCAGGTTGGTGCCGGGCACTCGCTGCACTCCTTCGTCAGGCTGATGGACCGAATCCTCGCATGCCCGACGAGCGACCCGGCCGGAAAATCCCGACCGGAGAACCCGGCCGGAAACCCGCCCGGAAATCCCGCCCCGAGAACCCGGCCCGAGAACCGGCCGGAGAACGGGGGCGGGGCGGGCCCGGGCCAACCGGCCCCGACCCGCCCCGCCCTCACTGCCTCACCGACCGGAGTGCGTCACTTCCGCCACTTGGTCAGCGGACCGTCGGTGTTGGTGTACCGGCGGAACGCGTAGACCGCGTTGCCGTCGTCCGAGACGTAGTACACCGAGGTGCTCATGCTGATGTCGAACTTCCCGTTCGCGTTCGCGACGGTGCCGATGTCGGTCATCGAGCCGTCGGTCGGCGAGAGCGTCACCAGCCGGGACGGCTTGTCGTAGCCCTGCGAGACCAGGGCGCGGACCTTGCCGTCCTTGTCGGTGCCGGTGACCAGGCGGATGTCGCTGCCGCTGGCCGAACCGGGGCTGGCCGCCCACAGGCGCTTGCCGGTGTTCAGGTCGTAGGCGTTGATGGCCGGCTTGGTCGGGTTGACCTGGACGTACAGGGTGCTGCCGCTCACCACGTTGCGGGTGAAGGCGGTGTCCTGGCCGGACAGGCGCAGGCTGTCCGAGCCGGCCTCCTTGACGGACATCTGGTTGCCCGGCTTGTTGTCCTTGTCGAACGGCAGGATGTAGTCGCCGTTCGGGCCGTTGGTGATCACCAGGACCAGCGGCTTGTCCTGGACGACCGAGTCGACCTGCTCGATCGTGCCGGTCAGGGTGATCGGGCTGCTCGCCGCCTTGCCGGAGTCGGCGTTCACGATGACCAGCTGCGACTTCGGGCCGCTGGTCATGTAGCAGCGGTCGCTGATGGCGATCTGGCTGCCGGCCGCGCGGGCCCGCATGGTGCAGTCCTTGTCGCGGGGCTGGTACTGCCAGGCGGGCTGGCCGTTGGAGATGTTCAGCCCGGCCACCGCGTTGCCGCCGACGGCGACCACGTTGTCGGTGACGCTCAGGGTCGGCTGGGACAGCCGGTCGGCGGTGGCCTTGACGGTCCACAGCAGCTTGCCCGAGGTGAGGTCCACGGCGCCGATGGTGGAGCAGTCGTAGTCACCGGTGTTGAAGGCGACGGCGGCGACGTTCTTGGAGTTGGCGGTGTACGAGGCGCTGCACACCTCCTTGCTGCCGGACGGCACCGGGATGTTCCAGGCCTGCTTGCCGTCGACCAGGTTGTAGGCCTTGACGCCGTCGCTGTCGACGCGGACGGCGTACTTGTCGGTGCCCCAGATGCCCAGCAGCTGGTTGGTGGCATCGGTGTTGGAGGGCGTCGGGGCGTTCCAGGCGACGTTGAACGTGGCCTTGGTGCCGTCCGGCGCGGGCGCCGGAGCGACGGTGTTCCCGCCGTTGTCGCCGCCGACGGTGCTGGTGCCGCCCGAGTTCGCCACCGGGCCGGGGTTCGGGTCCGGCTTGGGGCTGGGCTTGAGCAGCACGACCAGCCCGATCACGATGGCGATCGCCAGCACACCGCCGATGATCCCGCCCCAGAGCATCACGGGGTTGCGCTGCTTCGGGGCCGCCGGCACCGGCGCGCCGGGGTAGTAGCCCGGCTGCTGCTGGTAGTTGTACCCGCCGCCGTAGCCCTGCCCCGCGTCCGCCCCGGGGTAGCCCCCGCCGGGCGCCGGGTCGTACGGGCCGATCGGCGCACCCGCCGGAGGCTGGGCCGGCATCCCGGCGGCCGTCGGCGCGTACGCGGCGTAGTCGGCCCCACCCGCCGGGGGCTGGACCGGGGGCGCCGGGGGTGCCGGGGGCATCGGGGGCTGGGCCGGCGGCCCGCCCTGCCCCGGAACCGCCGAGCCGTCGAGCTGGGTCATCTGGTCCGCGACGGCGGCAGGATCCACACCGCCCGCCGGCCGCCCGAACGAAACGCCCCGATTGCCCTGCGGGCCGCTGCCGGATGCATCGCCTGCACCCGGCGTAGGGTGATCCCCTGCCATCTGATTCCCCGTCATGTCTGGATGCGTCCCCCTGCCGGTACCGACCGCGGCCCGGTGGGACGGGTGAGATTGGGCACCATGCTAGTGGCGGCCGGTTTTCGCCCGCTCCCAGGACCACCCGATCCGGGCCCCGCCTCCCCCCACCGCGCAACACCTTCACCCCCCGGCCACCCCGCCCCCACGCCCGGCCCGCCGCTAGCCCCGCGCCCCCGCCCGCCGCGGGCCCGCGCAGCGGCCCCCACCCGTCGGCCCCCGACCCGTACCCTTCAGGAGTTGAAGGGGACACCCGGCGGAGGGTTCCCCACCCTGGGAGGGTGGATCATGTCGACGGACACACCGGGCTCACAGTCGTCCCTGCACCGGGCGAACCTGGAACGGGTGCTCCGCGCGGTACGGATGGCCGGTTCGCTCACCCAGGCCGAGATCGCCCGCGGCACCGGCCTCTCCGCGGCCACCGTCTCCAACATCGTGCGGGAACTGAAGGAGAGCGGCACCGTCGTGGTCGCCGACACCTCCTCCGGCGGCCGCCGCGCCCGCAGCGTCTCGCTGAGCGGGGACGCGGGCATCGTGGTCGGCATCGACTTCGGCCACACCCACCTGCGGGTGGCCGTCGGCAACCTCGCCCACCGGGTGCTGGCCGAGGAGAGCGCCCCGATCGACGTGGACGTCTCGGCCGCGCAGGGCTTCGACCGCGCCGAGGCGATGGTGGCGCGCCTCCTCGCGCAGGCCGGCTTCCGTCCCGAGAAGGTGATCGGGGTGGGCCTCGGCGTGCCCGGCCCGATCGACGTGGAGACCGGTGCGCTGGGCTCGACCGCGATCCTGCCGGGCTGGACGGGCATCGCCCCGGGCCGGGAGCTGGCGGAGCGGCTCGGCATGCCGGTGCACGTGGACAACGACGCCAACCTGGGCGCGCTGGGCGAGCTGGTCTGGGGGGCCGGCCGCGGCCTGAGCGACCTCGCCTACATCAAGATCGCCAGCGGGGTCGGCGCCGGCCTGGTCGTCAACGGCCAGATCTACCGGGGTCCGGGCGGCACCGCGGGTGAGATCGGGCACATCACCCTGGACGAGGCGGGCCCGGTCTGCCGCTGCGGCAACCGGGGCTGCCTGGAGACCTTCGTCGGCTCCCGCTACCTGCTGTCGCTGCTCACCTCGACCCTCGGCCCGGACCTCACCCTGCCCCGGGTGGTGGAGCTGGCCCACCAGGGCGACCTGGGCTGCCGCCGGGTGATCGCCGACGCCGGGCGCCAGATCGGTACGGGCGTGGCGACCCTGTGCAACCTGCTCAACCCGCGCCGGGTGATCCTGGGCGGCGACCTCGCCGAGGCCGGTGAGCTGGTGCTGGCCCCGATCCGCGACTCGGTGGCCCGCTACGCGATCCCCAGCGCGGCCCGCCAGCTGTCGGTGGTCCCCGGCACCCTGGGCGGCCGGGCCGAGGTGCTGGGCGCGCTGGCCCTGGTGATGAGCGAGATGGGCGAGTCCGGGGCGCTCGGCCGGCACTGACCGCCTTCCCCCCGTTCACCCGTCCGGCCGCAACCGCCGGAGAACGTCCGTTCGTCAATGAGGATTGACCCGCGCCCCCCGACCGACCTCCGGGAATGGCGGTAACCGGTCGGTGGCACCGGGCGCGCCGCTCGGCGTCCGCGTAGCGGACATTAGACTCGACCGGTCGGTACCGGCCGCGACCACCGGCCTGCCGCCGGACCGGGCGGCGACGCCCGTCGGACCGTCCGTGGTCCGCGAACACTGAACGAGGAGGAACGGGTGGCCCTGCTGACCCGCATTCGGGGACCGCGCGATCTCGACCGGCTCACGCCCGGACAGCTGGCCGCACTGGCCCAGGAGGTCCGGACCTTCCTGGTGACCGAGGTCTCCAAGACGGGCGGCCACCTCGGACCCAACCTCGGGGTGGTGGAGCTGACCATCGCGCTGCACCGGGTCTTCGACTCCCCGCGCGACCGCATCCTCTTCGACACCGGCCACCAGAGCTACGTCCACAAGCTGCTCACCGGCCGCCAGGACTTCTCCCGGTTGAAGATGAGCGGCGGCCTGTCCGGCTACCCCTCGCGCGCCGAGTCCGAGCACGACGTGATCGAGAACTCGCACGCCTCCACGGTCCTCTCGTACGCGGACGGCCTGGCCAAGGCCAACAAGATCCAGGGCAAGGCGGACCCGGTCGTCGCCGTGATCGGTGACGGCGCGCTCACCGGCGGCATGGCCTGGGAGGCGCTGAACAACATCGCCGACGCCAAGGACCTGCCGGTCGTCATCGTCGTCAACGACAACGAGCGCTCCTACTCGCCGACCATCGGCGGCCTCGCCAACCACCTCGCCACCCTGCGCACCACCCAGGGCTACGAGCGCTTCCTGTCCTGGGGCAAGGACGCCCTCCAGCGCACCCCGGTGGTCGGCCAGCAGCTGTTCGAGACGCTGCACGGCGCCAAGAAGGGCCTCAAGGACTTCATCGCCCCGCAGGGCATGTTCGAGGACCTCGGCCTCAAGTACATCGGCCCGATCGACGGCCACGACCTGACCGCCCTGGAGTCGGCGCTGACCAAGGCGCGCGGCTTCGGCGGCCCGGTGATCGTGCACTGCCTCACCGAGAAGGGCCGCGGCTACCACGCCGCCGAGAACAACGACGAGGACCGCTTCCACGCCGTCGGCGTGATCCACCCGGACACCGGCCTGCCGGTCAAGAACTCGGGCAAGGACTGGACCTCGGTCTTCGGCGAGGAGATGGTCGCGCTCGGCCGCGAGCGCGAGGACATCGTGGCGATCACCGCCGCGATGCTCCACCCGGTCGGCCTGGCGCCGTTCGCCAAGGAGTTCCCGGACCGCATCTTCGACGTCGGCATCGCCGAGCAGCACGCCGTCACCAGCGCCGCCGGCCTGGCCACCAACGGGCTGCACCCGGTGTTCGCGGTCTACGCGACCTTCCTGAACCGCGCCTTCGACCAGGTCCTGATGGACGTCGCGCTGCACAAGCTGGGCGTCACCTTCGTACTGGACCGGGCCGGCGTCACCGGCACGGACGGCGCCTCGCACAACGGCATGTGGGACATGTCGATCCTCCAGGTCGTCCCGGGCCTGCGGCTGGCCGCCCCGCGCGACGCCGACCAGGTCCGCGCCCAGCTGCGCGAGGCCGTCCAGGTCGAGGACGCCCCGACGGTGGTGCGCTACTCCAAGGGCTCGGTCGGTCCGGCCGTCGCCGCGGTCGGCCGGGTCGGCGGCATGGACGTGCTGCGCGCCGCCGGGGAGCCCTCCGGCGCCCACCGCGCGGACGTGCTGATCGTCTCGGTCGGCGCGATGGCCCCGACCAGCCTGGAGGTGGCCGACCTGCTGGCCGCCCGGGGCGTCACCGCCACCGTGGTGGACCCGCGCTGGGTCAAGCCGGTGGACGAGGCCCTGCCGGGCCTGGCCGCCGAGCACCGGGTGGTCGTCACGATCGAGGACAACGGCCGGGTGGGCGGCGTCGGCGCGGCCGTCGCGCAGGCACTGCGGGACGCGGACGTGGACGTACCGGTGCGCGACTTCGGCATCCCGCAGGAGTTCCTGGACCACGCCAGCCGGAACGAGATCCTGGCCGAGATCGGCCTGACCGCCCCCGCCATCGCCGAGAAGGTGGGCGCCCTGGTCGCCAAGCTGGACGCGGCGCCGGTCAAGGCCTGAACCGCCCCCGGTGGAACGGGCCGGCCACCCGTCGCCCGTTCCGTCGACGCCCGATTGTCGTCTCTGCGTAACAGTTCGTCGCGGGACGAGCTGACAATCGCACTGAATGGCGGGACCGGCGCTCTACGCGCCGTTCCCGCCCGGTAGGTTGTCAACCGTGCCCACCCCCACCCGCCCCCGCCTCGACGGACTGGTCGACCGCCTGCCCGCGCGCGCCCGTACCCACATCCGACAGGGGTACTGGACGAGGCTGGTGCCGCTGCTCACCCTGGTCGCGGTGGCCACCCACATCCCGTCCTTCGCCCGGCCCGTCTGGAGCCCGGACGAAGGCTTCCTGGCCACCCAGGCCCGGATGCTCGCGGACGGCGGGGTGCTCTACGACACCGTGGTGGACCGCAAGCCGCCGCTGCTGCCCTGGCTCTACCAGGCCTGCTTCGCCGTCTTCGGCTCCGCCTCGCTGTGGCCGCTGCGCACCCTCGCGGTGGCGGCCCACCTGGTCACCGCGATCCTGCTGGCCTCGATCGCCCGCGGCCGCTGGGGCAACCGGGCCGGGGCCGGCGCCGGACTGCTCTACCTGCTGGTCTCCATCGGGCTCTCCCCGGAGGACACCCAGGCGGCGACCTTCGAGGTCTTCATGCTGCCCGCGATGGTGGCCGCCTTCCGGTACGCCGAGCGCCGCCGCTGGCTGGCCGCGGGCATCGCGGTCGCGCTCTGCTCGCTGACCAAGCAGACCGGCGGCGCGGTGCTGCTGCCGGTGCTCTGGATGCTCCTCCAGGACGCCCGCCGACGCGGGGTGCGCTGGCCGCCCGCCCTGTTCAAGATCGGGTTCGGCTTCGCGGTGCCGATAGCGCTGGTGGCGGTCATCCTCACCAAGCCCAAGGGCTTCCTCTTCTGGGTGGTCACCGGCAGCGGCGACTACGCCTCCTTCGGCGGCGCCTGGCTGCAGATGCTCGGCCGGGCCTTCGGCAACCTCGGCATCCTGGCCGCGGCGGGCCTCGGCTTCCTGTTCCCGGTCGGCCGCCGGCTCTGGTTCAAGTACCGCCACCGCCCGCTGCCGGTGGCCGGCGAGGAGCACGGCTCGACCACCGACCTGTGGGTCTGGCTGCTCTCCTCGGCCGTCGCGGTCAGCGTGGGCTTCCACTTCTTCGGCCACTACTACCTCCAGCTGATGCCCCCGCTGGTGCTGCTGGGCACCGGGGCGGTCGCCACCTCGGCGATCCGCTGGAAGCCCGTCCTGGTGTACACCACGGTCGCCGCCACGGTCTTCTGGGGCCTGGCGCTGGCCTGGCCGGGGGAGCAGATGAGCCGCAACACCGAGGTCGCCACCGCGGTCGCCGCCCAGACCACCCCCAAGGACACCGTGCTGGTCTGGGGCATGCACCCCGAGCTGTACTGGCTGGCCGACCGCAAGCCCGCGAGCCGCTACCTGACTGCCGGCTTCCTCACCAACTACAGCGGCGGCAAGGACGGCAGCGGCAACGTCGGCGAGCAGTTCAGCGTCAACAACGCCTGGCAGACCTTCGACAAGGAACTCGCCAACGGCCTGCCCGAGGTCTTCGTGGACGACTCCGGCGTCGCCCCGTACCAGCCGGTGCTGGTCCCGCGGATCGAGAACCTGCTGGACACCCACTACGAGATGATCGGCGTCATCGGCGACACCGTCGTCTACCGCCTCAAGCACTGAGGCACCGCTCAAGCACCGAGGTACCGCCTCGAGCACCGAGGCCCGACACCGCGCACGCGAGAGCCCCCGGCGACCAGGTCGCCGGGGGCTCCGCTCGTACCGCTACGCCTTACGCGGGCACCGAGGCCACGCCGGGGGCGAGGAACTTCTTGCCGGTCACCCGCTCCGAGACGCCCTCACGGTCCAGGTACGGGGTGATCCCGCCCAGGTGGAAGGGCCAGCCGGCACCGGTGATCATGCAGAGGTCGATGTCCTGGGCCTCGCCGACGACACCCTCCTCCAGCATCAGGCCGATCTCCTGGGCCACGGCCTCCAGGGAGCGGTTCAGGACCTGCTCCTCGGTGAGCACCGAGTCGCCGAAGGTCAGCAGCTCCAGCACCTCGGGGTCGAGGACCTGCTTGCCGTCCACCCAGGTGTAGAAGCCGCGCTTGCCGGCCTTGACCACCTTGCCGAGGTTCTCGGAGACGGTGAAGCGCTCCGGGAAGGCGCCGGCCAGGGTCTCCGAGACGTGCAGGGCGATGGCCGGGCCGACCAGCTCCAGCAGCACGATCGGGGACATCGGCAGGCCGAGCGGCTCGACGGCCTTCTCGACGCTGGCGATCGGGGTGCCCTCGTCGATGATGTTCTGGATCTCGCCCATGAAGCGGGTCAGGATCCGGTTCACCACGAACGCCGGAGCGTCCTTGCACAGCACCGAGGTCTTCTTGAGCTTCTTCGACACGGCGAAGGCGGTGGCCAGCGACGCGTCGTCGGTCTGCTCGCCGCGGACGATCTCCAGCAGCGGCAGGATCGCGACCGGGTTGAAGAAGTGGAAGCCGACGACCCGCTCGGGGTGCTGGAGCTTCGAGGCCATCTCGGTGACCGACAGCGAGGAGGTGTTGGTCGCCAGCACGCAGGTCGGCGAGACCACGGCCTCCAGGTCCGCGAAGACGGTCTGCTTGACGCCCATCTCCTCGAACACGGCCTCGATGACGAAGTCCGCGTCGCCGAAGGCCACGGCCTTGTCCAGCGAGCCGCTGACCAGGCCCTTGAGGCGGTTGGCCTTGTCCTGGCCGATCCGGCCCTTGCCGAGCAGCTTGTCGATCTCGGCGTGGACGTAGCCGACGCCCTTGTCGATACGCTCCTGGTCGATGTCGGTGAGGACCACCGGCACCTCCAGACGGCGGGCGAACAGCAGCGCCAGCTGCGAGGCCATCAGGCCGGCGCCGACGATGCCGACCTTGGAGACCGGGCGGGCCAGCGACTTGTCCGGCGCACCGAACGGGCGCTTGGCCCGGCGCTGCACCAGGTTGAAGGCGTAGATGCCGCTGCGCAGCTCGCCGCTCATGATGAGGTCGGCCAGGGCCGCGTCCTCGGCGTCGAAGCCGGCCTGGAGGCTGGCCTTGTCGGCGAGGTCGGCGTCCTTGACGGCGGCGATGATGTCCAGCGCCTTGTACGCGGCCGGAGCGGCCCCGTGCACCTTGGCGTCGGCGACCATGCGGCCCCAGAGGACGGCGTCGTCCCAGGCCTTGCCGCGGTCGATCGCCTCGCGCTCGACGGCGACGTCGCCCTTGAGGACCTGGGCGGCCCACAGCAGCGACTGCTCCAGGAAGTCGGCCGGCTCGAAGATCGCGTCGGCGATCCCCAGCTCGAACACGTCCTTGCCCTTGAGCTGCTTGTTCTGGTTCATCGAGTTCTCGATGATGACCTTGACGGCCTTACCGGCACCGATCAGGTTCGGCAGGATGGTGCAGCCGCCCCAGCCGGGGACGAGGCCGAGGAAGACCTCGGGCAGCGAGAAGGCCGGAACGCCCGCGGACACCGTGCGGTAGTCGCAGTGCAGGCCGACCTCGACGCCGCCGCCCATGGCCGCGCCGTTGTAGAAGGCGAAGGTAGGGACGGGCAGCGCGGCGATCCGCTTGAAGACCTCGTGGCCGCCCTTGCCGATGGCCAGCGCGTCGGCGTGCTGCTTGAGCAGCTCGACGCCCTTGAGGTCGGCGCCGACGGCGAAGATGAACGGCTTGCCGGTGATCGCGGCGCCGACGATCCTGCCCTCGGCGGCCTCGGCCTCGACCTGGTCCAGCGCCTCGGACAGCTTGAGCAGCGAGCCCGGGCCGAAGGTGGTCGGCTTGGTGTGGTCGAAGCCGTTGTCCAGGGTGATCATGGCCAGCTTGCCGGCCTGCAGCGGCAGGTCCAGGTGGCGCACGTGCGCGGTCGTGACGACCTCGCCCGGGAACAGCTCGGCGCCCTGCTGGAGCAGCTCAGTGGTGTTGCTCATGCTCACTTACCACCCTCGAAGTGGGGGTTCTCCCAGATGATGGTGCCGCCCATGCCGAAGCCGATGCACATCGTGGTGAGGCCGTAGCGGACGTCCGGGCGCTGCTCGAAGCGGCGGGCCAGCTGGTTCATCAGGCGCACGCCCGAGGAGGCCAGCGGGTGGCCGAAGGCGATCGCGCCGCCGAACGGGTTGACCCGCTCGTCGTCGTCCGCGATGCCGTAGTGGTCCAGGAAGGACAGCACCTGGACGGCGAAGGCCTCGTTGACCTCGAAGGCCTGGATGTCGTCGATGGTCAGACCGGCCTTGGCCAGCGCCTTCTCGGTGGCCGGCACCGGGCCGATGCCCATGACCTCGGGCTCGACGCCCGCGAAGGCGTAGGAGACCAGGCGCATCTTGACCGGGAGGCCGAGCTCCTCGGCGACGTCCTCGGCGGCCAGCAGCGAGGCGGTGGCACCGTCGTTCAGACCGGCCGAGTTGCCCGCGGTGATGTTGCCGTGCGGGCGGAACGGGGTCTTGAGGCCGGCCAGCGACTCCATCGTGGTGCCCGGGCGCATCGGCTCGTCCACGGTGGCCAGGCCCCAGCCGGTCTCGCCGACCTCGGGGTTGGTGTTGCGGATCGTGATCGGCACCAGGTCCGGCTGGATGTCGCCGTTGGCGTACGCCTTGGCGGCCTTCTCCTGGGAGCGCACGGCGTAGGCGTCGCAGCGCTCCTTGGTGATGTGCGGGAAGCGGTCGTGCAGGTTCTCCGCGGTCATGCCCATGAACAGGGCGGACTCGTCGACCAGCTTCTCCGAGACGAAGCGCGGGTTCGGGTCCACGCCCTCGCCCATCGGGTGGCGGCCCATGTGCTCCACGCCACCGGCCACGACCACGTCGTACGCGCCGAAGGCGATGCCGCCCGCGGTGGCGGTCACGGCGGTCAGGGCGCCGGCGCACATGCGGTCGATCGAGTAGCCGGGCACGGACTTCGGCAGGCCGGACAGCAGGGCGGCGGTGCGCCCGATGGTCAGACCCTGGTCGCCGATCTGCGTGGTGGCCGCGATGGCGACCTCGTCGATGCGCTCGACGGGCAGGCTCGGGTTACGGCGCACGAGTTCCCGGATGCACTTGACGACGAGGTCGTCGGCGCGGGTCTCGTGGTAGATGCCCTTCGGGCCGGCCTTGCCGAACGGGGTGCGGACGCCATCGACGAAGACGACGTCCCTCGCGGTACGAGGCACGGGGGCTCTCCTCCCAGGGACCAACATTTCGGGTGTGCAGGCTGCCGCCGGAAGATCCCGAGCGGCGCCGCGTCAGAAGCCATGCTACCGGTCGGTAACCAACCTGCCCAGGCCCCTCGGAGGGTTCTGACCATGTGTCCCGCGACACGTCCGGCACCACCGCGACCAGGAAGGCTCCCCCGGAACGCCGTGAGGGGGCGCCGTCCGTAACGGACGGCGCCCCCTCACGGGAGTCGGTCGGCGGGGCCGGGGCCGCGTGGGAGGGCCCGGGCGCTCCGGCCGGATCAGGCCTCGGCGGTGCCTGCGGTGGCGGCGGTGGCGAAGGCGGCGGCGACCACCGGCGCCACCAGGTCGACCTGCCACTGCCGGGCGCCGAGCCGGCGCAGCACGGCGGCCACGCCGTCGCCGCTCAGGTCGGCCGGCGGCTCCCAGGAGACCCGGCGCACCAGGTCCGGGGTGATCAGGTTCTCGGCGGGCAGGTGGTGGCGCTCGGCCAGCTCGCTGACCGCGGCGCGGGCACCGGAGAGCCGGGCGGCCGCGACCGGGTCCTTCTCCGCCCAGGCCCGCGGCGGCGGCGGCCCGTCGTGCGGGGCGGCGGCCGGCGGCAGCTGGTTCTCCGGGACCTCCCGGCCGCGCTGCACGGCCGCCAGCCACTGGTCCAGCTGGCGCCGGTGCAGCCGCGGGCCGAAGCCCTGGACGGCCTGCAGCGCGGCGATGTTCAGCGGCATGGCCAGCGCGGCGTTGACGATCGCGGCGTCCGAGAGCACCCGGCCCGGGGAGACGTCGCGCTCCTGGGCCATCCGGTCGCGGGTCAGCCACAGCTCGCGCACCACGGCCAGCTGGCGGCGCCGGCGGACCTTGTGCAGCTGCGAGGTGCGCCGCCACGGGTCGGTGCGCGGGGCGGGGCGGGGCGCGGCCGCGATCGCGGCGAACTCCTCCAGGGCCCAGTCGAGCTTGCCCTGGGCGTCCAGCTCCTGTTCGAGTGCGTCGCGCAGCTCGACCAGCACCTCGACGTCCAGAGCGGCGTAGCGCAGCCACGGCTCGGGCAGCGGGCGGGTGGACCAGTCGACCGCCGAGTGCTCCTTGGCCAGGCTCAGCCCGAGCACGTTCTCGGTCATCGGCCCCAGGCCGACCCGGGCGAAGCCGGCGATCCGCCCGGCCAGCTCGGTGTCGAACAGCCGGGCCGGTCTCATGCCCACCTCGGCGAGGCAGGGGAGGTCCTGGGTGGCGGCGTGCACCACCCACTCGGCGTCCGCGATGGCGGCGCCCAGTCCGCTCAGGTCGGGGCAGGCGATCGGGTCGATCAGCGCGGAGCCGGCGCCCGCGCGGCGCAGCTGGATGAGGTACGCCCGTTGCCCGTAGCGGTAGCCGGAGGCGCGCTCGGCGTCGACGGCGACAGGTCCGGTGCCCGCGGCGAAGGCGGCGACGACGGCGGCCAGCGCCTGCTCGTCCGCCACGACGGGCGGGATCCCCTCCTTCGGTTCGAGGAGCGGGACCGGGGCTGCTTCTTCTGGGATGGCTGCTACGGCGTCGGTCACCTACCAAGGGTACGACGGTCACCGGAACTGGGAGTGTTGTCGGACTGGTCAGACTGCTGATCGCCCGCCCGCCGGGTCACCCACCGGGCCGCCCGACCGGCTGCCCGGGCGCCCGGCTGACGGACCGCCGGGCCCGGAGCCCCGGGTGCCGCCGGACGGGCGTGCGGCGGCCCAGGAGGGAAGTGTCATCATGGCCGCCCAAGGGTGGCGGGGGCGGTTTGGCCCCCGCCCGCGGAGTGGTATGTGGCCGTGCGCAGCGCGAACCCCGACAAACCGGGCCCGTA
>NZ_JBHJWG010000015.1:84288-171189 GCF_042266305.1 Kitasatospora sp. NPDC056076
CCGCCGGGCGGGGGGGGGGGGGCCCCCGGTGACATGGGCCCGCGGGCCCCCCGACGGTTCGCGGAGCGGTTTCGGCCCCGGCCGGCTCAGTGGATGATGCCGGTGCGCAGCGCGACCGCGACCATCCCGGCGCGGTCGCCGGTGCCGAGCTTGCGGGCGATCCGGGCCAGGTGGCTCTTCACGGTGAGCGCGGACAGGCCCATCGCGACGCCGATCGCCTTGTTCGACTGGCCCTCGGCGACCAGCCGCAGCACCTCGACCTCGCGGCCGGACAGCTCGCGGTAGGCGGTCTGCTGCGGGCCCGGCGCCCCGGGGGCGCCCGGTGCGCCCGGGGCACCGGCGGCACCCGGCATGCCCGGCATCCCGGGGCGGCGCATCCGGCCGGCCAGCCCGGCGGCGCCGAGCGGCAGGCCCGGGCGGCCGGGCATCGCGACGTTGGTGCGGGTGCCGGTGACCACGTAACCCTTGACGCCGCCCGCGAGCGCGCTGCGGACCGCGCCGATGTCGTCGGCGGCGGACAGGGCCAGGCCGTTGGGCCAGCCCGCGGCGCGGGTCTCGGCGAGGATGGTGAGTCCGGAGCCGTCCGGCAGGTGGACATCGGCGACGCAGATGTCGCGCGGGGTGGAGACCCGGGGGCGGGCCTCGGCGATCGAGGACACCTCGATCACGTCGCGGACGCCGAGCGCCCAGAGGTGGCGGGTGACGGTGTTTCGGACGCGGGGATCGGCGATGACCACCATGGCGGTGGGCTTGGTCGGGCGGTAGGCGACCACGTTTGCGGGGTGCTCAAGAAGGACCGACACCAGGCCTCCTGCGGGGAGTGGCGGACGGAACCCCGAGGGGGCGGTCGGAGTGTTCCGCGTTCGGAAAGGGTCACAGTCTGCTTCGGCAGCTACCGTGCCCGGCTTTAGCGAAAGATCACGATCTAGTGAGTAACAATACGGACAAATCGCGCATATGACTGATGCGACATGCCTGGAATTCGTACAAAATCGATCAGATCCATGACAGATCGATCGACTTTGAGCAGGTAATTGACGCAGAGCAGGGTCGAAGCCACACTCCGTCAGTCCTGGGGGTGGCATCGGGGCGGACGGTGCCGTCCGGCCCGGACGCCACCCTTCAGTGCGACCGGGGGCGTCGCCGGGCGGGCATCGGGACCACTCCACCGAGTGACGTGACCTCGGCCGGCGGCGGGGACGGGTTGGCCGGCGGCAGCCCGGCGCTGATGCAGAGCAGGTCGCCCCAGGCCGCCAGGTGCCGCTCGAACCGGCCGTCGGCCGGCGTCCAGGAGGCCCGGATCTCGATCTCGGTCGCCGCGGGGCGGTCCGCCAGGCCGCCGAAGTACTGCGAGGCGCAGCGGGTCACCGTGCCGGACGGCTCCGCGTACCCGGCGCCGTGCGCCTGCAGCGCGTCCAGCAGCCAGGCCCAGCCGACCTCGGAGAGCAGCGGGTCGCCGGCCATCTCCGGCTCCAGCTCCGCCCGGGTCATCGTGACCACCCGGAACTCCCCGTTCCAGGCCTCCTGCCCGGCCGGGTCGTACAGCAGGACCAGCCGGCCGTCGGCCAGCTCCTCGTCGTCCACCTCCACGGTGGCGGTCAGCGCGAAGGCGTACGGGGCCAGCCGGCGCGGGGCCGGCGCGGGGGAGAGCTGGAGCTCCGGCCGCAGCCGGGCCCCGTCGAGGGCCTCCACGGCGGCCCGGAACTCGCTCGGCGCCCCCTCCCGACCCGTTCCGCCACCTGTTCCGCCACCTTGCGCGGGGTGCCCGCCGACCGCTGCCATGACCCGAAGACTAGGTCGAAGACCGGGGTTATCGCCGCAACTTCCGTCCGAGCGGCGTGCCGGAACGGCAAACCCGGCCAGATCTTGGAGGAACCGACGAGACCACCCGGGAAGGGCGCCCCCGGGCGCGTGCGAAGATTTGACCCGTGAGCGAGACTACGGCAGACCCGACGGCGGCCACCCCCGACGGCCGAAGCACCCCCGCGCGCCGCGGCGCCGCGCACGACTCCGCGTTCCTGCGCGCCTGCCGGCACGAGCCGGTGCCGCACACGCCGGTGTGGTTCATGCGCCAGGCGGGCCGCTCGCTGCCCGAGTACCTGAAGGTCCGCGAGGGCATCCCCATGCTGGAGTCCTGCATGCGGCCCGAGCTGGTCAAGGAGATCACCCTCCAGCCGGTGCGCCGGCACAAGGTGGACGCGGCGATCTTCTTCAGCGACATCGTGGTGCCGCTCAAGGCCGTCGGCATCGACGTGGACATCAAGCCCGGCATCGGCCCGGTCATCGCCGACCCGATCCGCACCTTCGAGGACCTCAACCGGCTGCGCCCGCTGGAGCCCGACGACGTCCCCTACGTCACCGAGGCCGTCGGCCTGCTGGTCGACGAGCTCGGCGGGACCCCGCTGATCGGCTTCGCGGGCGCGCCGTACACGCTCGCCAGCTACCTGATCGAGGGCGGGCCCTCCAAGAACCACGAGAACACCAAGGCCATGATGTACGGGCAGCCCGAGCTCTGGGCCGCCCTGCTGGACCGCCTCGCCGACATCACCTCCGCCTTCCTCAAGGTGCAGATCGAGGCCGGCGCCTCCGCGGTCCAGCTGTTCGACTCCTGGGTCGGCGCGCTCGCCCCGGACGACTACCGCCGCTCGGTGATGCCCGCCAGCACCAAGGTCTTCGACGCCGTCGCCCACTACGGGGTGCCGCGGATCCACTTCGGCGTCGGCACCGGCGAGCTGCTCGGGCTGATGGGCCAGGCCGGCGCGGACATCGTCGGCGTCGACTGGCGGGTGCCGCTGAACGTCGCCGCCGAGCGGGTCGGCGCGGGCAAGGCCCTCCAGGGCAACCTCGACCCGGCGGTGCTGTACGCGCCCACCAAGGTCGTCGAGACCAAGGCCCGCGAGGTGCTGCACGCCGCCCAGGCGCTCGGCACCAGCGGCCACATCTTCAACCTCGGCCACGGCGTGATGCCGTCCATGGACCCGGACGCGCTCAGCCGCCTGGTCGCCTTCGTGCACGAGGCCAGCGCGCGCTGACGCCCCGCGGCGGCGGGCCCCCGGGAGTTCGGGGGGCCCGCCGCCGTGCGTCATTCCCCGGAAGCCTCGGGGTGCTCGGGCTCCTCGGGGTGCTCGGGCTCCTCGGGCCGGACGACCGGCCGTGCGCGGGTCCGGCGCCAGTACCGGTAGAGCAGCGCCCCCGGGACCCCGAGCACCAGCAGGAACGGCGCCACTGCGGCCAGCGCCACCACCAGCGCGGTCCCGATCGCGACCAGCACGTGCCAGCCGCCGCCCAGCGCCGAACCCACCGATTCGCCGAAGCCCTTCCCCCCGGCCGCCGTCGGCGTCGGGGTCGGCGCCGGGGCCACCGCCTCCCGGCGGACGTCCAGGGTGACGGTCGAGTACGAGGTCCGGGCGGCCAGCTCCTTCTGCTGCTTCTGCAAGGACTCCAGGTCCGCCTCCCGGCGGCTCAACTCGCCCTCCAGCGAGGTGATGTCGCTCAGCGTCTTGGCCTGGGCCATCAGCGCCCGGACCCGGTCCACGCTCGCCTGCTGGGTCTGCACCCGGCTCGCCACGTCCGCGACCTGCTGGGTCAGGTCGTCCGCCTGGCTCTTGCGCGAGACCACCCGGCCCAGGGCGGCCAGCTGGTCCAGGGTCTGCTGGTAGGCGGCGGACGGGATCCGCAGCGTCAACTGGCCGTACTCGTCCGCACCGCCGCCGTTGACCGACTCGCCGCCCACGTAACCGCCCGACGCGGTCGTCAACTCCCGCGCCCTGCCCAGGACCTGCCCGACGTCCTTGGTGGTCAGCGAGAGCTGCGCGGTGTACGAGATCAGCCGGGTGTCCGCGGCCGGAGTGACCCCGGCGGCCGCCGGCGCCCCGGAGGGTTGCCCGCCCGCCGGGGCGGGAGCGGCCGGCGCGGCCGCCCCACCGGCCGCCTTCGCCGGCGCTCCCGCCGAGTCGTTCCGCCCCGATTCCCCGCCGCCGCTCGCACTGCAACCCCCGGCCAGCAGCACCGCGGCGGCCACCGCCACCACCGGCACCCCGGCCCTCGTCCGTCGTCCCATTCCCCGGCCCCTCCCCAAGTCCGCTGGCATTTCCTGCCATTGGACGCAAGAGCCTGCCCGACGGACCCGCCCGGCAGATCGCAGGTCCATCACAGCTCGGCCCCGGGACGGACACGACCCACCGGAGCGCTCCACCCCACGGGTGCAACGTGGTCGGTTCCTTAGCACACGGCCAGCGCGGCCCGCCGGCAGCGCCGCCGGACTCGCTATCTTGGAGTTATGAGCGAGCTGCCGGACTGGATGTACGCGCCCAGGGACGAGGGCTGGTTTGCCGACGACCTCGACCACCTGCCGCAGGCGCCGCGGCACACCGAACTGATCGACGGAGCCCTGGTCTTCATGATGTCTCCCCAGCGTTGGTGGCACGGCGATGTCGTCACGGACCTCGTGTATTCGCTGCGTCGCCAGGTGCCGGAGGGACGCCGGGTGGGTCGGGAGATGTCGATCAAGCTCGACAAGCGGAACCGCCCCGAACCGGACGTGCTTGTTGTCAGGGCCGAGTTCGATGCCGATCGCACCCAGTTCGCTCCCGACGAGGTGGACCTCGTCGTTGAGGTGGTGTCCCCGGAGTCTGCGCACCGCGACCGCACGGTCAAGGTCCGCAAGTACGCGGAGGCGGGCATCCCGCACTACTGGATCGTGGAGGACGAGGGCGGCCTTCCGGTCGTGCACGCCTTCGAGCTGGAACCCGCGACCTCCACCTACAGTCCGGCCGGAATCTTCCGAGGGAAGCTCGTGCGGTCGGTGCCCTTTCCGATCGAGATCGACCTCGACGGGCTGGTGCCCGACAGCAGGCGTGCAGCGGATTGAGGCATCCGTGTAAAGACCTGCGAGACTGCGAGGCATGTCGGATGCACAGGTCGTCGTCGTCGGTGGTGGGATCGCGGGGCTGGCTGCGGCCGCCTTCCTGAGCGGGGCGGCCGGGGGGCCGGCGCGGGCGCGGGTGACACTGCTGGAGGCGTCGGGGCGGGTCGGCGGGAAGCTGTGGGGCGGCGAGGTCGGCGGGGTCCGGGTGGACCTCGGGGCCGAGTCGGTGCTGGCGCGGCGGCCGGAGGCCGTGGAACTGGCCCGGGCCGTCGGGCTGGGGGCGGAGCTGGAGCCGCCGACCGGCGCCAAGGCGGCGATCTGGACCAGGGGCGCGCTGCGGCCGCTGCCGGGCGGGCAGGTGATGGGCGTCCCGGGCGACCTGGAGGCGCTGGCCGCCTCCGGGGTGCTGAGCGCCGAGGGGCTGGAGCGGGCCCGGCACGAGCGGGCCGGCGAGGTCGGGGCGGACGTCGCGATCGGCCGCTACGTCGCCGACCGGCTCGGCCAGGAGGTGGTGGACCGGCTGGTGGAGCCGCTGCTGGGCGGCGTCTACGCCGGTCGCGCCGAGGAGATCTCGCTGCGCGCCGCCGTGCCGCAGCTGCTGCCGATCGCCCGGAGCGGCGGCTCGCTGGTCGAGGGGGTGCACGCGCTGGCGTCCCGGCCGCAGGTGGTCGGCACCCCGGTGTTCCAGGGGCTGCGCGGCGGCCTCGGCACCCTGCCGGGGGCGGTGGCCGCGGCCTGTGTGAAGGCGGGCGTGGACCTGCGCACCGACACCCCGGTGGAGGAGCTGCGCCGCACCCCCGAGGGCTGGCGGGTGGTGGCCGGCGGCGAGGTGCTGACCGCCGACGCCGTGGTGCTGGCCGTCCCGGCGCCGGCCGCGGCCCGGCTGCTGCGGGCGGACGCCCCGGCGGCGGCCGCCGAGCTGGACGCCGTCGAGTACGCGGGCATGGCCCTGGTGACCCTGGCGTTCCGCCGCGCCGACCTGCCCCAGCCGCCGGCCGGCAGCGGCTTCCTGGTACCGCCGGTGGACGGCCGCCGGATCAAGGCCTCGACCTTCTCCTCCAACAAGTGGGGCTGGCTGCAGCGTTCCGCCCCCGACGCCTTCCTGCTGCGCACCTCGCTGGGCCGCCACCGCGAGGACGAGGTGCTGGAGCTGCCGGACGAGGAGCTGGTGGCCCGCTCGCTGGCGGACCTGGCCGAGGCGGTCGGCCTGACCGCCCGGCCGTACGACACCTTCGTGTCGCGTTTCACGGCGGGCCTGCCGCAGTACCCGGTGGGCCACCCGGACCGGGTGGCCCGGGTGCGGGCGTCGGTGCGGGCGGTGGGCGGCCTGGCGCTGTGCGGCGCCGCGTACGACGGGGTGGGGATCCCGGCCTGCATCGGTTCGGCGGCCGCCGCCGCGGCGGCCGTCGGTGAGCACATCGACGAACGGTTGACCCCGACGACCGGGGACGGTTCCACGGAGAGGACAATGGGCGCATGACTGAGAGCGTTGAGCGGGAGCCCGAGCAGCGGCCCGAGAAGAAGAAGGCGCGCGACCTGAACCAGGTCATCCGCTACACCATGTGGTCGGTGTTCAAGCTCAAGGGCGCCCTGCCCGAGGACCGCACCGCCCTCGCCGCCGAGGTGGACGAGCTGTTCGCGCAGCTGGACGCCAAGGACGTGACGATCCGCGGCACCTACGACGTCTCCGGGCTGCGCGCGGACGCCGACCTGATGGTCTGGTGGCACGCCGAGGACTCGGACGACCTCCAGGAGGCGTACAACCGCTTCCGCCGCACCGGCCTGGGCCGCCAGCTGGAGCCGGTCTGGTCGAACATGGCCCTGCACCGCCCGGCCGAGTTCAACAAGTCGCACATCCCGGCCTTCCTGGCCGACGAGCGCCCGCGCGACTACGTCTGCGTGTACCCGTTCGTCCGCTCCTACGAGTGGTACCTGCTGCCGGACGCCGAGCGGCGCGCGATGCTCGCCGAGCACGGCCAGATGGCCCGCGGCTACCCGGACGTGCGGGCCAACACGGTGGCCTCGTTCGCGCTCGGCGACTACGAGTGGCTGCTCGCCTTCGAGGCGGACGAGCTGCACCGGATCGTCGACCTGATGCGCGACCTGCGCCCCTCCCGGGCCCGGCTGCACGTCCGCGAGGAGGTGCCGTTCTTCACCGGCCGCCGCAAGCCGGTGAGCGAGCTGCTGAACGGCCTGGCCTGACCCGCGTCGCACCGGAGGCCGGCTCCCCCCGCTGGGGTGGGAGCCGGCCTCCGGCCGTTCGTCAGGGGCGCGGCCCCGCGAACTCCCGCAGGACGGCGTTGTAGCGGGTGCCGAGGTTGACCCGGGTGACGTCGGAGAAGCGGAACTTCGTCGGCTCCGGGCGCCAGCGCGCCTCCGGGTCGACCTCGTGCAGCCGCAGCGAGGCGGGGCGCACGGCGGTGACGGCGCCGACCCAGCAGGAGTCCGGGGCGTTCCGCTCGGTGTGCAGCGCGATCAGGCCGTACTCCGCGCAGGCGGCGGCGAGCAGCCCCGGCAGGTCGTCCAGCGGCAGTTCGGCGCCCGGCGGCCGGACGGGCCACCGGCCCCGGCGGCGCAGCACCCGCACGGTCAGGGTGTCGGGGCCGCCGAGGTCGCGGACCTTGCGCAGGTCGGTGGTGCGCACGGCCGTCCAGCCGTCGAGGTGGTGGTCGGTGCACGCGGCGAGCAGCGTCCAGACCGGGCCGGTGCCGAGGACGAAGCCCTCCAGCTCGTCCGCGCCGGGGATCGAGCGGCGCAGCCGGACCGGCCGGCCTTCGCGGTGGGCGCGGTCGAGTGCGGCGCGGTGGTGGTCGTCCATGGGGCGGAGTCTGCCCTGGTCAGGGCCGTCGGCGCAGCCGGTTTTCAGCCGCGGTGCGGGCGCAGGGCGGCGCGCAGCCGGGCGTCGGGGAGCACGGCGGGGCCGTTCATGGCGACGGCGGTGAGCAGTTCGCGCTCCTCGTCGTCGGCGAGGCCGTGCTGGCGGGCCGGGCGGACCTCGCGCAGCACCTCCTGGCCGATCGGGGAGGCCCAGCGGGTGTACGGGTAGACGTCGACCCGGGCCATCAGCAGGGTGCCCGCGGTGAGCACCAGCGGCAGCGAGAACCAGGCGAGCGGGGCGAGGGTGTCACCGCCGGTGAAGCCGCTGAGCGAGACCGCGGCGGCGAGCAGCACCACCGTCAGCAGCATCGCGTGCCGGACCTGGCGCACCACCACCACGGTGTTGCGCTGGACCAGGGCCGGGGTGGCCAGGCCGGCCAGCGCCAGCCGGGCGCCGATCTCCAGCACGGTGGGGTGCTCGCCCATCGCCCGGCGCAGCTCGTCGGTGCGGCACTGGCCCTCGGGGCCGACGGTGGCGATGACCGCCCGTTCCAGCCGGCTGCGGCCCCTGGGGTCGACCACGGTGGTCCAGCCGGTGTGGGCGAGGTGCAGGCGGCCGCGGCCGGCCATCAGCACGAGGGCGAGCTCCACCACCCGGTCCGGGCCGCCGGCCAGGTAGGCCGTCTCGTACAGTCCGATGCCGACGGCTTCCGGCGGGCGCCGCCCGTCCTGGTCGGCGAGGGCATCGGCGGTGGCGGTCATCCGCACCAGCCGGAGGCAGGACAGCACCGCCGCGACACAGGCCGGTATCAGGAACAGCAACCACATGGGCTTGTTCTATGCCTGGGGCCCCGGCGCGGGGAACGGCTTCCCGGGGCGCGATACCGAACTGTGACGTCAGGAGCCGCCGCAGCTGCTCCCGCAACTGGACGAGGAGCCGCAGCTGGAGGACGAACCGCAGCTCGACGAGGAGCCGCAGCTGGAGTGCGAGGAGCCGCCGCACGAGGAGTGGTGCGAGGAGCTGCCGCACGAGGAGTGGTGGTGGGTGGAGCCGGAGTCGGAGGAGCCGCAGGAGGCGGTGGAGGAGGCGCCGCAGGAGGACCCGCCGCAGGAGGACCCGCCGGACGAGGAGGTACCGGACGAGGATCCGCCCGAGGAGAAGAAGGAGGAGGACGAGGCCGCCTGGGCCTGTCGTACCGCCTCGTCCTCGGCCGCCGCGGCCAGCATCGCGGCCTCCAGCTCCTGGTCGTCCAGCGCGGCCGCGGCCAGTCCGCCGAGGGCGACCGCGCCCAGCATCGCGCCGCCCGTCAGCCGGGGGGAGACGCCGGAGCCGGGCGTCCACGGGGTGCTGCCCTGCATCAGCGCGAGCTGGCGGTGCCCGGCCGGGGTGACCCGGCCGTCGGCGGGGAGGGTGGCGAGCAGGGCGACGGCGCCGAGGAGCAGCAGAAGGCCCGGGTACCAGAGGTTGGGGCGGTCGTAGAGGGCGTCGTTGTCGTCCAGCAGCAGGGCGAGCCCGGCGAAGACCACGACGTCGAGCATCGCCAGCCAGAGCAGCCGCCGTGCGACGCGGGCCCGGTGCAGCCGTTCCGGGCGGCGCATCAGGCCGCGGTCGGCGAGCCGGTCGCCGATCTCCTGGACGGCGGCGGAGCGCATCACCGTGCGGCGCACCGTGCCGAGTTGCCGGCTGCCGGTCGCGCCGACGGCGTCGTGCACGGCCTGGTCGACCGCGTCGTACGGGCGGGCGCCGGTGAGGGTGACCAGTCCGGCGCGGTTGATCACGACCTGTTCGCCGAGGTGCATCCGGACCAGCGCGGTGTCGAAGACCCGGCCCGGGCCGCCGGCCAGGAAGGCGGTGTCCAGCAGCGGCAGGCCGCGGCCGGGCAGGCCCTGCGGGTGGGGCACGTGGCGGACCCGCTGCCTGGCCTGGGAGGCGTACAGCGCGGCCGCGACCAGCAGGAGGGCCGGGATCAGGAAGTAGCTGTTGTGCCACATGGGCGGTTCCCCCGATTGAGACGTCGGATCAGTGGCCGCGCAGGGCCCGGCGCAGCCTGGCGAGCGGGCCGGGCGGTGGTTCGGGCGCCGGGTGGAGCCACTGCTCCAGGGCGCGGCGGTGGTCGGCGGCGGACGGGCCGCCGTCGGTGAGCACCCACGCGGCGAAGGCCCGGGAGTCGGCGTGGTAGCCGCCGGTCTGCGGGTGGGTGCGGGCGTAGGCGAGGAAGAGCGGCCCGTACCGTGCCCCGAGCAGGCGGGGTAGGTCGGGGGCGACCTTCGCGGTGGTGTCGCGCCGCTTGGCGGCGAGGCCGGTGGACTGGGCGCGGACCTGGTCCGGGTCGAAGCCGGGCGGGACGGGCCCGCCGGCCACCAGGGCGGCCAGCAGTCCCGTCTGGCGCCGGGCCAGGCGCTCCCGGGGGGTGCCGGTCGCGTCCTCGGCGCCCCCCTTCGGCTCGACGGGGTTCAGGTCGGGCGTCATCGGGTGCTCCCCTCCAGCACCCGACGGATGGCGTCCAGTTCACCGGCCAGTTCGGAGGGCGGCGGGAAGTCGGCGTCCCGTTCCAGCAGGACGCCGGGCGGTTCGACCCGCGCGCAGAGTTCGGCCAGGACCTCCAGCACCGGTTCGGTGACGGGGTGGGCGTGGGTGTCGTGCCACACGCCGTCGACCAGGGTGCCGCCGGCGACGTGCACGTAGGCGAGCGCCTCCAGCGGCAGGCGGTCGAGCTCGGCGGCCGGGTCGGTGCCGAGGTTGACCCGGTTGGTGTGCAGGTTGGCCACGTCGATCAGCAGTCGGACGCCGGTCCGCGCGACGAGTTCGGCGAGGAACTCGCCCTCGGTGAACTCGTCGTCGGGCCAGGCGAGTTGGGCGGCGATGTTCTCCAGGGCGAGCGGCACCGGCAGCTGGTCCTGGGCGATCCGGACGTTCTCGGCGATCACCCGCAGGGAGTCCCGGGTGCGCGGGACGGGCAGCAGGTGGCCGGCCTCCAGGCCGCCGGCCCGGACGAAGGCCAGGTGCTCGGTGACCAGGGGGGAGCCGAGCGCGAGGGCCGTTCCGGCGAGCCTGCCGAGCCGGCCGGGGTCGGGCCGGTCGGCGCCGCCGAGGCCGAGGCCGACGCCGTGCGGGACGACGGTGACGCCGCGTTCGCGCAGGACGGTGAGCGAGGTGGGCAGGTGGTCGGCGCAGACGTTCTCGGCGACCACCTCGACCCAGTCCAGGCCGGGCTGGCGCTCGACCACGGTGTCGATCTCGCTGCGCCAGCCGAGGCCGACGCCGAGCCTGGGCGCGGTGGTGGCCGTCGCGGTGGTGCCCGCCGCGGTGGTCTCCGTCGTGGCGGTGTCCGCCGTGGAGGCGGTGGAGCCGGGCAGGTCCAGGGCAGGGGAGGTCATCGGTTCGCCCCCTTCGGAGGGCTGGGTGGGGAGGCCGTCGGGCGGTGCGGGCGTCGTCGCCAGGACCGCGCGGCCGTGTTGCTGAGGATGTCCCCGGGCGGGGTGGCTGCCAAGCCTCACCCGGTCTTCTCAGAGCATTATTTGAGCCTTGCCGTTCAGGTGCGCGAGGATTCCGGCCCGGCGTCCGGGGCGAATCCGCGGACGGACGGCCCGGTGGCGGGGAAATTCGGAGGCGGCGGCCGGCGGGCGCGGATAGCGTGCGCATCGATGACTGAGACCGAACTGACGATCCGAGACTTCCGCCCCGCCGACGCCGAGGCGGTGACCGCCGCCCACCGGGCCGGCCGCGAACACCTGGTGATGAGCGCCGAGGCGCTGCTCTGGATGAACTCCCGGACGAATCCCGAGGAGCGCTTCCGCACCTTCGTCGCCGAACTGGACGGCCGGGTGGTCGGCGCGGTGCGCTGCGGACTGGTGCTCGGGACGACGACCACCGGCGTCGGCTACGCCAACGGCAGCGTGCTGCCCGGGTTCCGGCGGCGCGGCGCGGCCACCGCGCTGCTGGCCGCGGCCGAACGGCACCTGAGCGCCCACGGGGTGGCCGAACTGCACACCTGGCTGGACGACGAGCCCGCCGCCCTGGCCTTCGGTGCCGCCCGGGGCTACGAGCCGGGGCGCGAAGCCCACTTCGGCGGGCGGGACCTGGCCCTCCCGCTGCCGCAGGCACCGGTGCGGCCGGCCGGCGTCGAGCTGCGCCCGGCCACCGACTGGGCGGACGATCCGCGCCCGCTGTTCCTGGTGGAGGCGGACGCGATCCGGGACGAGCCCGGCGAGGTGGTGATGGACGCCCTGGACTACGAGGAGTGGCTGCGGGGCGACTGGGCCCGGCCGGACCTCGACCTCGGGCTGACGGTGGTCGCCGTGGTGGACGGCGAGCCGGCGGCCTTCACCATGGCGCAGACCGACGGGGTGGGTCGCTACTGGTCCGCGTTCACCGCCTGCCGCCGGGAGTTCCGCGGCCGCGGGCTGGCCAAGCTGGCCAAGCTGGAGTCGCTGCGGCTCGCCGCGGCGGCCGGTCACCGCCGCGCGTACACCAGCAACGACGCCACCAACGCGCCGATGCTGGCGGTCAACGCCTGGCTGGGGTACGAGCGCTGCGCGGGGGAGCGGAAGGGGATCAAGCGCCTGGGGTGACCGGGGCGCGGAGATCCGGCCACCCCGATTTGCCGCGAAGGGGGTATTTCCGGCCACGGACGGGGACATGACCAGGGCGCACAGTTCGTGGTCGAGTCTTCCTCCGGGGGATCATATGGAGATCCTGCTCCAGGTGCTGATCGCATCGGTGCCGGCCGTGATCGGCTTCCTCGCGGCCCGTTCCCTCGCCCGCACCAGGCTGTTCCTGCGCTACGGCTTCCTGCGGGCGCTGCTGGCGCCGTACGGGCGGGTGCAGATCGTCATCCCGAGCCTGGAGGTGGCGGAGTTCGCCTTCACCTCGGACGGCTGCCAGCTGACCAGCCGCGGGCCGAAGAACGTGCTGTTCGTGCCGATGGCCGAGGCCAGGGCGATAGCGGAACTGACCGACCTGCTGCGGAAGGTCAACCGCAAGGCGACGATCGAGCTGGTGGTGGCGGGGGCGCAGGACCCGCGGATGCCGACCTTCTCGATCGGCGGGCCGGGCGTCAACTCGTACTCCGGTGGCGTGCTGGACACGGTGTTCCCGGACTTCGCGGTCGAGTACCCGGACGAGGCCCGCGCCCGCTGGGGCGGGATGACCTTCGAGGCGCTGTACAACCCGGCCGGGGAGCTGATCCGCGACCACGGCTTCATCTTCGTCACCCGCACGCCCCGGCAGGCGCCCTGCGTCGTGCTCTGCGGGGTGTTCGCCTTCGGTTCGGCGATGGCGGTGGAGGCCCTGACCTCGGCGAACCGGGGGTCCCCGCTGGCGGCGCTGTTCCGCTCGGGGGAGAAAGGATTCGTCGCGGTGGAGGGGCGGGTGATCGGGCTGGACACGGTGGACGTCACGGTCGAGGTCTGCCGGGTGCTGCCCACCCAGCGGTCCGACGTCCCGTCGGGTTTCCGGGGCGAGGTGTCCACCAGTCGTCCCGAGCCGTGAGACGATTGGTCTCGACCACGTGGTGCGAATCCGGACAGGGCGGGAGGGAACGGGGCACTAACTCCAGCTGTTCGTACAGCTTTTGCCCCATCCCTGACACAACATGGGCATAATCGCGCGCATGACGATCAACCGTGCGAACGTGAGCGCGATTGCCGAGGACCTGTACGTGTGGCTCCCCCCGAAGCGGGGCTGGGGCCTGGCCAACTGCGGCCTGCTGGCCTCGGAGACCACCGCGCTCTGGATCGACACCCCCTACGACCCCTCACTGGCCGGGGAGTTCCTGGCCGCCAGCCGGCGCCTGCTGCCGACCGGGGTCGACATCGACCGGGTGGTCGTCACCCACGCCAACGGCGACCACCTGTGGGGCGCCGGAGTGCTCCCCGACGCCGAGGTGATCGCCACCCGCGAGGCGCTGGAGCACATCCACTGGGAGCCCACCCCCCAGCAGCAGCACGCCCTGCTCACCAACAGCGACCCGGACTCCCCGCTCGGCGGCTACCTCCGCGAGCACTTCGGGGGCTTCGACTGGTCCACCACCGAGCCGGTGCACCCGGACACCGTCTTCACCGGCGAGCTGGAACTCACGGTCGGCCGCTACCCGGTGCAGATCACCAGCCTGCCCGCCGCCCACACCGGCGGCGACCTGATGGTCCACCTGCCGCACCAGCGCGCCGTGTTCACCGGCGACGTGATCTTCTCCTCGACCCCCGAGCAACCGGGCGACCACCCCTCGCACTGGGCCGGCCCGCTGGAGAACGTCATCGGCGCCTGCGAACAGGCCCTGGAGACCGGCGCGGAGATCTTCGTCCCCGGCCACGGCCCGGTGCTCGACCGCGAGGGCGTCCAGGAGCACATCGGCTACCTGGCGTACGTCCGCGAGCGCGCCCACACCCTGCACGCCGCCGGGATACCCGCGCTGGACGCCGCCCGGCGGGTGATCGCCGAGCAGCGCCACCCCGAACTCGGCCTGCCCGAGCGGCTGGTGCTCACCGTCGCGGCCGAGTACCGGCACCTGGAGGGCTCCGAACTGCCCGGCATCCTGGACGCCATGGCCCAGGTCGCCGTGGTGGCCCGCGAACTGGCCGAGGACTCGGCCCGGATCCCGCGCCCGCGCCCCGCCCGGAACTGACCGCCCGGAACCGACTGCCGGGGCACCGACTGCCGGGGCACCGACCGCCGGGGCCCCGACTCCGGCCGGACCCCGCGCGCACCCGGCACCCGCACCCCGGCACCCGCACCACCGCACCCGCGCGCACCCCGCTCCCGAGCTCCGCCCGGAACCGCACCCCGGGCGCCGGCCCGGGCCGAGCAGCAAGGACACCCGAGGACCCCGATGACGCAGATCGCGCTGATCGCGCTGATCGTCCTGGCGCTGGCCACCACCGCGGCCGCGGTCGTGCTCGCCCGCGGCCGGGCCGCGGCCGTCCGCCGGGCGGTGGCCGCCGAGGCCGCGCTCGGCCAGGGCGCGCAGCAGGCCCGCGCCGCCGAGGCCAAACTCGCCCGCGCGGAACGCCAGCGGGACGAGGCCCAGGAGGCCGTACGGAACGCCGCCGAGCAGACCCGGCGGGCCGAGGAGCACACCCGGGCCGCCGACCAGCGGGGCGCCGCCGCCAACGCCCGGGCCAAGGAGGCGAACGCCGGCATCGGGGAGGCGAACGCCCGCGCCGCGGCCGCCGAGGCCCGGCTGGCCGCCGCGGACCGCGGCGGCGCCGCGCTGCTGGCGGAGATCGGCCACCTCGCCCAGGAGCGGGTCGCCGCCACGGCCGTCCGGCTGACCCACACCAACGCCCCGACGGTCGGCCCGCTGGACCCGCAGGCCGTCGGCCCCGAGGGCGTCCGGGCCCTGCAGTCCGTCCTGGACGCCACCACCGCGGCCCTCGCCGACGAGCGCGAGCGGGTCGACGCCGCCGCCCGGGCCGCCATGCGCGGCGCCACCTCCCGGATCCAGACCCTGCTCTACCAGATCCAGAGCCTGGTCCAGCAGCTCCAGCACGACAACGACGACCCCCGGCTGCTGGAGGTCGACTTCCGCAACGAGGTCGCGCTGCGCCGGATCCAGACCGTCGCCGTGCTCTGCGAGGCCTGGCCGGGCCTGGCCCGGACCGACTCCCCGCTCGCCGAGGTCGTCGTCGGCGCGCTCTCCCGGGTGCCCGGCTACGCCCGGATCAAGGTCGCCAACCACCTGCGCGAGCAGCGGCTGGCCGTGGTCGCCCGGGCCGCCGAGCCGATCGCCATCGCCATCGCGGAACTGCTCGCCAACGCCACCGCCTACTCCCACCCGGAGACCGACGTCCCGGTCACCGTCCAGCAGGGCGGTCGTGGCGCACTGGTGATCGTCGACGACAGCGGCATCGGCATGGACGAGGACCAGCTGCGCCGGGCCCGCCGACTGCTGGCCGGCCCGTCGGACGTGCTGCTCACCGAGCTGGGCAACCCGCCCAAGACCGGCTTCGCGGTGGTCGGCAAGCTGGCCCGCCAGTACGGCTTCACCTGCCACATCGAGCCCTCGCCGTACGGCGGCATGCGGACCCTCCTGCGCATCCCGGCCGCGCTGGTGACCACGGTGGACGACGAGCAGCCGCTCTCCGTGCTCACCCCGCTGCCGCTGCGGGCCGGCAGCGGCCCGGCACCGGCGCCCACCGTCGCGGCCGTCCCGCCGATGCGCGACGCCGACGAGCAGGCCCCGCCGGTGCTCGCCGACCGCCACAACCAGCCCGGCCCGCACCCGGCGCCGGCCATCCACGTGGTGCCCGACCCGGACACCGCCGCCACCCCCGACGGGGACGGCAGCGGCCTGCCCAGCCGGCGGCGGCGGCGTCCGCGCACCGGCGAGGAACCGGGGGCGGCGCCCGGCGCACCGACCGCCGGGGCACCGACCGCCGGGACGGCGGGAGGGCCGGGGGAGCAGCCCGCACCGTACGTCCGCACCCCCGAGCGGGCCGCCGCCCACTGGCAGGCCCTGCAGCGCGGCACCGACTCCGGCCGGGCCGCGGCGGCACAGGCCGCCCCGGGCAGCCCCGGGAACACGGCGACCGGCAGCGCCGGTGAGACCCGTAGCACCGGCGAGCCCCGCAGTGCCAGCGACACCCACAGCACCGGCGAGACCCGCAGCACCGGCGACACCACCGCCGACCGCGACACCGGCGACACCACCGCCGGACCGACCGGTGGCCGCACCACCGGACCGACCTTAGAAGGAGCCGAGCAGTGAGCAGCTCGCCCAGCCCGACCGCCACCGAAGAGATCTCCTGGGTGCTGAACCCGCTGCTGGAGCTCCCGGGGGTGCTGCACGCGGTGGTCGCCACCGGTGACGGCCTCGTCGAGGCCGCCTCCGACGGCCTCGGCCGGGCCTCCGCCGAGCGGGTCGCCGCGATGACCGCCACCGTGCACGCCGCGGCCCGCGCCTTCACCACCGCCTTCACCGACGTCGAGCGGCCGCGGCTGGCCCAGACCGTGGTGGAGTCCGACCTCGGCTACGCCATCGTGGTCCCCGCCGGGGAGAACACCTCGCTCGCCGTGTTCACCGCCCCGGACGCCCAACTCGGCAACGTGGCTTACCAGATGCAGCTCCAGGTCGCCGCCCTCGGCCGGGCCCTGGCCAGCCCGCCCCGGCAGCAGGAGGCCGGCGCGCAGGGCACCCCGACCGGGTCATGAGCGCCGTCCCCCGCAGGCGGATGGTGCCCGCCTACCTGGCCACCGGCGGCCGCAGCCGCCCCGGCACCGACGGCTTCGAGCGGCTGACCGTCCTGTTCGCGGACCGCGCCGAACCGCCCGGCGACCTCGACCCCGAGCACCGCCGGCTCTGGGAGCTGCTGCGCCCCGGCGCGCTGACCGTGGTGGAGGCCGCCGCGCACCTGCGCCTGCCGGTCAGCGCCACCGTCTTCCTGGCGGCCGACCTGGTCGAGGCGGGCTGCCTGCGCGCCCGCGCGCCGATCCCGCGCGCCCAGCAGACCGACCGCTCCATCGTCGAGAGGCTCCTCGTTGGACTCCGTGCGCTCCGGTGACCCCGGCAGCGGCCCCGGCCCCGGCCAGGACCTCCCGGCCGCAGGGCCGAGCCGGGTGGGCTACCTGCCCGACCGGGACCAGCTGCTGATGAAACTGGTGGTCGCCGGCCCGTTCGGGGTCGGCAAGACCACGCTCATCCGCACCCTCTCCGAGATCGCCACCCTGCACACCGAGGAGGCGATGACCGAGACCGGGCGGCCGGTGGACGACCTGGCGGGCCTGCCGGAGAAGACCACCACCACCGTCGCGGTGGACTTCGGCCGGCTCACCCTGCCCGGCAACACGGTGCTCTACATGTTCGGGACCCCCGGCCAGCGCCGCTTCTTCCCGCTCTGGCAGGACATCGCCCGCGGCGCCCTGGGCGCGCTGGTGCTCGCCGACACCCGCCGACTGGCCGACTCCTTCGAGATCATGGACATGGTCGAGGAGCAGGGCCTGCCGTACGCCGTCGCCGTCAACACCTTCCCGGACTCCCCGGAGCACCCGCCCGAGGTGCTGCGCGCCCACCTGGACCTGCACGCCGCGACCCCGCTGCTGCTGTGCGACGCGCGCGAGCGCGGCAGCAGCCTCGACGCGCTGATCGCCCTGGCCGAGCACGTCCTGGAGACCCTGCCCGCCACCGCCACCGCCACCGATCCCCAGGAACGCCCGTGACCGTCGAGACCCGACCGACCCCGATCTACGGCCCGGTCTTCGCCGCCGACCCCCAGCTGGTGTACGAGCGGCTGCGCCGCCACGGCGCCGTCGCCCCGGTCGAGATCGCCCCCGGCGTCGAGGCCCTGCTGGTCACCGACTACCAGGCCGCCCTGGACCTGCTGCGCGACACCGACACCTTCTCCAAGGACTCCCGCGCCTGGCAGGCGACCGTCCCGCCGGACTCCCCGCTGCTGCCGGTGCTCGGCTACCGCCCCACCGCGCTGTTCAGCGACGGCGCGACGCACGCCCGCTACCGCGCGGTGATCACCGACGGCCTGGCCCTGCTCGAACCGCACCGGCTGCAGCGCCAGGTCGCCGAGGTGGCCCACCAGCTGATCGACCGCTTCGCCGCCGTCGGCAGCGCCGACCTGATCGCCGAGTACGCCCGCCAGCTGCCCGCCTTCGTGCTGACCACCGGGTTCGGCGTGCCGGAGGAGGAGCACGCCGAGGTGGTGGCGGCGATCACCGGGCTGATCGAGTCGGGCGCCCGGGCCGGTGCCGCGTACGGCAAGCTCGTCGCGGTGGTCACCGCGATGGTCGCCGAGCGCCGCGAACGCCCCCGGCACGACCTGGCCTCCTGGTTCGTCACCCACCCGGTCGGGCTGGACGACGACGAGGTGATCCGGCAGATCACCCTGACCATGATCGCCGGGCACGAGCCGACCACCAACCTGATCGGCAACGCCCTGCTGCGGCTGCTCACCGACGCCCGCTACGCCGGCTCGCTGTTCGGCGGCGCGATGACCGCCCACCAGGCGATCGACGAAGTGCTGTGGCACGAGCCGCCGATGGCCAACCTCTCGGCCCACTACCCGCGGTACGACATCACCTTCCACGGGCGCGAGATCGCGGCCGGCTCGCTGGTGCTGGTCTCCTACGCGGCCGCCAACTCCCAGGCGGCGCCGGCCACCGACGGCACCGAGCTGCGCAGCGGGGAGAGCGCCCACCTGGCCTGGGCAGCCGGCCCGCACGCCTGCCCGGCCCGGGACCCGGCCCTGCTGATCGCGATCACCGCCATCGAGCAGCTGACCAGTCGGCTCAGCGACCTCGAACTGGCCACCCCGGCAGGTGAGTTGCTCTGGCGCCCGGGCCCGTTCCACCGCGCCCTGGTCCACCTGCCGGTCCGCTTCGCCCCGGTCGCGGGATAGTCGCTCGGACAGCGCCGAGGGCCCGGCCGCCGGGGCGGTCCGGGCCCTCGGCGCCGGCGGTCAGCTCTCCTCGACCGGCCGCAGGGTCAGCGAGATGCTGTTGATGCAGTACCGCTGGTCCGTCGGCGTGCCGTAGCCCTCGCCCTCGAAGACGTGGCCCAGGTGCCCGCCGCACTTGGCGCAGCGCACCTCGACCCGGCGCATGCCGAGCGAGGTGTCCTCGATGTACTCGACCCGGTCCCCGGCCAGCGGCGCGTAGTACGAGGGCCAGCCGCAGTGGCTGTCGAACTTGGTCTCGGAGCTGAACAGCTCCGTCCCGCAGGCCCGGCAGGCGTACACGCCGACCGTCCTGGTGTCGGTGTACTCGCCGACGAAGGGCCGCTCGGTGCCCGCCTCGCGGAGCACGTGGTACTCCTCGGGGCTGAGCTGGGCGCGCCACTCGGCCTCGGACTTCTGGATCTCGTAGCTCATCACGACTCCCGCTCGGCGTACGTCAGACGTTGGAAGCAACGTTCGCGAGGTGCTTGAGAATTTCGGGCCCCAGGTTGGTGACGTCGCCGGCGCCCATGGTGAGCAGCAGGTCGCCCGGGCGGGCCAGGCCGGCCAGCAGGGCGGGGGCGGCGGCGAAGTCGTGCTCGGGGGTGACGTCGGCGCCGGCCCGGCGGGCGGCGTCGAGGATCAGCTCGCTGGTGACCCCGGGGATCGGGTCCTCGCGGGCCGGGTAGATGTCCAGCACCACCGAGGCGTCGGCCAGCGCCAGCGCCCGGCCCATCTCCTCGGCGAGCTGCTGGGTACGGCTGAACAGGTGCGGCTGGAAGACCACCAGGACACGGCCGTCGCCCTCCAGGCCCTCCCGGATCGCCTCCAGGTCGGCGGTCATCTCGGTCGGGTGGTGGGCGTAGGAGTCGATCACCTGGACGCCGGCCGCCTCGCCCTTGAGCTGGAGCCGGCGGCGCACGCCGGTGTAGGCGCCGAGCGCCTTGGCGAGGTCAGCGGCCGGGACGCCCAGCGCGACGCCGGCGGCCAGCGCGGCCACCGCGTTGTGAGCGTAGTGCCGGCCGGGCACCGAGACGGTGAAGGTCAGCTCCTCGCCGTCCAGCAGGACGGTGACCTCGCTGGTCATGCCGTGGGCGACCACCGACAGGACGCGCAGGTCGGCGTCCTCGGCGGCGCCGACGGTGACCACGTGGAGGCGCTCGCGGGCGGCCACCCGGGAGGTCAGTTCGCGGGCGCCGTCGTGGTCGGCGGAGACGACCAGGGTGCCGCCGGGGGTGATCCGGCCGACGAAGGTCTCGAAGGACTCGTAGATCTCGTCGATCGAGGCGTAGTTGGCGTGGTGGTCCAGCTCCACGTTGAGCACGATCGCCACCTCGGGCGCGTACTTGTGGAAGCTGCGGTCGCTCTCGTCGGCCTCGGCGACGAAGATCTCGCCGACGCCGTGCCGGGCGTTGGAGCCGGGCGCGTCCAGGTCGCCGCCGATCGCGTAGGACGGCTCCAGGCCCAGCTCGCCGAGGGCGACGGCGAGCATGCTGGTGGTGGTGGTCTTGCCGTGGGTGCCGGCCACCGCCAGCGCCCGGCGGCCGCCCATCAGCGCGGCCAGCGCGTCGGAGCGGTGCACCACCGGGATGCCGCGCTCGCGGGCGGCGACCAGCTCGGGGTTGTCGGCGCGGATCGCGCTGGAGACCACGATGCTGCTGGCGCCGTCCGGCACGTGCTCGGCGGCGTGGCCGACGTGCACGGTGGCGCCGAGGGCGCGCAGCGCGAGGACGGTCTCGGACTCCTTGGAGTCACTGCCGGAGACGCTGGCACCGCGCACCGCGAGGATCTTCGCCAGGCCGGACATCCCGGCGCCGCCGATGCCGATGAAGTGCGGGGCGTGCAGGTCGTGCGCGGCGTCGTTCAAGGCGTGGCTCCGTACGGGCGGGATCTGGTGGGCAGGCGGCCGGGGTGCGAATCGTCCTCGCGGGCGGACCGCAAGGACGATTCTGCACCACCGGCGGGCGGAGTCAGGAGTCGCTGGCGAAGAGCCTGAGCACCGGCACCCCCACCTTGTGGCGGGCCTGGGAGGCCCAGTCGCGGTGGAAGAACTCCTCCACGAAGTGCGGCGAGGTGAGCACCACCACCTCGTCCGCCTCCTGTTCGCGGACCACGGCGCGCAGCCGGTCCAGCGGTTTCTCCTCGACCAGCTCGCCGACCGCCTCGGCCCCGGCCCGGCGCAGGTGGCGCAGGCTGTGCTCCAGCGATTCGCCGGCCACGGTCGGGCCGCCCTCGGACTCGTCGTGCTCGTGCACCACCTTGTCGAGGTGGCCGAGGGCGACGTCGTCGAGCGCCCGCAGCAACTCGTCCTGCTTGCCGCGCGGCTGCATCAGGACGACGAAGGACACCTTCTCGTCGCTGTGGAGCGTGGTGACGAGCTCCACGTCCGCGTCCGAGAGCGCCTTTTCGATCATCAGTACCGTCTTGAACACGTGAGTCCCTTCCAGTGGCCGGCCCCCGGGCCCCGGCATCGCATAACGGGATCACGATCGGGGGGTCACGGGGTCATCCGAACCCAGGTGACGCAGGTAGCGGGTGAAGAGGAATCCTTTCTGCTCGATCAATGAGACCAGCCGCATCCGCTGCACGTCCGGCATTTCCGCATCGCGGACGATGCGCGGCGCGTCGCCGCCGGTGACCAGCGGGGCCAGCGACAGGCACAGCTCGTCCAGCAGTCCCGCCGCCGCCAGCTGCCCCAGCAGGCGGGGGCCGCCCTCGGTCAGCAGCCGCGTCCAGCCCCGCTCCACCAGGGCCGCCACGCCCGCCCGCAGGTCCACCGAGCCCTGCCCGGCGAGCACCAGGTCGGCCACCCCGGCGACCGCCCGGCGGCGCTCCTGCGGGGCGTCCTCGACGGTGATCACCACCGTCCTGACCAGCGGTTCCGTGAACAGCGGCGCGGTGAGGTCGAGGTCCAGCGAGCGGCTCACGATCGCGATCGCCGGGGCCGGGGACTGCCCCGCCGCGGCCCGCGCGGCCGCGAAGTCGGCCCGGGCCCGGGCCGGCCGGTAGCCCTCCGCCCGGACCGTCTCGGCGCCCACCAGCACCACGTCCGACAGCGCCCGCAGCACACCGAAGATCCGCTTGTCGGCGTCCCCGGAGAGGCCCTCGGAGAGGCCGTCGAGCCGCGCACCGCCGTCCAGCCCCGCCACCATGTTGGCCCGCAGCCACGGGCGCCCGCGATTCACCTGGTCGGGGTACGCGTAGACGGCGGCGAGCGATTCCAGGTCGGACGGATCGGCGACCGGAGCGCCCAGCGGGCTGATCAACTGTTGCATGTCCCCAGTCTTCCACCGCGGGCCCCGCAGGGGCCTTGCGCGGGCCCTGCGCGGGGCTCTGTGCGGCCCGACCGGAGCGGGTTCGGAGGGCGCGGGCACCAGGCGTACCCTCTACTAACGTGCCCGCAGCCTCCCGCCCCGCCCCCGCGACCGAGTCGATAGCCGCCGAGAGCCCGGCCGGCGCCCCGATCGCACTCACCGAACGCCGCCCCGTCGTGCCCGCCGAGCGGCTGGTCGCCGAGATGGTCCCGCCGCCCCGGTTCGCCGAGGTGAGCTTCGGGACGTACATCCCGGACCCGAACCAGCCCAGCCAGTACGAGGCCGTCCAGGTCCTGGAGCAGTTCGCGGCCACCCTCGGAGGGGGAAACGGTTCCGCGCCCAAGCGCAGCTGGTTCCGCCGCTCCGCCCCTGCGCCCACCGGCCCGGCCGGGGTCTACCTCGACGGCGGCTACGGCGTCGGCAAGACCCACCTGCTCGCCTCGCTCTGGCACGCCGCCCCCGGCCCCAAGGCCTTCGGCACCTTCGTCGAACTGACCAACCTGGTCGGCGCGCTCGGCTTCCAGCAGGCCGTCCGGACCCTCTCCGGGCACACCCTGCTCTGCATCGACGAGTTCGAACTGGACGACCCGGGCGACACCGTGCTGGTCTCCACGCTGCTCGGCCGGCTGGTCGAGAACGGCGTCAAGCTGTGCGCCACCTCGAACACCCTGCCGGAGAAGCTCGGCGAGGGCCGCTTCGCCGCCGCCGACTTCCTGCGCGAGATCCAGGGCCTGTCCGCCCACTTCCGCCCGATGCGGATCGACGGCCAGGACTACCGCCACCGCGGCCTGCCCGACGCCCCGCCGCCGTACCCCGACGACACCGTCGAGGCCGTCGCCGCCCGCACCCCCGGGGCCTCGCTGGACGACTTCGACGCCCTGCTCGCCCACCTCTCCGCCGTCCACCCCAGCCGCTACGGCGCGCTGCTGGACGACGTCAGCGCGGTCTGCCTGCGCGGCGTGCACCAGGTCGACGACCAGTCCACCGCGCTGCGCCTGGTCGTCCTCGCCGACCGGATGTACGACCGCGAGCTGCCCGTCACCGCCTCCGGCCTGCCCTTCGACCAGGTCTTCCCGGAGGACATGCTGCGCGGCGGCTACCGCAAGAAGTACCTCCGCGCCGTCTCCCGCCTGGTCGCCCTGGCCCGCGACAGCGCCAAGAGCTGAGTCCGTAACCTCCCCGCTGTTCGGTCGTTGGGCCAACGGCCGAACAGGGGAGCACGTGGCTGACGACGAATCCCGGCCGGGTTACGAGATCGAGATCGAGCCCGAGGTCCGGACCTGGCTCCGGAACTGCTCCGTCACCGAGTACCGGGCGGCCGAGCGTGCCGCCGACCGGCTCGCCGAGGACGGCGAGACCCTGCCGTTCCCGTTGGCGAGCCATCTGGGCGGGCCGCTGCGGGAGCTCCGGGTCGGGCCGCTGCGCATCACGTACTGGCTCGCACCGGGGCGGAGGGCTGTGCTCCTGACGGTCTTCCGCAAGACTAGGAACCGCGAGACCGATCAGGTCGAACGGGCACGCCGTGCTCAGAAGGTCTGCGAGGCGGAGCATCTGCCCGCCGCCGATCACCAGGTCTACGACCGGGAGGAGCAACGATGAGCAGCGGCTACCACACCCGTTGGGTCGTGCCGCCGGAGCACCGCGAGAGCGAGGAGTACCGGGCGGCCGGGCGGCGGATGGCCTTGGCCGAGGCCGTGTACGCCCGCCGCTCCGCGCTCGGCTGGAGCCCGGCCCAGCTCGCCGAGCGGGCCGGGCTGGACGAGGAGACGGTCGAGAGCATCGAGGAGAGCGGTGTCGACCCGACGCTGCCGCTGATCGAGCGGCTGGCCTCCGCCTTCGACTCCGTCGTGCGGATCGACCCGGCCCGGGAGCCGGCCATGACGTTCGAGGCGCACGCGGCCTGATCGGAACGGCGTCGGTTGTCGGTGGGGCGCCGTACGGTGGAGGCGTGCGTCCCATCACGAGTATTGAGCGGTCCGTGGCGCCCTTCGAGGTCGTCAGTCCCTTCCAGCCCAACGGTGACCAGCCGGCGGCGATCGCCGACCTGGAACGGCGGATCAGGGCGGGGGAGAAGGACGTCGTCCTGCTCGGCGCCACCGGCACCGGCAAGTCGGCCACCACGGCCTGGATGATCGAGAAGCTGCAGCGCCCCACCCTGGTGATGGCGCCGAACAAGACGCTGGCCGCGCAGCTGGCGAACGAGTTCCGCGAGCTGCTGCCGAACAACGCGGTCGAGTACTTCGTCTCGTACTACGACTACTACCAGCCGGAGGCGTACGTCCCGCAGACGGACACCTACATCGAGAAGGACTCCTCGATCAACGAGGAGGTCGAGCGGCTGCGGCACTCGGCGACCAACTCGCTGCTCACCCGCCGCGACGTGATCGTGGTCGCCTCGGTGTCCTGCATCTACGGCCTCGGCACCCCGCAGGAGTACGTGGACCGGATGGTCCCGCTCAAGGTCGGCCAGGAGATCGACCGCGACGTGCTGCTGCGCCGCTTCGTCGACATCCAGTACGCCCGCAACGACGTGGCCTTCACCCGCGGCACCTTCCGGGTCCGCGGCGACACCATCGAGATCTTCCCGGTCTACGAGGAGCTCGCCGTCCGGATCGAGATGTTCGGCGACGAGATCGAGTCGCTGTACACCCTGCACCCGCTCACCGGCGAGATCATCAGCCAGGACGAGCAGATCTACGTCTTCCCCGCCTCGCACTACGTGGCCGGCCCCGAGCGGATGGAGCGGGCGGTCACCGGCATCGAGCAGGAGCTGGAGCAGACGCTCGGCAAGCTGGAGAAGCAGGGCAAGCTGCTGGAGGCCCAGCGGCTGCGCATGCGCACCACTTACGACATTGAGATGCTGCGTCAGATCGGCACCTGCTCGGGCGTCGAGAACTACTCGATGCACTTCGACGGCCGCGAGCCCGGTTCCCCGCCGAACACCCTGCTGGACTACTTCCCGGAGGACTTCCTCCTGGTCATCGACGAGTCGCACGTCACCGTCCCGCAGATCGGCGCGATGTACGAGGGCGACGCCTCGCGCAAGCGCACGCTGGTCGAGCACGGCTTCCGGCTGCCCTCGGCGATGGACAACCGCCCGCTCAAGTGGGAGGAGTTCCTGGGGCGGATCGGCCAGACGGTGTACCTGTCGGCGACGCCCGGCGCGTACGAGCTGTCGCGCGGCGACGGCCAGGTCGAGCAGATCATCCGCCCGACCGGCCTGATCGACCCCGAGGTGATCGTCAAGCCGACCGAGGGCCAGATCGACGACCTGGTGCACGAGGTCCGCAAGCGGGTCGAGAGGAACGAGCGCGTCCTGGTCACCACGCTGACCAAGAAGATGGCCGAGGACCTCACCGACTACATGCTGGGCCTGGACATCCGGGTCCGGTACCTGCACAGCGACGTGGACACCCTGCGCCGGGTGGAGCTGCTGCGCGAGCTGCGGGCGGGCCGGTACGACGTGCTGGTCGGCATCAACCTGCTGCGCGAGGGCCTGGACCTGCCCGAGGTGTCGCTGGTGGCGATCCTGGACGCGGACAAGGAGGGCTTCCTGCGCTCGGGCACCTCGCTCATCCAGACGATCGGCCGCGCGGCCCGCAACGTCTCCGGCCAGGTGCACATGTACGCGGACCGGATCACCCCGTCGATGGAGAAGGCGATCGACGAGACCAACCGGCGCCGGGCCGTGCAGCAGGCCTACAACAAGGAGCACGGGATCGACCCGCAGCCGCTGCGGAAGAAGATCGGCGACATCCTGGACACCCTCGCCCGCGAGGACGTGGACACCGACGAGCTGCTCTCCAGCGGCTACCGGGGCCAGGGCAAGGGCAAGGCCCCGGTGCCGGCGCTGGGCGCGGAGCGCAAGCCGGCCAAGTCGCTGCCGGCCGCCGAGCTGGCGGAGCTGATCCAGGAGATGACGGACCGGATGCACACGGCCGCCGCGGACCTCCAGTTCGAGGTCGCGGCGCGGCTGCGGGACGAGGTCAAGGAGTTGAAGAAGGAGCTGCGGCAGATGCGCGAGGCCGGTGTGGCCTGAGGCCCGCCGTGCGGGGCTTGGCCGGTTCGGCACCGGTCAAGCCCCGCGGTGTCTCATCCTTGCCACAAACCGGGTAACCCGGAGGAGTCGCGGGTGCCGCAGGCCCTAGGCTGGCCTGCGGCATCGCGCCTCCGGGACGGGGTCGCGGGCCGGTAGCAGAGGGGGCCTCAGCCGGGGGACGGCGACGGGGTGTTCCACCGGGGAGCCGTGCGGCAGCGACCGCGCGGCCGGCAGAGAGGACAACGTCGTGTCGGTGAACCTTGCCAAGGGGCAGCGGGTCAGCCTCCAGAAGGGGGCGGGCGCCGCCCTGACCGTGGTGCGGATGGGGCTGGGCTGGCAGGCCGCGCCCAAGCGGGGCCTGTTCGGCAGCCGGACCAGGAAGATCGACCTGGACGCCTCGGCCCTGCTGTACGCCGAGCGGACCCCGTCCGACGTGGTGTTCTTCCAGCATCTGGAGTCCACCGACGGCTCGGTGCGGCACACCGGGGACAACCTGGAGGGCGGCTCCGGGGACGAGGACGACGAGGCGATCCTGGTCGACCTGCTGCACGTGCCGCCGCACATCACCCAGGTGGTGTTCACGGTCAGCTCGTACACCGGGCAGACCTTCGCCGAGGTGAGCCAGGCGCACTGCCGGCTGGTGGACGAGGCGACCGGGGTGGAGCTGGCCCGGTACGAGCTGGCGGGCGGCGGGCCGCACACCGGGCAGATCATGGCGAAGGTGGTCCGGGACGGCAACGGCGGCTGGGAGATGCAGGCGATCGGCGCCCCGGCGAAGGGGCGGACCTTCCAGGACCTGCTGCCGGCGATCGAGCCGTTCCTCTGACGGTTCTTTACCTTCTTTACCTTTCCTTGCCCGTTCTGTTACTCTCGATGGCAGCGGAGGGGAGTATTCCTCGACAGCCGACCCCGTCATCACGGATGCCCGTCGTGGCATCCCGGGGCGCTGGCCCGACGGGCGGAAGAGACCTCCGGCAGTGACGATGACTGTCTCGCCTACCTGCCGGAGGAGCAGTAGTGGACGTTTCCGTAACCATGTGGGTCACCACGATCGGTGTGCTGATCGCACTGATCGTGGCGGACTTCTTCATCGGGGGGCGCAAGCCGCACGAGGTCTCGATCAAGGAGGCCGGGATCTGGACGGCCGTCTGGGTCGTGCTGGCGCTGCTCTTCGGCGGTTTCCTCTGGTGGCACTCCGGGGCGCAGCCGGCCGGTGAGTTCTTCGCCGGGTACATCACCGAGAAGTCGCTCAGTGTCGACAACCTCTTCGTGTTCATCCTGATCATGGGCAAGTTCGCGGTGCCCAGGATCTACCAGCAGCGCGTGCTGATGTTCGGCGTGATCATCGCGCTGGTGCTGCGGGCGGTGTTCATCGCCGGCGGTGCGGCGCTGGTGACGCAGTTCTCCTGGGTGTTCTTCATCTTCGGCGCCTTCCTGATCTGGACGGCCTGGAAGCTGATCAAGGAGGCCCGGGCCGACGAGGAGGACGAGGAGTTCGAGGAGAACCGGCTGCTCAAGTCGATCACCCGGCGCTTCCCGTCCACCGACGACTACCGCGGCACCAAGCTGTTCGTCCGGGAGAACGGCCGCCGGCTGATCACCCCGATGCTGATCGTGATGCTGGCGATCGGCACCACGGACGTGCTGTTCGCGCTGGACTCGATCCCGGCCATCTTCGGCCTCACCCAGGACCCGTACGTGGTCTTCACCGCCAACGCCTTCGCCCTGATGGGGCTGCGCCAGCTGTACTTCCTGATCGGCGGGCTGCTCAAGAAGCTGGTCCACCTGAGCTACGGCCTGTCGGTGATCCTCGGCTTCATCGGCGTGAAGCTGGTGCTGCACGCCGCCCACGAGGCCGGTGCGAACGTCCCGGAGATCGGCATCCCGTTCTCGCTGGGCTTCATCGTCGTGGTGCTGGCCGTGACCACCGTGACCAGCCTGATGGCCTCGAAGAAGGCCGAGCAGGCCGAGCGGGAGTCCGAGAAGCTGGACGCCTGACCCCGCCCGGGCGGCAAAGCGGAGGGGCGCCCCCGCCCCGCCGGCGGGGCGGGGGCCCCCCCCGGGCCGGGGGGGGGGAACAACCCCCCGCCCCCCCCAACGGGGGGGGGGGGGGGGCGCCGCCGCGCGCCGCGGGCCGCCCTCGCGCCCGCCCCCCCCCCCCTGCCCCGCCGCGCGGGGGGCCCGCCCCCCCCCCCCGCCGGCCCCCCCCCCCCCCCCCCCGCGTCCGGGGGCGGGCTACCAGCCGCGCTCGCGCCACTCGGCGAGGTGCGGGCGCTCCGCGCCGAGGGTGGTGTCGTTGCCGTGGCCGGGGTAGACCCAGGCCTCGTCGGGCAGGACGTCGAAGACCTTCTCGTTGACGTCCCGGAAGAGGCTGTCGAAGGCCGCCGGGTCGCCCCAGGTGTTGCCGACGCCGCCCGGGAAGAGGCAGTCGCCGGTGAACACGTGCGGGTGGCCCTGGGGGTCGTCGTAGACCAGCACGATCGCGCCTGGGGTGTGCCCGACCAGGTGCCGGACGGTCAGCCCGACCTCGCCGACCCGCAGGGTGTCGCCGTCCGCGAGCCGCAGCCCGGTCGGCACGTCGATGCCCTCGGCGTCGTGCTCCCCGGCGGCGGTGCGGGCGCCGGTGGCGGCGACCACCTCGGCCAGCGCCCCCCAGTGGTCCTGGTGCCGGTGGGTGGTGACGACGGTCGCCAGGTCGGCCCCGACCGTCTCCAGCAGCACCGGGGCGTCGGCGGCCGCGTCGATCAGCAGCTGCTCGTCGGTGGCCCGGCAGCGCAGCAGGTACGCGTTGTTGTCGTACGGGCCCACGGCCACCTTGCTGATGATCAGGTGGGCCAGCTCGCGCACGTCCGGCGGCCCGCCGACCTTGACCGCTCCGTGGTACGTCATCCGTCCGCTCCCTCTCCCGTTGTCCTTGGGGTCATCCTTGCGCACGGTAGGCATCGCCGCAGGCGTCCCTCCAAGTCGGTGTCGGGCGCCGGCGGCAGATCGATGTTTTGTTTACCCGGGGGCGTGATCGTGCTGAGTGCTAGCAGATTCGGGGGCGATGGGTCAGGGGTTTGCCAAAACCTAGGGGGCCTGGGATCGTGAGGGAGATCACATCGGGGAGGGGTAATGAGTACACCGGGTCTTGGTACGCAGCCGAGTGCGGCTACGTACGACCTTGAGGATCTGATCGCCGAAGCGTGGTCCGGCCGGATTCGTGTTCCGCACTTCCAGAGGGATTACAAATGGACGTCCAAGGACGTCATCAGGCTCTTTGACAGCATCGTCCGCGGATATCCCATCGGGAGCCTCCTGCTCTGGGTGCGTCACTCTCCGTCGGACCTCGTTCGCCTGGGGGCCCTGACCGTTGAGGCCCCGGAGACGGACAAGGCGCTGTGGGTGGTCGACGGGCAGCAGCGGGTCACGAGCCTGGCCAATGCGCTGCATTCGGTCGGCAATCGCAAGGAGCCCTTCAACGTCTATTACGACTTGGAGAAGCGGGAATTCATTCCCACGCCCAAGATCGCGGAGTCAAATCACATTCCGCTGCCGACGTTGTTCGATCTGGAAGAGCTGCTGAGCTGGTTCGCCGGGCCGGGGAAGGGGGCCTCCGAATACTTCAACGAGGCCCGGAGTGTCGCGAAGAGGCTGCGCCAGTACAAGGTGCCCGCCTATCTCGTCAAGCAGCACGACGAGGCGGTCCTGACCGACATCTTCGATCGGATGAACAACTTCGGTAAGCGGCTCAGTCGGGCGGAGATCTTCTCGGCTCTGTTTGCGGGGCCGGAAAAGGGCGCCAGCAACCGGCTGTCCATCAGCAAGATCGCTGATCGGGTGGCGGCTCGTACGGGGTTCGGCGCCATCGACAACGACACGGTGCTGCATTCCATCCTGGCCAGACGCGGGCCGGACATCACCCGCGAACCGCGGACGGAGTTCGACGACAGTCGTCGGCGCACCGATCCGGAGTTTCCGGGGGAGGACCAGGAGACGGCCTACGCGGAAGGGGAGCTGGCGCTCATTCGGGCCATCACCTTCCTCCAGGACGAGGTCGGGGTCCCGCATGTCTCGCTTCTCGCGTACAGGGCGCCCCTGGTGGTCTTCGCGCGGTTCTTCGCGCACTTTCCCAATCCCAAGAAGCGCAACCGCAAGCTCCTGCGCCGCCTGTACTGGCGGGTCGTCGTTGCAGGGCCCGCGGTCTTCAAGGGGAGTTTCACGCAGATGGCCCGGTCGTTGGCCACGCGGATCCACCCGAAGGACGAGGACGGGTCCGTGGCGAGGCTCCTGGCGTCGATGGAGGCGGCCACGTCTTCGGTCCCCGATGCCAAGCGGTTCCGGACCAACGAGGCCACCGGAAGGATCGTCCTCTGTGCCTGGTGGGCGTTGCGTCCGCGGTCGCCGATCACCGGTCTCGAGTATTCCGTCGAGGAGCTCAGCGACATCCTGTCCGAGCAGCCTGCGGCCGTAGCGGTGCGCAGGTTCTTCGCGAAGGTCCCGTCGCCGAGGCAGCAGTTCTGGGCGGCGAACCGGCTGATCCTGCCCAGCCGGGACGAACCCGTCAGTGAAGCGCCCGGCCTGCTCGGCATCAGGCCGCTGGACATCGACGAGGACACCTGGGACACAGTGCTGGACTCACACTGCATCTCCCGCGAGGCGAGTCAACGGCTGTCCGCCGACGACCGGGACGGCTTCCTCAACCTTCGCCAGGAAGCGGTAGAGGACCAACTCCGGAGGTTCATCTCGAGTATGGCCGAGTGGACCTACGAGGACATCGTGCCCGTGAGTTTGAGTCATTCGGACGATGAGCTCTCCGAGATGGAGCCGGACAAGGACTGGTGACGCGACGGCGCCGTGGCCTCCGATGCACCTTGTCGGAGGCCACGGCGCTTGGTGTGTGCGAACCCGTCGGGTGTGGGGCCTGCTAGCCCAGCGGGGGAAGCGGGGGGAGGGCGGTGTCGGGGGTGCGGGTCAGGTCGGTGCCGGCGGAGCGGCCGGAGAGCCAGGCGAGCAGGGCGCGGACGGGGCCGCGGACGGTGAGGGCGGTGCCGCCGGTGCCGATCAGGCCCTTGTCCCCGGTGTCCTCGGCGACCAGCTCGACGGCGGGCAGGTCGGCGCCGGCCAGCCTGGTGGCGAGCTTGCGGAACTCGGTGACGGCGAAGACCTCCGGCCAGTGGGCGGGGGTGTAGCCGCCGTCCAGGTCGACCAGGTGGTACTCCAGCTCGCCGAGGCGCTTCCAGACGAGGTCGCAGGCCGGGAAGACCGCGCCCGAGCGGTGGCGCACCTCGGCGGCCCAGTCCTCGGGGGTCATCAGCGCGACGGCCGCCAGGAAGTGCTCGTGGGACTCGCACAGGTCGGCGAGCTGGGCCTCCAGCGGGCGGGCGGCGCCCTCCTGGATGCCGTCCTCGCGGGCCTGCTCGCTCGCGTACTGGGGGATGTCGGTGCCGGTGCGGGCGCCGGTCAGCAGGTTGACCAGGGAGTCGGCGTTGCGGGAGACGTGGGCGAGTACGTGGCCGCGGGTCCAGCCGGGGAGCGCGGAGGGCTCGGCGAGGGCCTCGGGCGCCAGCCCGGCGACGGTCTCCAGCAGGGCCCGGGTGCCGTCCTCCACCAGGGCCAGGTGCTCGGCGGCGATCGCGGCTGCGGACTGCGGGTCGGTCATCGGATCTGCCTTCTGTACGGGGCGGTGCGTTGCCCGGAGGGGGCTTCGCTCGTTGACCAGCCGACGCTACCGCCCGGTTCCCGGTCCTGAGCAGGGGTTTTTCGGTCCGGGTACGGACGGTCCGGCGGGCGCTGTCACTCGTTCGGGTGGACTCCACTGGACGAAGTCGAGATTCGAACGTCTGAGCTATAGGCTGGCTGCCGCATCCTGGAAGAAGAACACCCCACACACCGCAAGCCCTCTCGTCCGGAGAAAGGCGCCAGAAGCAGTGGCCGACCGCCTCATCGTCCGCGGTGCTCGCGAGCACAACCTCAAGAACGTCTCGCTCGACCTGCCCCGCGACTCCCTCATCGTCTTCACGGGCCTCTCCGGCTCCGGCAAGTCCTCGCTCGCCTTCGACACGATCTTCGCCGAGGGCCAGCGCCGCTACGTCGAGTCGCTGTCCTCCTACGCCCGGCAGTTCCTCGGGCAGATGGACAAGCCCGACGTCGACTTCATCGAAGGCCTCTCCCCGGCCGTCTCGATCGACCAGAAGTCCACCAACCGCAACCCCCGTTCGACCGTCGGCACCATCACCGAGGTCTACGACTACCTGCGCCTGCTGTTCGCCCGGATCGGCAAGCCGCACTGCCCGCACTGCGGCCGCCCGATCGCCAAGCAGTCGCCGCAGGCGATCGTCGACAAGGTGCTGGAGCTCGCCGAGGGCACCCGGTTCCAGGTGCTCAGCCCGGTGGTGCGCGAGCGCAAGGGCGAGTTCGTCGACCTCTTCGCCGACCTCCAGTCCAAGGGCTACTCGCGCGCCCGGGTCGACGGCGAGACGGTCCAGCTCGCCGAGCCGCCGAAGCTCAAGAAGCAGGAGAAGCACACCGTCGAGGTGGTCGTCGACCGCCTGACCGTCAAGGAGAGCGCCAAGCGGCGGCTCACCGACTCGGTGGAGACGGCCCTGCGGCTGTCCGGCGGCATGGTCGTGCTCGACTTCGTCGACCTCCCCGAGGGCGACCCGGAGCGCGAGCGGATGTACTCCGAGCACCTCTACTGCCCGTACGACGACGTGTCGTTCGAGGAGCTGGAGCCGCGCTCGTTCTCCTTCAACTCGCCGTTCGGCGCCTGCCCGGACTGCTCGGGCCTGGGCAACCGGATGGAGGTCGACCCGGAGCTGGTCGTGCCGGACGTCGAGCGCTCGCTCGACGAGGGCGCGATCCACCCGTGGTCGGCCGGGCACGCCAAGGAGTACTTCCAGCGCCTGATCGACGCGCTGGCCGGGGAGCTCGGCTTCCGCACCGACATCCCCTGGGCCGGGCTGCCCGCCCGCGCCAAGAAGGCGCTGATGTACGGGCACAAGCACCAGGTGGAGGTGCGCTACCGCAACCGCTTCGGCCGCGAGCGCTCGTACAGCACCGGCTTCGAGGGCGCCGTCCCGTTCATCCAGCGCCGGCACACCGAGGCGGAGAGCGACAGCAGCCGCGAGCGCTTCGAGGGCTACATGCGCGAGGTGCCCTGCCCGACCTGCCAGGGCACCCGGCTCAAGCCGGTGGTGCTCGCGGTCACCGTCGAGGACAGGTCGATCGCCGACGTCTCCTCGATGTCGATCAGCGACTGCGCCGAGTTCCTGGGCGCGATGAGGCTCAACGACCGGGACAAGCAGATCGCCGAGCGGGTCCTCAAGGAGGTCAACGAGCGGCTGCGCTTCCTGGTCGACGTCGGCCTGGACTACCTCTCGCTGGACCGCGCGGCCGGCACCCTGTCCGGCGGCGAGGCCCAGCGCATCCGGCTGGCCACCCAGATCGGCTCCGGCCTGGTCGGCGTGCTGTACGTGCTGGACGAGCCGTCCATCGGCCTGCACCAGCGCGACAACCACCGGCTGATCGAGACGCTGGTGCGGCTGCGCGACATCGGCAACACCCTGATCGTGGTCGAGCACGACGAGGACACCATCAAGACCGCGGACTGGGTGGTGGACATCGGCCCGGGCGCCGGTGAGCACGGCGGCAAGGTGGTGCACTCCGGCGCGTTGAAGGGGCTGCTGGCCAACGAGGAGTCGCTGACCGGGCAGTACCTCTCCGGCAAGAGGTCCATCCCGATCCCGGCGGCCCGCCGCGAGCGGGACAAGAAGCGCCAGCTGACGGTGCACGGCGCCCGCGAGCACAACCTCAAGGACGTCACGGTCGGCTTCCCGCTCGGCACCTTCACGGCGATCACCGGGGTCTCCGGCTCCGGCAAGTCGACGCTGGTCAACGACATCCTCTACACCCACCTCGCCCGGGAGCTGAACGGCGCCCGCAGCGTGCCCGGCCGGCACACCCGGATCACCGGCACCGACCTGGTGGACAAGGTGGTGCACGTCGACCAGTCGCCGATCGGCCGCACCCCGCGCTCCAACCCGGCCACCTACACCGGGGTGTTCGACCACGTCCGCCGGCTCTTCGCGGAGACCCAGGAGGCCAAGGTCCGCGGCTACCTGCCCGGCCGGTTCTCCTTCAACGTCAAGGGCGGCCGCTGCGAGAACTGCACCGGCGACGGCACCATCAAGATCGAGATGAACTTCCTGCCGGACGTCTACGTCCCGTGCGAGGTGTGCCACGGCGCCCGGTACAACCGGGAGACGCTGGAGGTGCACTACAAGGGCAAGTCCATCGCCGAGGTGCTGGACATGCCGATCGAGGAGGGGCTGGCCTTCTTCGAGGCCGTCCCGGCGATCGCCCGCCACCTGCGGACGCTCAACGACGTCGGCCTCGGCTACGTCCGGCTCGGCCAGTCCGCGCCGACGCTCTCCGGTGGCGAGGCGCAGCGCGTCAAGCTCGCCTCCGAGCTGCAGAAGCGCTCCACCGGGCGGACGGTCTACGTGCTGGACGAGCCCACCACCGGCCTGCACTTCGAGGACATCAGCAAGCTGATCAAGGTGCTCAGCGGGCTGGTGGACAAGGGCAACACGGTGATCGTGATCGAGCACAACCTCGATGTGATCAAGACCGCCGACTGGGTCGTGGACATGGGCCCCGAGGGCGGTTCCGGCGGCGGCACGGTGGTCGCCGAGGGCACCCCGGAGCAGATCGCGGCCTTCCCGGAGAGCCACACCGGCAAGTTCCTGCGGGACATCCTGCCGGGCGACTTCGCCGACGCCCCGGTCCCGGCGCCCGCCAGGAAGGCGCCCGCGAAGAAGGCAGCCGCCAAGAAGGTGACCGCCGCGACGGCCGCCAAGGCCCCGGCGGCCAAGGCGGCCAAGGCGGCCGTCAAGAAGGCCCCGGGCAAGCGGGCCGCCGCGGCGAAGAAGTAGCTCCTGCCCGCCCTGCCGCTCCCGGACGTCCCGCCGCCCCCGGACATCCCGGGAGCGGCGGGGCGGGTGCGGCATAGACTTCCGTGGTCCCTCGCAGCAGCAGCACACCGTAGGAGCACACCGATGTCCGAGGCCCCCGAGACCAGCCCCGCCACCTCCCGGCGCACCCTGCTCTGCGGAGCCGCGGCCGTGCTGGCGGCCGGCGGCACCGTGGCGGTCACCGGCTGCGGCTCCTCCGCCGGCTCCTCGGACACCGGCGGCGCCGCCAAGGGCCCGGTGGACCTCGGCCCCGCCTCGGCCGTCCCGGAGGGCGGCGGCAAGGTCTTCCGCGAGCAGAAGATCGTCGTCACCCAGCCGACCGCCGGCCAGTACAAGGCGTTCAGCGCCAAGTGCACCCACGCCGGCTGCGTCGTGGACCAGGTCAAGAACCAGCAGATCCAGTGCCCCTGCCACGGCAGCCGGTTCGCCATCGCCGACGGCGCGGTGCAGGACGGCCCGGCCCCCAGCCCGCTGCCCTCCTACGCCGTCACGGTCGAGGGCGGGAACCTCAAGGTCACTCCGAGCTGAAGCAGTTGATCGACGTGCAGCCGAACTCGGTACGGTGGACCCATGGCTGACCCGAGCACCTACCGCCCGGCGCCGGGCGCGATCCCGACCTCCCCGGGCGTCTACAAGTTCCGTGACGCCCACGGCCGGGTCATCTACGTCGGCAAGGCCAAGAGCCTGCGGCCGCGGCTGTCGTCCTACTTCCAGGACCTCGCCGGCCTGCACCCGCGCACCGCGACCATGGTCACCACCGCCGCCTCGGTGGAGTGGACCGTGGTCGCCACCGAGGTCGAGGCGCTCCAGCTGGAGTACTCCTGGATCAAGGAGTTCGACCCCCGGTTCAACGTCAAGTACCGCGACGACAAGAGCTATCCGGAGCTCGCCGTCACCCTCAACGAGGAGTACCCGCGGGTCCAGGTGATGCGCGGGGCGCACAAGAAGGGCGTGCGCTACTTCGGCCCCTACGGGCACGCCTGGGCCATCCGCGAGACCGTCGACCTGCTGCTGCGCGTCTTCCCCGTCCGCACCTGCTCCAACGGCGTGTTCAAGCGCGCCCGGCAGGTCGGCCGCCCCTGCCTGCTCGGCTACATCGGCAAGTGCGCCGCGCCCTGCGTCGGCAAGGTCTCCGCGGACGAACACCGGGCGCTGGCCGAGGACTTCTGCGACTTCATGGCCGGGCGCACCGGCAACTACCTGCGCCGGCTGGAAGAGCAGATGCAGGAGGCCGCGGTCGAGATGGAGTACGAGAAGGCGGCCCGGCTGCGGGACGACATCGGCGCCCTCAAGCGCGCGATGGAGAAGAACGCCATCGTGCTCGCCGACGCCACCGACGCCGACCTGCTGGCCGTGGCCGAGGACGAACTGGAGGCCGCCGTCCAGATCTTCCACGTCCGCGGCGGCCGGGTGCGCGGCCAGCGCGGCTGGGTCACCGACAAGGTCGAGGACGTGGACACCGCCGGCCTGGTGGAGCACGCCCTCCAGCAGCTCTACGGCGGCGCCGGCCCGGACGAGCGCAACGAGTCCGTCCCGCGCGAGGTGCTCGTCCCCGCCCTGCCCGAACCGGCCGCCCCCGTCCGGGAATGGCTCAGCGGACTGCGCGGCAGCCAGGTCGACCTGCGGATCCCGCAGCGCGGCGACAAGAAGGACCTGATGGCCACCGTGCAGCGCAACGCCCAGCACGCGCTGGCCCTGCACAAGACCAAGCGCGCCTCCGACCTCACCACCCGCAGCCGCGCCCTCCAGGAGATCGCCGACGCACTGGAACTGGACTCCGTCCCGCTGCGGATCGAGTGCTACGACATCTCCCACCTCCAGGGCGAGGACGTGGTCGCCTCCATGGTCGTCTTCGAGGACGGCCTGGCCCGCAAGAGCGAGTACCGGCGCTTCCAGATCAAGGGCTTCGAGGGCCAGGACGACGTCCGCTCGATGCACGAGGTGATCAGCCGCCGCTTCCGCCGCTACCTCCAGGAGCGCGAGCAGACCGGCGAGTGGGCCGTCCCGGAGGAGCCCGACGAGGACCAGCCGGGCGACGGCCCGCGCACCGAGGACGGCCGCCCCAAGCGCTTCGCCTACCCGCCGCAGCTGCTGGTGGTCGACGGCGGGCAGCCCCAGGTCGCCGCCGCCCAGCGGGCGCTGGAGGAACTCGGCATCGACGACGTCGCGCTGTGCGGCCTCGCCAAGCGCCTGGAGGAGGTCTGGCTGCCCGGCGAGGACGACCCGGTCGTGCTGCCCCGCTCCAGCGAGGGCCTCTACCTGCTCCAGCGGGTCCGCGACGAGGCCCACCGCTTCGCGATCGGCTACCAGCGCGCCAAGCGTTCCAAGCGACTCACCGCCGGGGAACTGGACTCCGTCCCGGGCCTCGGCGAGACTCGCCGCCAGGCGCTGCTCAAGCACTTCGGCTCGCTGAAGAGGCTCCGGGCCGCCACCGTCGACGAACTCTGCGCGGTACCCGGCATCGGGCGCCGCACCGCGGAAACTGTTGCGGCGGCGTTGTCGTCCCGTACACCCGCCGCACCCGCGGTCAACACCGCGACCGGCGAGATCATCGAGGACGGGGCTGACGAGGCCGCCGAGCCGGTGGCCGCAGCACCCCAGACCGCACCATCCCAGGAGACGCCATGACGGCCGACGCCGCCCGTCTGTCGGCGCGCCCCGACCCCGCCGGACTGTCCGGGACGGGGAAGGGCGGCCGTGCCGTGCGCGTTCTCCCCAGCAGAAAGACCGAGAGCGGGGAACCGAAGTGACCGTGTCAGACGTGGCCGAGAACGCACCGGAGCTGGTGATCATCTCCGGCATGTCCGGAGCCGGCCGCTCCACCGCCGCGAAGTGCCTGGAGGACCTGGGCTGGTTCGTGGTGGACAACCTGCCGCCGGCCCTGATCCCGACCATGGTCGACCTGGGCGCCCGTTCCCAGGGCAACGTCGCCCGGATCGGCGTCGTCGTGGACGTCCGCGGCCGCCAGTTCTTCGACGACCTGCTGACCTCGCTGGACGAGCTGGAGAAGCGCGGCGTCCGGCTCCGGGTGGTCTTCCTGGACTCCTCCGACGACGCACTGGTCCGCCGCTTCGAGAGCGTGCGCCGCCCGCACCCGCTGCAGGCCGACGGCCGGATCGTGGACGGCATCGCCCAGGAGCGCGACCTGCTGCGCGACCTGCGCGGCGAGGCCGACCTGGTGATCGACACCTCCAACCTCAACGTGCACCAGCTGCGCGCCAAGCTGGACGCCCAGTTCGCCGACCACGACGAGCCCGAGCTGCGCGCCACCGTGATGTCCTTCGGCTTCAAGTACGGCCTGCCGGTCGACGCCGACCTGGTGGTGGACTGCCGCTTCCTGCCGAACCCGCACTGGGTGCCCGAGCTGCGGGCCCGTACCGGCACCGACTCGGACGTCGCCGACTACGTGTTCCAGCAGCCCGGTGCCAACGAGTTCCTGAACGGCTACGCCGAGCTGCTGCGTATCGTCACCGAGGGTTACCGCAGGGAGGGGAAGCGCTACATGACGCTTGCCGTAGGCTGCACCGGTGGCAAGCACCGTAGCGTCGCCATGTCCGAGCGTCTGACCAAGCGTCTCATCGCCGACGGAGTCGAGACGGTGCTCGTCCACCGTGACATGGGTCGGGAGTAACCGCCGCCTTCCCTGCCGGGCCGCCGGCGGAGCCGGTGGCGGGGCCGAGGAACGCGAGGTGATTGTGGCGGGATACGTGCCCGGGCGACAGCTGCAGAGCAGGACCGCGGAGCGGGCGGCCGGCCCGTCGCCGGGTCGGCCGCGGAGCAGTCCCGCCCGGGCCAATCCGGCCCCCCGGATCACGGCGCTCGGCGGCGGGCAGGGCCTGTCCGCGTCGCTGTCCGCGCTGCGCCGGCTCACCAGCGACCTCACGGCGGTGGTCACCGTCGCCGACGACGGCGGCTCCAGCGGGCGGCTGCGCGAGGAGCTGGGGGTGCTGCCGCCCGGCGACCTGCGCAAGGCGCTGGCCGCGCTGTGCGGGGACGACGACTGGGGCCGCACCTGGTCCGAGGTGATCCAGCAGCGCTTCACCGGCAACGGCGAGCTGGGCGGCCACGCCGTCGGCAACCTGCTGATCGTGGCGCTGTGGGAGAAGCTCGGCGACCCGGTCGCGGCGCTGGACTGGGTCGGCCGGCTGCTGAACGTCCAGGGCCGGGTGCTGCCGATGTCGGCGGTGCCGCTGGACATCGAGGCCACCGTGCGCGGCCATGACCCGGACCGCCCGGCCGAGCTCACCGCCGTCCGCGGCCAGGCCGACGTGGCCGTCACCCCCGGCACCGTGCAGTCGATCCGGCTGCTGCCGGACGGGCCGCCGGCCGTCCCGGAGGCCGTCACGGCGGTCCGGGAGGCGGACTGGGTGGTGCTCGGCCCCGGCTCCTGGTTCACCAGCGTGCTGCCGCACCTGCTGGTGCCCGAGCTGGCCAAGGCACTGGTGGAGACCCGCGCCCGCCGCCTGCTCACCCTGAACCTGGCCCCGCAGCCCGGGGAGACCGAGGGCTTCACCCCGCAGCGCCACCTGGAGGTCATCGCCGACCACGCTCCCGACCTCGCGGTGGATGCGATCCTGGTGGACGAGCGCGCCGTCACGGGCGGCGCCTTCGGCCAGGCGGACCTGGCCGGACTGGAAAAGGCCGCCGAGCGGATGGGTGCCGCACTGGTGCTCGGCACGGTGGCCCGCACCGACGGCACCCCGCGACACGACCCGGAGCTGTTGGCAGCCGCGTACGACCGGATTTTCCGGACACATGGAAGGATCGGGCCATGGCGATGACTCCAGCGGTGAAGGACGAGATCAGCCGGCTCCCGGTCACCCGGGCCTGCTGTCGCAAGGCTGAGGTGTCGGCGATCCTGCGGTTCGCGGGCGGGCTGCACATCGTGAGCGGCCGCATCGTGATCGAGGCGGAGCTGGACACCGGCGCGGCGGCGCGGCGGCTGCGCAAGGACCTGCTGGAGATCTTCGGGCACTCCTCCGACCTCGTGGTGATGGCGCCCGGCGGCCTGCGGCGCGGCAGCCGCTTCGTCGTCCGGGTGGTCAAGGACGGCGAGCTGCTCGCGCGCCAGACCGGGCTGGTGGACGGCCGCGGCCGGCCGATCCGGGGCCTGCCCCCGGCAGTCGTCTCCGGGGCCACCTGCGACGCCGAGGCCGCCTGGCGCGGGGCCTTCCTGGCGCACGGCTCGCTCACCGAGCCGGGCCGCTCCTCCTCGCTGGAGATCACCTGCCCCGGCTCCGAGGCGGCGCTGGCCCTGGTCGGCGCGGCCCGCCGGCTCGGCATCCCGGCCAAGGCCCGCGAGGTGCGCGGGGTGGACCGGGTGGTCATCCGCGACGGTGACGCGATCGGCGCGCTGCTGACCCGGCTGGGGGCGCACGAGTCGGTGCTCGCCTGGGAGGAGCGCCGGATGCGGCGCGAGGTCCGGGCCACCGCGAACCGGCTCGCCAACTTCGACGACGCCAACCTGCGCCGCTCGGCCCGCGCCGCGGTGGCGGCCGGCGCCCGGGTGCAGCGCGCGCTGGAGATCCTCGGCGAGGAGGTGCCCGAGCACCTGGCGGCGGCCGGCCAGCTGCGGATGCAGCACAAGCAGGCCTCGCTGGAGGAGCTGGGCGCGCTCGCCGACCCGCCGCTGACCAAGGACGCGGTGGCCGGCCGGATCCGCCGCCTGCTGGCGATGGCCGACAAGCGGGCGGCCGAGCTGGGCCTGCCGAGCACCGAGGCCAACCTGACCGACGAGATGGCGCTCAACTGATCGTTCGCGGGCGAGTAGCAGCGGCCGGTGTCCGGATTCCGGGCACCGGCCGTCGTCGTGTCCGGGGTCGGACGGGGGTCGGACGGGGATCCGAAATTGGTCAAGACCACTTGACCAGGACCAACGGCCCGGAGGGGCAAGGACGGAGGGCCCGGGAACGCGCCACGCCACGTCTTGCCAGGTGGCGCGATGTGCCCTCCCAGGGTCGGGAGAGGTAGGGTCGTAGGCGGTCGGGGACTTCCCAAATCTCATCCCCGTCGGCTCAGCGCCGGCGTACCTAACGAGGAGATCGGTTCGTGACGATCCGGGTAGGCATCAACGGCTTCGGCCGCATCGGCCGCAACTTCTTCCGCGCCGTCAAGGCCCAGGGCGCGGACATCGAGATCGTCGGTGTCAACGACCTCACCGACACGAAGACCCTGGCTCACCTGCTCAAGTACGACACCACCCTGGGCACCCTCCAGGCCGAGGTCTCGCACACCGAGGACAGCATCACCGTCGACGGCCACACCTTCAAGGTGACCGCCGAGCGTGACCCCGCCAACCTGCCGTGGGCCGCCCTGGGCGTCGACATCGTCGTCGAGTCCACCGGCATCTTCACCAAGGCCGAGGCTGCGAAGAAGCACCTCGCCGCCGGTGCGAAGAAGGTCATCATCTCGGCGCCCGCCACCGACGAGGACGTCACCATCGTCCTGGGTGTCAACGACGAGAAGTACGACGCCGCCAACCACCACATCATCTCCAACGCCTCCTGCACCACGAACTGCGTGGCGCCGATGGCGAAGGTGCTGAACGAGAGCTTCGGCATCGTCAAGGGTCTGATGACCACCGTCCACGCGTTCACCAACGACCAGGTGACCCTGGACTTCCCGCACAAGGACCTGCGCCGTGCTCGTGCGGCCTCGCAGAACATCATCCCGACCTCGACCGGTGCCGCCAAGGCGACCGCCCTGGTCCTGCCGGAGCTGAAGGGCAAGCTGGACGGCACCTCGCTGCGCGTCCCGGTCCCGACCGGTTCGATCACCGACCTGGTCGTCACCCTGGAGCGCGAGGTCACCAAGGAGGAGGTCAACGCGGCCTTCCAGAAGGCGGCGGAGGGTTCCCTCAAGGGCATCCTGGCCTACACCGAGGACCCGATCGTGTCGTCGGACATCGTCAACGACCCGGCCTCCTGCATCTTCGACTCGCAGCTCACCATGGTCCAGGGCAACCAGGTCAAGGTGCTCGGCTGGTACGACAACGAGTGGGGCTACTCGAACCGCGTCGTGGACCTGGTCACCCTCGTCGGTGGCCAGCTCTGACGCAGTGGGAGCTGACGTGATGTAGGGGCGAGGGCCCGGACGGCGACAACGTGCCGACCGGGCCCTCGTTCTGCGTACAAGGACTTCTCAGGCGGCCCCTGCGCCGTGCCGCCTCTGCGCATCAACCATCTCCCCAGGAGACAGAAGAACCCGTGAAGACCATCGAAGACCTGGACGTCGCCGGCAAGCGCGTCTTCGTGCGCGCCGACCTGAACGTCCCGCTGTCGGACGGCCGGATCACCGACGACGGCCGGATCCGCGCCGTGGCGCCGACCATCGCCAAGCTCGTCGAGCGCGGCGCCAGGGTCGTCGTCGCCTCCCACCTCGGCCGCCCCAAGGGTGAGCCGGACCCGCAGTTCTCGCTCGCCCCGGTCGCCGAGCGGCTCGGCGAGATCCTCGGCAAGCCGGTCGCCTTCGCCACCGACACCGTGGGCGAGTCCGCCACGGCCACCGTCGCCGCGCTGTCCGGCGGCGAGGTCGCGCTGCTGGAGAACCTGCGCTTCAACGCCGGTGAGACCAGCAAGGACGACGCCGAGCGCAAGGCCTTCGCCGAGCGGCTGGCCGCCCTGGCCGACCTGTACGTCGGCGACGGCTTCGGCGCCGTGCACCGCAAGCACGCCTCGGTGTACGACCTGCCGGCCCTGCTGCCGCACGCCGCCGGCGACCTGATCGCCACCGAGGTCGGCGTGCTCAAGAAGCTGACCGAGGACGTCAAGCGCCCGTACGTGGTGGTGCTCGGCGGCGCCAAGGTGTCCGACAAGCTCGGCGTGATCGACAACCTGCTGGAGAAGGCCGACCGGATCCTGATCGGCGGCGGCATGGCGTACACCTTCCTCAAGGCCCAGGGCCACGAGGTCGGCATCTCGCTGCTGCAGGCGGACCAGATCCCGGTCTGCCTGGAGTACCTGGCCCGGGCCGAGGCGCGCGGCGTCGAGTTCGTGCTGCCGGTGGACGTCCTGGTCTCGGCCGAGTTCCCGGACCTCAAGGGCAAGACCCCGGCGACCTACGACATCGTCTCCTCGGACGCCATCCCGGCCGACCAGGAGGGCCTGGACATCGGCCCGAAGACCCGCGAGCTGTACGCGGCGAAGCTGGCCGACGCGGGCACCGTGTTCTGGAACGGTCCGATGGGCGTCTTCGAGCACCCCGACTACGCGAACGGCACCAAGGCCGTCGCGCAGGGCCTGCTGGACAGCGACGCGTTCACCGTGGTCGGTGGCGGCGACTCCGCCGCGGCCGTCCGCATCCTGGGCTTCGACGAGAACGCCTTCGGACACATCTCGACCGGCGGTGGCGCGAGCCTCGAGTACCTGGAGGGCAAGACCCTTCCCGGTCTCGCCGCCCTGGAGGACTGAGAAACACATGACTGAGCGTCTCCCGCTGATGGCGGGCAACTGGAAGATGAACCTCAACCACCTCGAGGCCATCCAGCACACCCAGAAGCTGGCCTTCGCGCTGGCCGACAAGGACTACGAGGCCGTCGAGGTCGCCGTCCTGGTGCCGTTCACCGACCTGCGGTCGGTGCAGACCCTGGTCTTCGGCGACAAGCTGAAGATCAAGTACGGCTCGCAGGACATCTCGCGGCACGACGGCGGCGCCTACACCGGCGAGGTCTCCGGACCGATGCTGGCCAAGCTCCAGTGCACCTACGCGGTGATCGGCCACTCGGAGCGCCGCCAGTACCACGGCGAGAACGAGGAGATCGTCAACGCCAAGGTCAAGGCCGCCTACCGGGCCGGGGTCACCCCGATCCTGTGCATCGGCGAGCCGCTGGAGATCCGCAAGGCCGGCACCCACGTCGAGCACACCCTGGCCCAGCTGGACGGCGCCCTGGAGGGCGTCCCGGCGGACCAGGCCGAGTCGATCGTGGTCGCCTACGAGCCGGTCTGGGCGATCGGCACCGGCGAGGTGGCCACCCCGGAGGACGCGCAGGAGGTCTGCGCCGCGATCCGGGTCCGCCTGGCCGAGCTGTACAGCGCCGAGCTGGCCGACAAGGTCCGTGTGCTGTACGGCGGTTCGGTCAAGTCGTCGAGCGCGGCCGGCCTGATGGCCAAGCCCGACATCGACGGCGGCCTGATCGGCGGTGCCTCGCTGGACGCCGACGAGTTCGTCAAGATCGTGCGCTACCGTGAGCAGGCAGTAGGCTAACGCCGCCGCAGCAACGTAGGCTTTGGGGCCGGACCGCCGACAGCGGTCCGGCCCCGTCGCCGAAGATACGAGAGAGTTGGTCCGGTCGTGGTTCTCGGGTTCTCGATTGCCCTGATCATCTTCAGCCTGCTGATGATCCTGCTGGTGCTCCTGCACAAGGGGAAGGGCGGCGGCCTGTCGGACATGTTCGGTGGCGGTGCCATGTCCACCGGTGGCGGTTCGGCGGTGGCCGAGCGCAACCTGGACCGCATCACCATCGTGGTCGGCGTCGGCTGGTTCGCCTCCATCATGGCGCTGGGCCTGGTCCTGAAGTACAAGAGCTGACACAGCCCTGACGCCCCGTCGCCCGAGCGCCTATCCTGGGACGGTCGGGGGCGGAGGCGATGGTGGCGGAGGCTTAAGTCCTGCTTACACTAGGACGACTTTCGCCACCGACGCGCACCGCGGCGGGTCGGCGCACCAGCACGCAGGGAGTCAGACCGTGGCAAGTGGCAACGCCATCCGTGGGAGCAGGGTCGGGGCAGGCCCGATGGGGGAGGCGGAGCGCGGCGAGTCCGCTCCGCGCAACAGGATCTCCTTCTGGTGCGCCAACAAGCACGAGACGCGCCCCAGCTTCGCCGCCGAGGCCGTCATCCCGGACACCTGGGACTGCCCGCGCTGCGGCTTCCCGGCCGGGCAGGACGAGCACAACCCGCCGGCGCCCTCGCGCAACGAGCCGTACAAGACCCACCTCGCCTACGTCCGGGAGCGGCGCACCGACGCCGACGGCGAGGCGATCCTCGCCGAGGCGCTGGCCAAGCTGCGCGGCGAGATCTGAGGAGCTGACGACAAAGGGCGCCACCCGTCGAGTGACGGGGGCGCCCTTCGGCGTTCCTGCTGTTCCTGCTGTTTCCGGCGTTCCCCGCCGTCCCGGCCGCGGCGGCCGGGACGGCTGTTACGCGGAGGCCGGCGGGTACAGCTGCGGCGGGATCCGCTCGGCGGCGGCGCGGTCCAGCAGCCACAGGGTGCGGCTGCGGCCGTACGCGCCGGAGGCGGGCGCCTGGAGCTCGCCGGGGCCGGACAGGGCCAGCGCGACCGCGCCCGCCTTGTCCTCGCCGGCGGCCAGCAGCCAGACCTCGCGGGCCGCCCGGATCGCCGGGAGGGTGAGCGAGACCCGGGTCGGCGGGGGCTTGGGGGCCCCGCGCACGCCGATCACGGTCAGCTCGGTCTCCCGCACGCCCGGGTGCTCCGGGAAGAGCGAGGCGACGTGGGTGTCCGGGCCGACGCCGAGCAGCAGCACGTCGAAGGCCGGGACGCCGAGCCGGTCGCCCGGTCCGGCGGCCTTGGCCAGCTCCTCCGCGTAGCGGGCGGCGGCCGCCTCCACGTCCGAGCCGTCCACCCCGTCCGAGGCGGGCATCTCGTGCACCCGCGCCGGGTCGAGCGGGACGGCGTCCAGCAGCTCGGCGCGGGCCTGGACGGCGTTGCGGTCCGGGTCGGCGGCGGGGACGAAGCGCTCGTCGCCCCACCACAGGTCCAGCCGGCCCCAGTCGACCGCGTCGCGCGCCGGGGAGGCGGCGATCGCGGCCAGCAGGGCGTTGCCGTTGCGGCCGCCGGTGAGCACCACCGAGGCGGTGCCGCGGGCGGCCTGGGCGTCCACGATCCGGGTGATCAGTCGGGCCGCGGCCGCCTGGGCCATCAGCTCCTTGTCCCGGTGGACGACCAGCTGCGGGGTCGCGGCCGTCATGCGCTGCCCTTGGCGGCGCGCTTGCCCGCGGCCTTCTTCGCGGCGGGCTTGTCCGCGTCGGCGGTCACCCGGGCCGGGTCGGCCACCGCGGCGTCGGCGGCCGCGGCCGCCGCGTCGGCGACGGGCTCGGCCGCGGCCACCGGGGCGGTCTGCTCCGAGGGCTCGCGCAGCCGCTCGACGGACGTGCGCACGGCCGACGAGTAGATGTCGTCCGGGTCCAGCCGGCGCAGCTCCTCGGCGATCAGCTCCGAGGTCTCGCGCCGCTTGAGCGCCACCTGGCGGTCCGGCGAACCGGGCATGGAGAGCGTGCCCATCAGGCCGTCCGGACGGTCCAGGGTGATGTCCCCGTCCTTGGTGCGCAGGTGCACCGCGGTGATGCCGGGGCCGCCGGTGACGACCCGCTCGACCGGCACGTTCAGCCGGTTGAGCAGCCACAGGCCGAGCAGCTCGACGCTGGGGTTGTAGGACTCGCCCTCGACCACCACCGAGCTGACGGCGGCCGGCCGCTGGTCCAGCGCGGCGGCCAGCATCGAGCGCCAGCCGGTGATCCGGGTCCAGGCCAGGTCGGTGTCGCCCGGGGTGTAGCTCTGGGCCCGCTGGGCGAGCTGGCCGACCGGGGACTCGGCGGTGACGGCGTCGGTGATCCGGCGCTGGGCGAGCGCGCCCAGCGGGTCCTGCGCCGGGTGCTGCGGCGCGTTGTCCGGCCACCAGACCACGGTCGGGGCGTCCGGCAGCAGCAGCGGCAGGACCACCGACTGGGCGTGCGAGGCGAGTTCGCCGTGCATGCGCAGGATGACCGTTTCTCCGGAGCCGGCGTCCGAGCCGACCAGGATCTCGGCGTCCAGCCGGGTCTCGGCGCGGGCCCGGGGCGAGCGGCCGGCGCGCTTGATCACCGCGAGGGTGCGCATCGGGTGCTCGCGGGAGGCCTCGTTGGCGGCCTTGAGGGCGTCGTAGGCGCTGCCCTCGTCGGTCACGATGACCAGGGTGAGCACCATGCCGGCGGCGGTGGAGCCGCTGGTCCGGCGCGCCTCCATCAGCGCGGCGTTGATCTTGCTGGACGTCGTGTTGGTGAGGTCGATCTTCATGGCCGCCGCCAGCTCCTGCCGTCTCGTGCGAGCATCTCGTCCGCCTCGGTGGGGCCCCAGGTGCCCGCCGCGTACTGGGCGGGCTTGCCGTGGGCGTCCCAGTACTTCTCGATCGGGTCGAGGATCTGCCAGGAGAGCTCGACCTCCTGGTGGCGCGGGAACAGGTTGGCGTCGCCGAGCAGCACGTCGAGGATGAGCCGCTCGTACGCCTCCGGGCTGGACTCGGTGAAGGACTCGCCGTAGGCGAAGTCCATCGTGACGTCCCGGACCTCGAAGGAGGTGCCCGGCACCTTGGAGCCGAACCGCACCGTCACGCCCTCGTCCGGCTGGACCCGGATGACCAGGGCGTTCTGCCCCAGCTCCTCGGTCGCGTAGGAGTCGAACGGCAGGTACGGGGCGCGCTGGAAGACCACCGCGATCTCGGTGACCCGGCGGCCCAGCCGCTTGCCGGTGCGCAGGTAGAACGGGACGCCCGCCCAGCGGCGGTTGTTGATCTCCAGCTTGATGGCCGCGTAGGTGTCGGTCTTGGAGTCCGGGTTGATGCCGTCCTCGTCCAGGTAGCCGACCACCTCCTCGCCGCCCTGCCAGCCGGCCGCGTACTGGCCGCGCACGGTGTGCCGGCCGAGGTCGGCCGGGAGCTTGACGGCGCTGAGCACCTTGAGCTTCTCGGCCACCAGCGCCTTCGGGTGGAAGGACGCCGGCTCCTCGATGGCGGTGAGCGCCATCAGCTGGAGCAGGTGGTTCTGGATGACGTCACGGGCGGAGCCGATGCCGTCGTAGTAGCCGGCCCGGCCGCCGATGCCGATGTCCTCGGCCATGGTGATCTGCACGTGGTCGACGTACGACCGGTTCCAGATCGGCTCGAACATCTGGTTGGCGAAGCGCAGCGCCAGGATGTTCTGGACCGTCTCCTTGCCCAGGTAGTGGTCGATCCGGAAGACCTCGTCGCGCGGGAAGACCTCGTGGACGACCTTGTTGAGCTCCTGGGCGCTCTCCAGGTCGTGGCCGAAGGGCTTCTCGATGACGGCGCGGCGCCAGGAGCCCTGCGGCGGGTCGGCCAGGCCGTGCTTCTTGAGCTGCTGGACGACCGTGGGGAAGAACTTCGGCGGGACGGACAGGTAGAAGGCGAAGTTGCCGCCGGTGCCCTGGGCCTTGTCCAGCTCCTCGATGGTCTCGCGGAGCTTGTCGAAGGCCTCGTCGTCGTCGAAGGTGCCCTGGACGAAGCGCATGCCCTTGGCGAGCTGCTGCCAGACCTCCTCCCGGAACTGGGTCCGGGCGTGCTCCTTGACCGCGTCGTGGACCTCCTTGGCGAAGTCCTCGTCCTCCCACTCGCGGCGGGCGAAGCCCACCAGGGAGAAGCCCGGCGGCAGCAGACCCCGGTTGGCCAGGTCGTAGATGGCCGGCATCAGCTTCTTGCGGGACAGGTCGCCGGTGACCCCGAAGATGACCAGGCCGGACGGCCCCGCGATGCGCGGGAGCCGCCGGTCGGAGGGGTCACGAAGCGGGTTGACGGGGGCGGCCGGGAGGTCGTCCGCGTCCGATTCCGACGTCAACTCGGGGAAATCAGTGCTCACTTGGTGTGCTCCGCTTTCGTGCGCTGGCTGTGTGAGCGGGGGTTCACTTCTCGTTGGCGAACGCGGCCAGCGAGGCGGTGACGGTGTCGAGCAGCTCCTGCCAGGACTGCTCGAACTTCTGCACGCCCTCGTCCTCCAGCACCTGGACGACGTCGTCGTAGTCCACGCCGGCGGCCGCGATGGCGTCCAGGACGGCCTTGGCGTCGGCGTAGTTGGGGACGATGGTGTTGCCGGTGACCACGCCGTGGTCGCCGGTGGCGTCCAGGGTGGCCTCGGGCATGGTGTTGACGGTGCCCGGGGCGACCAGCTCGGTGACGTACAGGGTGTCCGGCAGGGCCGGGTCCTTGACGCCGGTCGAGGCCCACAGCGGGCGCTGCGGCTTGGCGCCGGCGTCCTCCAGGGACTTCCAGCGGGCGCTGCCGGCGGTCCTGCCGTCGACCGAGCCGAAGACCTCCTCGTACGCCTGGTAGGCGAGGCGGGCGTTGGCCAGCGCGGCCTTGGAGCGCAGGTCCTTGGCGTCGCCGCCGATCTTGTCCAGGCGCTTGTCGATCTCGGTGTCCACGCGGGAGACGAAGAAGGAGGCCACCGACTCGATCTGGGAGAGGTCCAGGCCCTTGGCCTTGGCGGCCTCCAGGCCGGTCAGGTAGGCGTCGATGACGGCCTTGTAGCGCTCCAGCGAGAAGATCAGCGTGACGTTGACGCTGATGCCCAGGCCGATGACCGCGGCGATGGCCGGCAGGCCGGCCTGGGTGGCGGGGATCTTGATCAGGACGTTCGGGCGGTCGACCAGCCACCACAGCTGCTTGGCCTCGGCCACGGTCGGGGCGGTCTCGTGCGCCAGCCGCGGGTCGACCTCGATGGAGACCCGGCCGTCACGGCCGTTGGAGGCGTCGTAGACCGGGCGCAGCACGTCCGCGGCGTCGCGCACGTCCGAGGTGGTGATCATGCGGATCGCCTCGTCGGTGGTGACCCCGCGGACGGCGAGGTCGCGCAGCTGGCCGTCGTAGGAGCTGTCGCCGCTGCCGGCGATGGCCTTCTGGAAGATGGTCGGGTTGGTGGTGACACCCACCACGTGCTTGTTCTGCACCAGCTCGGCCAGGTTGCCGGAGTTCAGCCGCGCGCGGCTGAGGTCGTCCAGCCAGATCGCAACGCCTTCGTCGCTGAGGCGCTTCAGTGCGTCAGTCATGGTGCTTCAGTCCTTCGTCTTCTTCTGCTTCGTGGGGTAGTCAGAGGGGCCGGGCCGTCGACGTGCGGGTCTCGGGCCCGGCCGCGGGAACTGCTAGCGGTTGACGGCTTCGAGGGAGCGCAGGGCGTTGTGCGCCTCGGCGACGACGCGCTCGGAGGTCAGGCCGAACTCCTCGAACAGCACCTGGTAGTCGGCGGAGGCACCGAAGTGCTCCAGCGAGACGATCCGGCCGTGGTCGCCGACCAGCTCGCGCCAGCCCTGGGCGATGCCGGCCTCGACCGAGACGCGGGCCTTGACCGACGGCGGCAGCACGCTGTCGCGGTAGGCCTGGTCCTGCTCCTGGAACCACTCGAAGGACGGGACCGAGACCACGCGGGTCGCGATGCCCTCGGCCTCCAGGACCTCGCGGGCCTTGACGGCCAGCTGGACCTCGGAGCCGGTGCCCAGCAGGATCACCTGCGGGTCGCCGTTGCCGGCCTCGGCCAGCACGTAGGCGCCCTTGGCGGTGCCCTCGGCGGAGGCGAAGACCTCGCGGTCGAAGGTCGGGACGTTCTGGCGGGTGAGCGCGAGGCCGACCGGGCCGGGGTGGCTGGTCTGGCGCTCGATCACGGTGCGCCAGGCGACGGCCGTCTCGTTGGCGTCGGCCGGGCGGACCATGGCCAGGCCCGGGATGGCGCGCAGCGAGGCCATGTGCTCCACCGGCTGGTGGGTCGGGCCGTCCTCGCCGAGGCCGATCGAGTCGTGCGTCCAGACGTAGGTGACCGGCAGCTTCATCAGCGCGGCCAGGCGCACGGCCGGGCGCATGTAGTCGGCGAAGACCAGGAAGGTGCCGCCGTACACGCGGGTCTTGCCGTGCAGGGCGATGCCGTTCATGGTCGAGCCCATGGCGTGCTCGCGGATGCCGAAGTGGATCGTCCGGCCGTACGGGCTCGCCGACTTCAGCGGGTTGCCCTCGGGGAGGAAGGAGCTGTCCTCGTCGATGGTGGTGAGGTTGGACTCCGCGAGGTCGGCCGAGCCGCCCCACAGCTCCGGGATCACCGCGCCGAGCGCCTTGAGGGTCTCGCCGGAGGCCTTGCGGGTGGCGACGTCCTTGCCGGCCGGGAAGGAGGGGACGGCCTTCTTCCAGCCCTCGGGCAGCTCGCCGGCCTGGATGCGGTCGAACTCGGCGGCCCGGTGGGCGTTCGCGGCGCGCCAGGCGTCGAAGCCCTGCTGCCACTGGTCGCGGGCGGCCTTGCCCCGCTTGATGACCTGACGGGCGTGCTCGATGACCTGGTCGCTGACCTCGAAGGTCTTCTCCGGGTCGAAGCCCAGGACCTTCTTGGTGGCGGCGATCTCGGCGGCACCGAGCGCGGAGCCGTGCGCCTTGGCGGTGTTCTGGGCGTCCGGGGCCGGCCAGGCGATGATCGTGCGCATCGCGATCAGCGACGGGCGGGAGGTCTCGGCCTTGGCGGCGGCCAGCGCACCGGCGAGGGCCTCGACGTCGATGTCGCCGTTGGCCTTCGGGGTGACCCGCTGGACGTCCCAGCCGTACGCCTCGTAACGCTTGAGGACGTCCTCGGAGAAGGCGGTCTCGGTGTCGCCCTCGATCGAGATGTGGTTGTCGTCGTACAGGGCGACCAGGTTGCCCAGCTTCTGGTGGCCGGCCAGCGAGGAGGCCTCGGCCGAGATGCCCTCCTCCAGGTCGCCGTCGGAGACGATGGCCCAGACGGTGTGGTCGAAGGGGGACTCGCCGGCCGCCGCCTCCGGGTCGAACAGGCCGCGCTCGTAACGGGCGGCCATCGCCATGCCGACCGCGTTGGCGATGCCCTGGCCGAGCGGTCCGGTGGTGGTCTCCACGCCCGCGGTGTGGCCGTGCTCCGGGTGGCCCGGGGTGCGGCTGCCGGCCACGCGGAAGGCCTTGAGGTCGTCCAGCTCCAGGCCGTAGCCCGAGAAGTACAGCTGGGTGTAGAGCGTCAGGCTGGTGTGCCCGGGGGAGAGGACGAAGCGGTCGCGGCCGACCCAGGCCGGGTCGGTCGGGTCGTGGCGCAGGAAGCGCTGGAAGATCAGGTAGGCCGCGGGGGCCAGCGACATGGCCGTCCCGGGGTGCCCGTTACCGACCTTCTGGACAGCGTCCATCGCCAGGACCCGCGCCGTGTCAACCGTGCGCTCGTCCAGGTCGCTCCACTCGAATGCGTTCTTCGGCGCAGTGCTCACCCTGTCTCAGGGCTCCTTCCATTGTGAAGAGTGACCCCGTGAATGGGGACCGGGTCGGCCACGGCGCTGTGGTCCCGACTGTGGATGGTGCCGGTCACGGAGGGTAGATCCCGCTTCTGCGTGCGAGCCTACCGTCCGGGCCGGGGCTCACCCTCCGTGCCGGGACAACCGGGATTTCCGCATGGTGATTCCCACTAGGGCGTTCTGATCCCTTTCGTCCCAGGCTCTCCCGATTCGGCTGGGCGCGCCGCCCGGGTGGTCAAGGCGGGTTGCGGGGACGCGGCGGAGGCGCTTCGTGGCTTCACCCAGTCGGTTGACCCGGGGGAGGGCCGTCCGCCCCGCCGGGGGACCCCGGAGCCGGTTGGGATGTATGGAGCGTCTATGGTGTCGTGGTACGCGCAGAGCGGACGATTCGGGACCCTTCGTTCCTGTGGACGCCTGCGAAGTTTCATCTTCAGTTGGGGTGTTAGTGACCGCCGTCGAAACCCGTCCCGCCGGGGTCACCGGGGCGACTCCTGCGCACCGGCCCATCGGGGCCCGTGTCGGCGCCTTCGTCGCACTGACCAAGCCGCGGATCATCGAGCTGCTGCTGATGAGCACCGTGCCGGTGATGTTCCTCGCCCAACAGGGCGTGCCGAACATGCTGCTGGTGCTCAAGGTCGTGGTCGGCGGCTACCTGTCGGCGGGCGGTGCCAACGCCCTCAACATGTACATCGACCGCGACATCGACGCGCTGATGACCCGCACCGAGCGGCGGCCGATCGTCACCGGGATGGTGTCCCCGCGCGAGGCGCTGGTCTTCGGCATCGCGCTCGGCGTCCTCTCCACCCTGCTGCTCGGCTTCGGGGTCAACTGGCTCTCCGCCGGACTCGCGCTCGGCGCGCTGCTGTTCTACGTGTTCGTCTACACGCTGGGCCTCAAGCGGCGCACCTCGCAGAACATCGTCTGGGGCGGCATCGCCGGCTGCATGCCGGTGCTGATCGGCTGGTCCTCGGTGACCGACTCGGTGTCCTGGGCGGCGGTCGCGCTGTTCCTGGTGGTCTTCTTCTGGACCCCGCCGCACACCTGGGTGCTGTCGATGAAGGTGCGCGACGACTACGAGCGGGCCGGCGTGCCGATGCTCCCGGTCGTCAAGGGCAACGTGGCGGTCGGCAAGCAGGTCGTCGCCTACTCCTGGGTGATGGTCGCGGTCTCGCTGGCGGTCTGGCCGCTCGGGCACATGAGCTGGCTGTACCCCGTCGCCGCGGTGCTGCTCGGCGGGTTCTGGCTGCGCGAGGCGCACGCGCTGTACGGGCGGGCCAAGGCCGGGATCGTGGGCGCGAAGCTCAAGGAGATGCGGCTGTTCCACTGGTCGATCACCTACCTGTCGCTGCTGTTCGTGGTGTGCGCGATCGACCCGTTCGTGAAGTAGAGCTGGTCTGACGTCGAGGAGCCCCGGTCCTGGTGGACCGGGGCTCCTCGCGTTGTCTTCGTGTCGTCACCGGGCCGGTAGCTCGGAGGGGCCGACGTGGTCGTCCAGCCAGTCCTTGAGGGGCTGGGAGGCGCGCAGGAAGGCGGCGATCCGGGTACGGGCCGTGCCGGTGCCCAGCCACGTCGCGGGCTCCCACTCCTGCCAGGCCACCAGGCCCTTGTGGCGCAGCAGCCCGATCCGCGGGTGGTCCTTCGGGTAGCCGCGCGGGGCGGACTTGAGGGAGTCCCGGCCGTGGACCTGCGGGCCGTCTTTCTCCACCCGGGCGATCACCCGCTCCAGCTCGGCGCCGCTGACGTCCTCCGCGACGGCGGCGCGGTAGCGGTCCAGCTGGTCCGGGGCGAGCTGGTACATCCCGTTGCCGCAGGCCAGGCCGTCCGCGGAGAGCTGGACGTAGCCGCCGGCCTCCAGGTGCGCGCCGATGTGCGTCTTGTACGGGGACTTGTCGGCGCTGAAGCGGACGTCCCGGTTGGGGCGGAAGATCTTCCCCGGCCCGAACTCCGGCTCCAGCTCGGCGAGCAGCAGCTCCATTGGGGCCCGTACGGCTTCGTCGTACTGCGCCTTGTGGGCCTGCCAGAAGGTCTTGGAGTTGTCGGCCTCGAGGTGCTCGTAGAAGTCCAGCGCCTCGGCCGGCCAGCCTGTGAACGTCATGTTCCGAGTATGTGGCCCGGTGCACAGGGCGCTCCCGTCGCCAGCGCCTCTACCGGTGGGTAGCATGCGGGCATGAGCAGCGCAGAGACCGCCACCGCCGCCACGCCGGACGCCCGCACCGAGCGCCGCGCCAAGCGCATCGCCAAGCACCTCACCAGCTTCGCCCAGCAGCACGGCGGCAGCGCCGACGCGGTCGTCGAGTACGTCGGCGCCGTGGCCACCCGCATCGTCGTGGTCGGCGCGGACGGCGCCTGGGGCGACCAGGTCGCCCCCACCTACGCCGTCGGCCGCCGCGCCGCGGAGCTGGCCGGGCTCACCCTGCACGAGAACTTCGAGGGCGAGCTGGGCCTCAAGGTGAAGACCAGCGCCTACGAGTGGAAGCGCATGGCGGGGCTCCAGCTCGGCGGCTGAGTCTTCGAGTGTGGTGACGGCCCGGCTCCCCACCTGGGGAGCCGGGCCGTCGTGTTCAGCGTGTTCAGATGGGGAGGTTCCAGCCCGGGCCGTCCTCCTGGCCGATCCAGACGCGCTGGCCTGAGCCCGAGACGGTGATCCCGAAGCCCTCCTGGTGTGGCTCGCCGGCCCGCTGCCAGGCTTCGACCGCGCTTTCCACCTGGTCCCAGAGGCGGAGCGGGCCGCGTTGGATCACGGTCCAGCCGCCGGCCGGGTCGGGCGCGGTCCGGGCCTGGGAGCCGGTGGCCACGTCGGAGAGGATCTGGTGTCCGCCGGCTCCCATTCGCTCGGCCGAGGGCGCTGCGAGCTGTGCGACCCAACTGCCGGTCCAGGTGCCGATGGTCTCGGGGTCGATCCGGGTCGGGCGTTCGTCTCCGGGGAGCAGGGACAGGCTCTGGCGGGGCGGCCGGTCGTGGGGGCGGGCCATCATGAAACTGGTGTAGCCGGGCAGGAAGCGGCCGGCGGCCTCGCCGGGGGCGGTCACGGTGAGGAGGGCGAGGCCGAAGCCGAAGGACCAGCCCGACAGCGTGACCAGGATCCGGCCGCCGGGCTTCACCTGGTGCAGCCACGGGGGTGGGACGTAGCGGACCGCGCAGGTGGCGATCAGTCGGTCGTAGTCACCGTCTTCCGGGTCGCCGAGCAGTCCGTCGCCGATGACCAGCCGGGGCGCGTAGCCCGCTGCGGCGATGGCCGCAGCCGCGGCCGCGCCCACCGTCGGGTCGTACTCGACGCTGGTGATGGCGGCGTCCCCGAGGCGGTGCGCGCCGAGGGCGGTCGAGTAGCCGGTACCGGTGCCGATCTCCAGCACCCGGTGGCCGGGCTCGACGCCGAGTTGGTGCCACATGCGGAGGACGAGGGACGGCAGGGTGGACGAGGAGGACGGGGTGCCGGTCGCGGTCCCGTCGGGCACGTCCTCGGGACGGGTCCGCCCGTCGAGCTGGGTGACCAGCGTTTCGTTGGTGTAGACGTGCTCCAGCCACCCGGGCTCGTGCTGGTGGGCGGGGCGGTAGGCGGTCGGGTTGCTTCCAGGCACCGGCACGAAGAACGACCCGACGAACAGCTCCCGGGGGACCGTTCGGGCGGCCTCCTCCCAGGCGGGTTCGGTGATCCTGTCCTCCCCGGTCAGGCTGTCCACCAGGGCTGCGCGGAGCTGCGCCGATGTGCTCATGAGTCGGGACCTCTCTCCAACTGGTCGGCAATGGCGTGGGCGATCGCGGCAGTGGTCCCGGCGGGCTGCCACGCCCACTGGCCGTTGGGGTTGCACTCAAGGAAGTACCAGTCACCGCGGGTGGTGACGGCGAAGTCGAACGCGCCGAAGATCAAACGGAGTTCGGCGAGGTAGGCGGTGATTGCGTGTGCGACCGACTCGGGTACGTCGATGGGTGCACACGTCATCCGGTCCTGTCGGTGGCGCCAGTCGAGATCCGGGCTGTCGATCCGGACCGTGAACAGTCTGTCGCCAACGGCCGTGACTCGTGCGTCGAAGGCCTTGTCCACCTTGGCCTGGAACAGGTGCGGGCAGACGGACACGGCATCGGTGATGTCGGTGGGGTCGACTTCCCGTACCCACACGGTCCGTGCGGTTCCGTCCTCGGCGCGGAAGCGGCTGTCCCACAGGGGTTTGTAGACGGCTCCACCGGGATGGTCAGTGCAGAACCGGCGTGCTTCGGCGGGATCGGTGGTGATGACTGTGTCCGGGACCAGGAACCCCGCCCGGCTCGCCACGGCGAGCTGGGCGGGCTTGTACTCCGCATTGCGGATGCGCCATGGATGATTGACGTAATGGGCTCCGGGGAGCGATGCGAGGATGCCGCCGACGCCCCAGAACGCCTGTGAGCCGGCGAACTTCGCCGTGTGCTCGTCCAGCCCCGGGGGTGCCTCGTAGGGCGAGGGGCGGCGGACCCAGACCGACCGCACCCGGGTGAGGTCGAGCTCCCGGCTCGGCGTGCGGAGAACGCCCCGCTGCTCGCCCGTGCGGTACTGGGCGGTCAGCAGGGCACCTTCGAGCAGATCGGCACCGGGGTCGACCCGGACGACCGGGACCCTGCGTTCGGCCAGGATGCGGAGCACTACGTCGGCTGTCACGTCGTAGGCGTTGGTCAGGACCAGGACGGTGGCCCGGTGCCGATCCGGTGTCATGTCAGCCCGTTCCCTGGTCCTGGTCGTTCGCGGGCATGCTGTCCATGTCGGTGGGCGCGTTCTGCTGCCCGCTCTGGCCGTCGCCGCCGCCCGTGTTCGTGGGCGTGGTGGTCTCGGTGCTGGTGCCGTGCGCACCCATCTCGACCGTGCGGCCGTGCTCGTCCACGAACACGGCGACCTGCGTCTCGGGGTCGATCACGGGCGTGAGGGCCGGGATCGGGCTGGACCCGGGGTACGGCCCCATGCGGGTGGTGCCCCACGGTGCGGTGGTCATCTGGACTGTTCCTCCTTGGGCATTGGTGATTGAGGGCGAGAACAGCAACTCGGCAGGCCTGCCGAGTTGCTGGGCGAGCCCGTCCGCGCCGCCGGGCCGGCGGCGCGGACGGGAGTTCAGTGGGAGCGGTTGATCAGGATCAGGGCCGCGGCGATGACGTGCAGGCCCGCGGCGGTGGACACTCCGTAGGCGGCCCAGACCCGGGTGGGGTCGGGGGCGAGGGTGAGCGTCGGGGGAGTGTCAGCGGAGCCGTAACTCGGCTCGGGAGGTGGCGAGTTCACCGGGAGGTCGGCGTGGGCGTCGCGAGGTCGGCGTGGACGACCTTGCCGAACGGGAGGGGCGTGACGCCCCAGCGGCCGTGGGTGAGTCGGTGCACCATCGCCAGACCCCGGCCGGAGGTGGCGTCGGGGCCGGCCTGGACCATCACGGGCATCGAGCGGGACCCGTCACCGACGAGGATCCGGAGGGTCCGGTCGGTCGGACGGCGGACGCCGACGAACATGCGGGTCCGGCAGCAGGTCTCGACCGCATTGGTGGCCAGTTCGCTGACGATGACGACGGCGTCGTCCACCAGGTCGTCCAGCCCCCATTCCCGCAGCTTCGCCGCGACGAACCGGCGGGCGATGCCCACCGACTCAGGTCGGTACGGCAGGCAGATGGTTGCCGGTTCGGCGAGCTCACCATCAGCGGACTCGTTGTCGGCGATTTCTGGAGGGCAGCGAGGCTGCTCCCTATCGACGTCTGAGAGTGCTGGCAGCGCGCTGGGTGGAGACATCGAGGTCACTCCCTCGGGTGGTCCGAATGATCCCTCCCTGGACCTTGATCTGCCAGCGAGGTATTCCTAGTTCACCGGCCCGGGGCGGCGCGTGGGGTCGGAGCGACCGGACGTTTCACCGGACGTTTGGGATTGGCCGAAGTCTCCGACTCCTGGGGGGTTCTATGGCGACACGATCACTCGCCGGACTGAGGAAGGCTGCTGGATACACGCAAGAGAGCTTTGTTGCAGCATTCCTCGACATGGCGCAACGTATGGATGTTCGAGCAGCGGTGAGTGTCCGCCACCTCAGGAGATGGGAATCTCCCAGCCCGCCCTTGCCGCATCCTGGCCAACAGGCTTTCCTCGAAGCGTTGTTGGGGGTTCCGCTTGATGAGCTGGGCTTCACGGTGCCGCCCGAGCGGGCCCGTAGCATCCCGAGCACCGGGTGTCAGGAGGGCGCGGTGCAGCGGCGACAGTTCGTTGTGGATGTCGGAGTACTTCTTGGGGCTTCCGTTCTCGCTCCTGCGCGGACCGGTCGCCGGATCGGTGCGGCCGATGTCCAGGTGTTCAGGTCCAAGGTTGCCGACCTGTACGCCATCGATCACACGCAAGGCGGCCGCATCGCCCGGCAGGCTGCCGCGCGCGTTCTGCAGAGCGTTGAGAAGGCAATGACCGGGGGGATGTACATTGCCCCAGTTGGACGTGACCTTCACGCCCTGGTCGGAACGCTGTTTTCCCATCTCGGCTGGATTGAGTTCGACGCGGGCAGGATGGCTGCTGCCCGCGCGGCATGTACTGAAGCACTGACCTCGGCCCGTCTGGTTGGCGACCCGCTGTTGGAAGTCCGTGCGCTCGACAGCCTGTCCCTGGTCGCCGTTGAGCAGAGACGGCCCTGGGAGGCGATCGCGGCTGCGACCGCCTCCGGGGAGATCGCGCAGAGACACGGCGGGCCGAAGTCAAGTCAGTGGTCGCTCTGCGGCAGGCACGAGCGCTCTCGTGTGTCGGTGACCATACAGGCGCCCGCCGAGCCCTCTCCCAAGGTCTGAGGTGGCAAGACCGATCGGACAACGACACTGATGCACCGCCATGGACAGCATTTGCAGGTCAGGTCGAGGTGGACTACGCAACTGCTGCGTGGCATGTCGAAACTGGGCAACTTGCATATGCGATCCCGTTCCTTCGATCTGCGGTCGAACTGCTCGGCCCGACATACAGCCGAAATGCAGCGCTGTACCGGGCACGCCTCGCCGAGGTGCTCATGAAGGCTGGCAATGTTGAGGAAGCGTGCGCAGAGGCGGTAGCCAGCGCCAGTGCGGCGAAGGGAATGACCTCGGTGCGGTTGGCGGACCGGTTGCGTTCGGTGGCGTCGTTGGCCGCCCGAGTGGATACGGTGATGGCGCGAGACTGCGTTGAGGAACTTCGATCGCTTGGGGTTTCGGCCCGGAAACTGGGGACGGTGTGACGGTGGCGGTTCGGCTGTTGGATGGTGAGCAGGCGGCCGAGCTGGAGGGCCAGTTGAAGGAGGTGTTCGCGGAGGCGTTCGCGGAGCCTCCCTACGGGGATGGGCCGGCTGATGTGGAGCGGGCATTTCGCCGGTTCCGATCGCAGGTGCGTCGGCGGGGGTTCCGGGCGGCGATCGCCTTCGACGGCGACACCGTTGTGGGCATGGCGTACGGCTACCCGCTGTCGGCGAACACTGGCTGGTGGGACACCCTGATCGATCCCGTGCCCGAGGATCTCCGGCGTGAGGATGGAAAGCGCACGTTCGGGCTCTTCGAGTTGGCGGTTCGACCCGGGTGGCGCCGCCAGGGTGTCGCCACCCGCATGCATCGCGTCCTCATCGAGGGCATCGACAATGCCCGGGTGATGCTGAACTCCCGAGCAGAGGCGACTGCGGCCCAGGCGTCCTACCGAGCGTGGGGCTACAGGCGCGTCGGGGCGGCGATCCCTTGGGAGGGCGCGGCCCGGCATGACGTGATGGTCCTCGAACTGACCCGCCCGGCGGCGCGAACATGACGACACTCCACTCTGTTTCCGTTGCGGGGGTGGTGGTGCGGGAGGACGGGCGGGTGTTGGCGATCCGGCGGGCTGACAACGGGGCGTGGGAGCCGCCGGGTGGCGTGCTGGAGTTGGATGAGGGCATCGAGGACGGAGTGTGCCGGGAGGTCTACGAGGAGACCGGGATCCATGCTGGTGTGGAGCGGCTGACCGGGGTCTACAAGAACCTGCGGCGAGGGGTTGTCGCGCTCGTCTTTCGCTGTCGGCCTGAGGGCGGAGAAGTGCAGCTCTCGGATGAATCGATTGAAGTCGGCTGGCTCACGGCGGACGAGGTATCCGAGCGCATGGCAGAGGCCTATGCCGTGCGTGTCCTGGACGCGCTTCGAGAGGATTCGGCACCGAGCATCCGTACGCACGATGGACGGCGGCTGTTGTGACACAGCGACGGCCCCCATCCGAACTCGGATGGGGGCCGTCGCGACGGTGCTCAGACTGCGGCGGCCTGGGGGGCCTGGGTGGGGAGTTCGGTGAGCTTCTCCTCTACCTCGCGGGTGCGGAGGGCGAGGGGGATGCGGAGGGCGGCGATCCACGTGAGGCTGGCGCCCAACATGTGCAGGCCGACCATGAGTTCCGGCGCGTCGGTGAAGTACTGGATGAAGCCGAGGACGCCCTGGAGGAGCAGGACGATCAGCAGTTCCCTGGTGCGGGCCTTGGCTGCGGGCGGGGCCTTCACGGCTGCGAAGACGAAGATCATCGCGATGGTGAGGCCGACCGAGACGAACGCGAAGTCGGCGTGGAACTGGGCCAGCCTGTCGTAGTCGATCGGGATGCGGGGGACGATCTTGTTGTCCTGCGGGGTGCCCGGGTGGTGGCCCGCGCCGGTGACCAGGGTGCCCGCCGCGACCAGGAGGCCGACCACGGTGACCAGCACGTAGGAGAGCTGGTGGATGGGGCGGGCGACCGCGAGCTTGGGGGCGCCGTCGCCTTCCTTTGACCGCTCCCACATCAGCAGGGCGACCCAGACGAGCGCCATCGCGGCGATCATGTGCAGCGCCACCGTGTACGGGTTGAGGCCCGTCAGCACCGTGATGCCGCCGAGGACGGCGTTGCTCATCACGATCCAGAACTGGGCCCAGCCGAGCTTGGTCATGCTGCGCCGCCACGGCCGGTGGCAGCGCGCCGCCAGGATCGCCCAGCCGACGGCCGCGCTCAGCACGTACGTCAGCATCCGGTTGGTGAACTCGACGATGCCGTGGAAGCCCATCTCCGCGGTGGGCGTCAGGCTCTCGGCGGTGCAGCGGGGCCACGTCGTACAGCCGAGGCCGGAGGCGGTGAGCCGGACGGCGCCGCCGGTGACGACGATCACCACGCTCATCACCAGCGCGGCGAACGTGGCGCGCCGGACCATCGCGGCGGAGGGCTGCCAGCGCTCGGCGAGCAGGGAGAAGGGGTTCAGCACGCGCTCCATCGTAGGCGGCCTTACGGGCGATCTTGGGGCGGGGCGCGGGGTGCGGCCGCCGGTGATCAAACCGGACTGTTCGGACAAGGCGGTCAGTGGTCTTGACCATTCACCCGTTTGGCCGAAAGAGTGCGGATTGGTCCATACCTTTTTCGGGCCTCTCCCACTCCTCCCGCACAAGCGGAGACCCGCACATGCGCATATCCACCTCCGCCGCCGCGCTCGCGGTCGGCGGCTCGCTCGCACTCGCGAGCCTGATCGCCCCAGCTGCCCAGGCCGTCGGCACCACCGGCACCGATGAGCAGTGCCGTTCCCTCGGGGTCGCCAACCTCTACGGCGAGTTCATCGAGGGCGACGACACCCACACCCCCGACGCCGAGGGCGCCGTCGCCGTCGGCGGCAACGCGAACTTCACCGGCGGCTTCTCCGTCGGCCAGGAGCTCACCGCCGCCGAGGTCGACGCCCTGCCCGGCAAGAACGCACTGGTCGTCGCGGGCAGGATCACCGGCCACAACACCCAGGTGATGAAGGGCAACGGCGTCTACGGCTCCAAGGCCGACGGTGCCGTGGTCGAGGCCCACCAGGGCAAGATCACCCAGGGCGCCTCGCCGATCGACTTCAAGGCCGAGTTCGCCAAGCTGCGCGCCGCCTCCACCGCGCTGGCCGCCGTGCCGCAGACCGCCGGGGCGACCGTCCAGGCCGACGGCGGCAAGCTGACCTTCACCGGCGGCGACGCCACGTACAACAGCTTCACCGTCGACGCCGGGAAGCTCCAGGGCGCCAAGGGCGTGTACGTCAAGGTCCCGGCCGGCGCGGTGGCCGTCATCAACGTGACCGGCGGCTCGTACGACATGGCCGCGGCCGGGACCAGTGGCTTCTTCCTCTGGGACGCCGGAAAGTCGGACTTCGTGCTGGACGACAAGCTGCAGAGCGCGTCGAACGGGGCCGTCCGCTCCAAGCTGCTCTGGAACTTCCCGACCGCGACCAAGGTGACCAAGAAGGGCGACGCCGCCTGGGCCGGCTCCGTGCTGGCGCCGAACGCGGCCGTCTCGCTGAACACCCCGGGTGTCAACGGCCAGCCGCCGTCCGGCGGTGCGCCGATCAACGGCTCGGTGATCGCGGCCTCGCTGACCGGTACCTCCGGCGCGGAGACCCACCACTTCCCCTTCACCGGCTGCCTGCCCGGCACCACCGTGCCGACCACCCCGGCCACGCCGCCGGTCACCCCGCCGGTGACGCCGTCCGGCACGCCGACCACTCCGGTGACGCCGAGCGCCTCGACCGGCCCGTCCGGCTCCCCGAGCACCCCGGTGACCGGCAAGCCGAGCCCGAGCGGCTCGGCCAGTCCGTCCGCCTCCTCCTCGGCGGCCGTGCCGGGCGGTGCTTCGGCCAGCCCGTCCGCGTCCGCGAACGGGGGCGGCAACCTGGCGCACACCGGCTCCGGCCCGGTTCTGCCGCTGGCCATCGGCGGCGCCGTCGTCCTGGCGGCCGGTGGCGGGATCGTGGTCGCGGCCCGGCGCAAGGCCGCGAAGCGGGCCTGAGGGACCTGAGGGGTCCGAGGGGCCTTGAGGGGCCTGAAAGGCCTGAGTGCTCCGACCGTTCGTCGACGTGTCGACAGGGCGCCCCCGGTGATTGAACCTGATCACCGGGGGCGCCGTTGTTCTGAAAGTGACCAAGTTCATTCAAGTGTGCCGAATTCGCGTTCTGCGAGGTGGCGGCTGTGATGGGCTGGTCGAGCACATCCAAGAACGCACGGACAGACGAAATCCGGTCGTACGGCGGGGTGTGGCGAGGTGCGGAAGTGCCGGTAGAGTCCCCCGGACATGTCGTAGTGGGCCACTGCGAACCACTTCAACCCGCCTGCTGCGTACGACCGTTCGGAGGGGAACAGGGTAATGGCGCGACAGCAGCGGCACATTCGGATGGGCGCGGCGGCACTCGCCGGTACGGCGGCGGCCGGAATTCTCCTGCCGCTGGCACTGGCCACCAACGCCTCGGCGCACGTGCCGACCTGGTCGGTGACCTGCGACAAGGTCGTGGTCGACCTGATCAACTACAGCCCCAAGGCCGACGTGAAGAACACCGTCAGCCTCACCATCGGTGACGAGAAGGTCGTGGACGCCCAGGGGTTCCCGGCGGAGTTCCACGGCAAGTACCCGGTGAAGGACCACGACGCCCCGATCGTCGCCCACCTGGTGGTCAAGACCACCGAGACCCCGGCGGAGAAGGGGTGGAACATCGACGAGACCAAGACCATCGCGCCGTGCCACACCCCGACCCCGACGCCCACCCCGACCCCCACCAAGACGCCCACCCCCACGCCGACCCCGACGCAGACGCCGACCGGCACCCCGTCGACGACGCCCACCCCGAGCGGGACCCCGTCGGCCACCCCGACCCCGACCCCCAGCCGGACGACCCCGGCCGCCCCGGCCCCGGCGCCCAGCACCAGCGCCCCGGCGCTGGCCCAGACCGGTGGCAATGACGCCACCCCGATGATCGCGGCGGCCGGCGGCGGCGTGCTGCTGGTCGGCGGCGCGCTCGTGCTGCTCGCCCGCAAGCGTCGCGGCGGCACCCAGGGCTGACCCCCGGTGACCGGCTAGAACACCTGACGCCCCCGACCTCGACAGGTCGGGGGCGTCAGGCGTTGACGGGGAGGCGGCCACTCCCGGTGGCCACTCCTGGCTGCTGCTCCGGGCGGCTACTCCCAGCGGAAGAACCGGGCGGCCGCGGCCAGCCCCAGGACGGCCCAGCCGGCCAGGATCCCGAGGTCCGACCAGGGCACCCCGGCGCCGTGCTGGAGCACCGAGCGCAGCCCGTCCGAGAGCGCCGAGATCGGCAGCAGCTCCAGCACCGACCGTACGGCGTCCGGGAACTTGCTCAGCGGCACGATCACCCCGCCGGCCAGCAGCAGCAGGATGAACACCAGGTTGGCGGCGGCCAGGGTGGCCTCGGCCTTGAGGGTGCCGGCCATCAGCAGGCCGAGCCCGGAGAAGGCGGCGGTGCCGAGGACCAGCAGGGCGGCGACGGCCAACGGGTTGCCGTGCGGGGACCAGCCGAGGGCCAGGGCGATCACCGACAGCAGGGCGACCTGGAGGACCTCCGTCACCAGGACGCAGCCGGTCTTGGCGGTCAGCAGCGTCCAGCGCGGCAGCGGGCTGGCGCCGAGCCGCTTGAGCACGCCGTAGCGGCGCTCGAAGCCGGTGGCGATGGCCTGCCCGGTGAAGGCGGTGGACATCACGGCCAGGGCGAGCAGGCCGGGCGCCAGGAAGTCGACCCGCTTGCCGGGGCCCTCCACGGTGACGACGTCCACGGCGGAGAACAGCACCAGCAGCACGGTCGGGATGACCACGGTGAGCAGCAGCTGCTCACCGTTGCGCAGCAGCATCTTCGTCTCGAAGGCGGTCTGGGCGAGCAGCATCCGGCCGACGGGTGCGGCACCGGGCTTCGGCGCGTAGTCGGTCGTGGTGGTCACGAGCGGAGCTCCCGTCCGGTCAGGTCGAGGAAGACGTCTTCGAGGCTGCGGCGCTGTACGGCCAGCCGCTCGGGCAGGATGCCGGAGGCCGCGCACCAGCCGGTGACGGTGGCCAGCAGCCGGCTGGGGTCGAGGGGTGCCTCGACGCGGTAGCTGCCGGGGGCGGTCTCGGTGGCGGTGGCGCCGGCGGGCAGCTCCTTGAGCAGCGGGCCGAGGTCGAGGCCGGGCGGGCCGTCGAAGCGCAGGGCGTCCTCGGCGCCGCCGCGGCACAGCTCGGTCACGGTGCCGTCGGCGATGACCTTGCCGCGGTCGACGACGGCGACGCGGTCGGCGAGCTGTTCGGCCTCGTCCATGTGGTGGGTGGTGACGACCACGGTGACGCCGTCCCGGCGCAGGTCGCGGACCAGGTCCCAGGTGGCGCGGCGGGCCTGGGGGTCGAGGCCGGCGGTGGGCTCGTCCAGGAAGACCAGTTCGGGGCGGCCGACCACGGCCATCGCGAGGGCGAGCCGCTGCTGCTGGCCGCCGGAGAGCCGGCGGTAGGTGGTGCGGCCGCAGGAGCCGAGGCCGAGGCGCTCGACCAGGGCGTCCACGTCCAGCGGGTGGGCGTGCAGCTTGGCGGTGTGCCGGAGCATTTCGACGGCGCGCGCGCCCGCGTACACGCCCCCGGACTGGAGCATGACGCCGATCCGGGGCCGCAGGGCGGCGCTCTGGGCGACCGGGTCGAGGCCGAGGACGCGGACGGTGCCGGCGTCGGGGCGGCGGTAGCCCTCGCAGGTCTCGATGGTGGTGGTCTTCCCGGCGCCGTTGGGGCCGAGGACGGCGGTGATCGCGCCGGTCGCGATGGTCAGGTCGAGGCCGTCCACCGCGACCTTGTCGCCGTAGCGTTTGACCAGCCCGGAGACCTGGACCGCGGGTTCGGAATGCATACCGGCGAGTCTAAGAGGACCGAACACCCGGGCCGAACGCCCGGTCCGGAGACCGGCCTTGGTGATCATCGATGCAGGTCAGGTAAGGCTTACCTGCGTGACAGATGACACGAGTGAGGCCTGCATCACGGCTTGTCCTGCCGGAAGTAATTACGCAACACTGGTGTTGTGAAAAACATGCGCGAGCACACCCCGCAGCAGGAGGCCGAGTCGGCCCCCGGCTGCGACGTGCCCGTGACGGCCGCCGAGGTGCTGCTGGAGGGCCACCGGGCCACCAGGGACCGGGTCGCCCGGTCGATCCTGGACCACGGCCCCTCCTCCGCCGCCGACCTGGCGACCCGGCTCGGCCTCACCGCCGCCGCCGTCCGCCGCCACCTGGACGGCCTGGCCGCCGCCCGTCTGGTCGAGTCCCGCGAACAGCGGGTCTACGGCAGCCGGGGCCGGGGCCGCCCGGCCAAGGTCTTCGCCCTCACCGACGCCGGCCGGGACGCCTTCTACCAGGCGTACGACCAGCTCGCCGCCGACGCGCTGCGCTGGATCTCCGACGCGGTGGGCGGCGGCAAGGCGGGCGAGGAGGCGGTCGCCGCCTTCGCCCGCGCCCGGTTCGGCAAGCAGGGCGAGAAGTACCGGGAGACACTGCTGGGGGCCGAGGCGCAGGAGCGTCCGGAGGCCCTCGCCCAGGCGCTGAGCGCGGACGGGTACGCTGCCACGGTGCGGCGTGTCCCGTCGGCCGTGGCCAAGGCCCCGGCGGGCGCCCAGCTCTGCCAGCACCACTGCCCGGTCGCGCACATCGCCGAGCAGTTCCCGCAGCTCTGCGAGGCGGAGACCGAGGTCTTCTCCCAGCTCCTGGGCACCCATGTGCAACGGCTGGCCACCATCGCCCACGGCGACGGGGTCTGCACCACCTATGTGCCGGCACCCGGTGCCGCATCGTCGCCTGCCCAGCCCCCGGCGGGCCGCGGTTCCGATGCAGTGCCGACTGCCAGCACATGAAAACTCCGCGTCCACCGAAGATTCAGCGTCCGCGCGTTAGGAAGCTCGCATGACTGACACCGTTTCGCACCCCGAGCTCGAAGGCCTCGGCAATTACGAGTACGGCTGGGCCGACCCGGACGCCGCCGGCGCCGCGGCCAAGCGCGGGCTCAGCGAGGAGGTCGTCCGCGACATCTCGGCGAAGAAGAACGAGTCCGAGTGGATGCTGAACCTGCGGCTCAAGGGCCTCAAGCTGTTCGGCAAGAAGCCCATGCCGACCTGGGGCTCCGACCTCACCGGCATCGACTTCGACAACATCAAGTACTTCGTGCGCTCCACCGAGAAGCAGGCCGAGTCCTGGGAGGACCTGCCCGCGGACATCAAGGCCACCTACGACCGGCTGGGCATCCCGGAGGCGGAGAAGCAGCGCCTGGTCGCCGGTGTCGCCGCCCAGTACGAGTCCGAGGTCGTCTACCACCAGATCCGCGAGGACCTGGAGGAGCAGGGCGTCCTCTTCCTGGACACCGACACCGCGCTGCGCGAGCACCCGGAGATCTTCAAGGAGTACTTCGGCACCGTCATCCCGGCCGGCGACAACAAGTTCGCCGCGCTGAACACGGCGGTGTGGTCCGGCGGCTCGTTCATCTACGTGCCGAAGGGCGTGCACGTGGACATCCCGCTCCAGGCCTACTTCCGGATCAACACCGAGAACATGGGCCAGTTCGAGCGGACGCTGATCATCGTCGACGAGGACGCCTACGTCCACTACGTCGAGGGCTGCACCGCGCCGATCTACTCCTCCGACTCGCTGCACTCGGCGGTCGTCGAGATCATCGTCAAGAAGGGCGGCCGCTGCCGCTACACGACCATCCAGAACTGGTCGAACAACGTCTACAACCTGGTCACCAAGCGCGCCGTGGCGTACGAGGGCGCGACCATGGAGTGGGTCGACGGCAACATCGGCTCCAAGGTCACCATGAAGTACCCGGCCGTCTACCTGATGGGCGAGCACGCCAAGGGCGAGACCCTGTCGATCGCCTTCGCGGGCGAGGGCCAGCACCAGGACGCCGGCGCCAAGATGGTGCACATGGCGCCGAACACCTCCTCCAACATCGTCTCCAAGTCGGTGGCGCGCGGCGGCGGCCGGACCTCCTACCGCGGTCTGATCGAGATCGGTGAGGGCTCCAAGGGCGCCAAGTCCAACGTGCTGTGCGACGCGCTGCTGGTCGACACCATCTCCCGCTCGGACACCTACCCGTACGTGGACGTCCGCGAGGACGACGTGTCCATGGGCCACGAGGCGACCGTCTCCAAGGTCAGCGAGGACCAGCTGTTCTACCTGATGAGCCGGGGCATGACCGAGTTCGAGGCGATGGCGATGATCGTCCGCGGCTTCGTCGAGCCGATCGCGCGCGAGCTGCCGATGGAGTACGCGCTGGAGCTCAACCGGCTGATCGAGCTGCAGATGGAGGGCGCGGTCGGCTGACGACCGGCCGAACCGCCGCCATCCATCCGGATTTCCTGAGGAAGAGAGCACTACGAACAGCCATGGCTGACGTTCAGAACACCACCGGCTCCACCACCGCCGGTTCGATCGAGGTCGGTACCGCCGGCGCGGGCGAGCAGCTCGCCGGCCCCGGCACCGGCCGGACCAGCGTCCACCAGCCGATCGACGCGCGCGTCGCGGTCAAGCCGTCCTTCGACGTGAACGACTTCCCGGTGCCCACCGGCCGCGAGGAGGACTGGCGGTTCACCCCGCTGCACCGCCTCGCCGGCCTGCACGACGGCACCGCCGCCGCCGGTGAGCGGGGCGCGGACAAGGTCGAGTTCGCGCTGCCGGACGGCGTCACCGCCGAGACCGTCGGCCGCGACGACGCCCGGCTGGGCAAGGCCGGCACGCCGGTCGACCGGGTCGCCGCGCAGGCGTTCAGCGCGTTCGAGCAGGCCCTGGTGGTCACCGTCCCCAAGGACGCGGTGCTGACCGAGCCGGTCAGGATCGACGTGCGCGCCGAGGGCGGGGTCCGCTTCGCCCACGTGGTGATCGACGTCAAGCCGTTCGCCGAGGCCGTCGTGGTGCTCAACCACGAGGGCACCGGCACCCGGGCCGCCAACGTCGAGCTGCTGGTCGGCGACGGTGCCAAGCTCACCTTCGTCTCCGTCCAGGACTGGGACCGGGACGCCGTCCACGTCGCCCAGCAGAGCGCGCTGGTCGGCCGGGACGCCTCGTTCAAGTCCGTGGTCGTCACCTTCGGCGGCGACCTGGTGCGCCTCCACCCGCGGGTCAACTACGCGGCCCCCGGCGGCGAGGCCGAGCTGTTCGGCCTGTACTTCGCCGACGCCGGCCAGCACCTGGAGCACCGCCTGGTCATCGACCACGACACGCCGCACTGCCGGTCGAACGTGGCGTACAAGGGCGCGCTGCAGGGCCAGGACGCCCACGCGGTCTGGGTCGGCGACGTGCTGATCCGCGCCGCCGCGCTCGGCACCGACACCTACGAGCTCAACCGGAACCTGGTGCTCACCGACGGCGCCCGGGTCGACTCGATCCCGAACCTGGAGATCGAGACCGGCGAGATCGTCGGCGCCGGCCACGCCTCGGCGACCGGCCGCTTCGACGACGAGCAGCTGTTCTACCTGATGGCCCGCGGCATCCCGGCCGACGAGGCCCGCCGTCTGGTGGTCCGCGGCTTCTTCGCCGAGCTGCTCCAGCAGATCGGGGTCGCCGAGGTCCAGGAGCAGCTCCTGGTGAAGATCGACGCAGAGCTGGAAGCGGCGGTCTGATCCCGATGAGCTTCCTGCGTGCCTGCGCGCTGAGCGACCTCCAGGAGGACGTGCCCAAGCGCGTGGACCTCAACGGCGTGCCGGTCTCGGTCGTCCGCACCGACGAGGGGGTGTTCGCGATCAACGACACCTGCTCGCACGCGAACGTCTCGCTCTCGGAGGGCGAGGTCGAGAACTGCATGATCGAGTGCTGGCTGCACGGCTCCAGCTTCGACCTGCGCACCGGCAAGCCCTCCGGCCTGCCCGCCACCAAGCCGGTCGCTGTCTACCCCGTAAAGATCGAAGGGGACGATGTGCTCGTCTCCGTCAACCAGGAGTCCTGAGTACACATGGCAACCCTTGAAATCCGCGACCTGCACGTCTCCGTCGACGCCGAGAACGGCCCGCGCGAGATCCTGAAGGGCGTCGACCTGACCGTGAAGCAGGGCGAGACCCACGCCATCATGGGTCCGAACGGCTCCGGCAAGTCCACCCTGGCCTACTCGCTGGCCGGCCACCCGAAGTACACCGTCACCGGCGGCACCGTGCTGCTGGACGGCGAGGACGTCCTGGAGATGTCCGTCGACGAGCGCGCCAAGGCCGGCGTCTTCCTGGCCATGCAGTACCCGGTCGAGGTCCCCGGCGTCTCGGTCTCCAACTTCCTGCGCACCGCCGCCACCGCCGTCCGCGGCGAGGCCCCCAAGCTGCGGCTGTGGGTCAAGGAGGTCAAGGAGGCGATGGCCGCCCTGCAGATGGACCCGGCGTTCGCCGAGCGCAACGTCAACGAGGGCTTCTCCGGCGGTGAGAAGAAGCGCCACGAGATCCTCCAGCTGGAGCTCCTCAAGCCGAAGATCGCGATCCTCGACGAGACCGACTCCGGCCTGGACGTCGACGCGCTGCGCATCGTCTCCGAGGGCATCAACCGGGTCCGCTCCACCGGCGAGGTCGGCACCCTGCTGGTGACCCACTACACCCGCATCCTGCGGTACATCAAGCCCGACCACGTCCACGTCTTCGCGGGCGGCCGCATCGTCGAGTCCGGCGGCGCCGAGCTGGCCGACAAGCTGGAGAACGAGGGCTACGAGGCGTATGTGAAGGGGGGCGCTTCCGAGTGACCCACGCTTTTACGGGACTGCTGGACACCGACGCGATCCGCAAGGACTTCCCGGTCCTGCAGCGTCTGCTCCACGAGGACAAGCCGCTGGTCTACCTGGACAACGCGGCGACCTCGCAGAAGCCGCGCCAGGTGCTGGAGGCGCTGAACGGCTACTACGAGCGGCACAACGCCAACGTCCACCGCGGCGTGCACGTGCTCGCCGAGGAGGCCACGGCGCTGTACGAGGGCGCCCGCGACAAGGTCGCGGCCTTCGTCAACGCGCCGAGCCGCAACGAGGTGATCTTCACCAAGAACGCCTCCGAGTCGCTCAACCTCGTTGCCAACATGCTCGGTTGGGCCGACGAGCCGTACAAGGTCGACGCCGACTCCGAGATCGTGATCACGGAGATGGAGCACCACTCCAACATCGTCCCGTGGCAGCTGCTCTCGCAGCGCACCGGTGCGAAGCTCAAGTGGTTCGGGCTCACCGACGAGGGCCGGCTCGACCTGTCCGACATCGACGAGCTGATCACCGAGAAGACCAAGGTGGTCTCCTTCACCCTGGTCTCCAACCTGCTCGGCACCGTCAACCCGGTCGAGACGATCGTCCGCAAGGCCCAGTCGGTCGGCGCGCTGGTCGTCATCGACGCCTCGCAGGCCGCGCCGCACATGGTGCTCGACGTCCAGGCGCTGGAGGCCGACTTCGTCGCCTTCACCGGCCACAAGATGCTCGGCCCGACCGGCATCGGCGTGCTCTGGGGCCGCCAGGAGCTGCTGGAGGACCTCCCGCCGTTCCTCGGCGGCGGCGAGATGATCGAGACCGTCACCATGGGCTCGTCCACCTACGCCCCGGCGCCGCACAAGTTCGAGGCCGGCACCCCGCCGATCGCCCAGGCGGTCGGGCTCGGCGCGGCCATCGACTACCTGTCGGCCATCGGCATGGACAAGATCGCCGCGCACGAGCACGCGATCACCGAGTACGCGGTGGAGCGCCTGCTGGAGGTCCCCGACCTGCGGATCATCGGTCCGCGCACGGCCGTGGACCGCGGCGCCGCGATCTCCTTCACCCTCGGCGACATCCACCCGCACGACGTGGGCCAGGTGCTGGACGAGCAGGGCATCGCCGTGCGCGTCGGACACCACTGCGCGCGTCCGGTCTGCCTCCGGTACGGAATTCCGGCGACCACGCGGGCGTCGTTCTACCTGTACTCGACGCCGGGCGAGGTCGACGCACTGATCGACGGCCTGCACCACGTCCGGAACTTCTTCGGCTGACGGGACAGGGCAGGACGATCATGAAGCTCGACTCGATGTACCAGGACATCATCCTGGACCACTACCGCAACCCGAAGGGCAAGGGGCTGCGGGACGGCGACGCCGAGGTGCACCACGTCAACCCGACGTGCGGCGACGAGATCACCCTGCGGGTGAAGCTCGACGGCGCGACCGTCGCCGACGTCTCGTACGAGTCCCAGGGCTGCTCGATCAGCCAGGCCAGCGCCTCGGTGCTGAACGAGCTGGTCGTCGGCAAGACCGTCGGCGAGGCCCAGGCCGTCCAGGAGGCCTTCCTGGAGCTGATGCAGAGCAAGGGCCAGGGCGAGGGCGACGAGGAGGTGCTGGAGGACGCGGTCGCGTTCGCCGGCGTCTCCAAGTACCCGGCCCGGGTCAAGTGCGCGCTGCTCAGCTGGATGGCCTGGAAGGACGCCACCGCCCAGGCGCTCGCCAAGCACCCCGTTGTGAACGACTGAACCTGCAGAGGGAGGACAAGACCATGAGTGACGAGAGCACCACCGCCGCCGCCACCGCCGATGCCACGGCCTCCGCTGCGGACACCGCCGCGGAGGAGCAGCCGAACGGTGTCGTCATCGTCGGCACCACCGCCGGGACCGTCTCGGTCGAGGACCTGACCGAGGCCCTGATGGACGTCGTCGACCCCGAACTGGGCATCGACGTCGTCAACCTGGGCCTCATCTACGGCATCCACATCGACGAGTCCGACGTGGCCACCATCGACATGACGCTCACCTCGGCGGCCTGCCCGCTGACCGACGTCATCGAGGACCAGGCCAAGACCGCCACCGACGGCCTGGTCCAGGACCTGCGGATCAACTGGGTCTGGATGCCGCCGTGGGGCCCGGACAAGATCACCGACGACGGCCGCGACCAGCTGCGGGCGCTCGGCTTCAACGTCTGAGGTCGCTCGTCGATCGTCGATCGTCAACCGCTGCCCGGGACTCCTTCGTGGAGTCCCGGGCAGCGGCGTCTCCGCCACCGGGTGAACACCCGCGCGTGGTCTGCTTAGTTGAGTGGTTCTACCGCCGTTCCCCACCATCCACCCCCCACCCGCCTGCCGGCGGGTGCCCGCCCTGGCCCTCGCCGCGCGCCGCCGGGCCAGGCGGCGCTGATGGAACCTGTCTCAGGCTGCGATTTGTGCAGGCCGAGTGCCGGTCATTGCGGAGCGCAGGGCGGTTCGGCGTGCGCGAGGTGCTGGTCCGGGCCGGAGATGTTCGGCCTCTCGCCATCGAGGACCCGGCAGAAGTAGTCGATCTGTGTGGTTGCGGCGGAGGCGGAGGCGTGCGGGCGGGTCAGCTCCTCCACAATCGCGCTGGTGAGGTCGAGCCGCTGGACCTGCCCCTTGGTCAGCAGCACCGAGCCACGGGTGCCGACCACGTGTAGCCGCTCGGTCTTCGGAGCCACCCACCGAGACAGCAGCACCGAGCCGTACAGGCCGGCGTCGTAGCCGAGCTGGATGACGGCGGTGTCTTCGGCGTCGTATCCGCCTCCGGGAACGGCGGCGGTGGAGAACTCGGCGATGACCCGGCTGGGCATGCCGAAGTACCACAGCAGCAGGTCAATGAGGTGGTATCCCATGTCGATGATGCAGCCGCCGCCAGCCTGCCGGATGTCCCCGCGCCACCCGGCACCGGGGCCGTCGGTGTGGAATGTGTACTGGCCGTCGATCAGGAACGGGGTGCCGATCTGGTCCAGCAGCCCGGCGACGCTCGCGTGGATCGGGTTGAACCGCCGCTGGAGGGTGACCATCAGCTCGACCTGACCGGCCTGGCAGACCTGGGCGAGCTCCCGGGCCTCCTGCACGCTGGTGGCGAACGGCTTCTCCTTGAGGACATGGACGCCCCGGGCGGCACACTCCTGGACAATCTCCCGGCCGGCGTGGTGCGGGACGGCGACGACCACGAAGTCTGGGGCCACGGTGTCCAACAGCTCACCGGTGCGAGTGAATCCGGGGACTTGAAGCTGTTCCTGCCGCCGCCGCAGGGTGTTGGGGTTGCTGTCGCAGATGGCGACGAGTTCGGCCCTGCTGGAGCCGAGCAGGCCGGGCAGGTGGTCTTCCAGCGCCTGGTGGCCAAGGCCGATGACCGCAGCACGTCGTTTCATGTGCGGACTCCTTCCGCTTCGCGAAGGAACTTCTTCGGTGCACGACGAGTAGAGCCCAACTCACGGTCACCAACCAGGCTTTGTCTGTAGTCCCGGGGTGGTCCGGGTATCGCTCGCAGTAGGCTCACGGTCACCGTCGATGATGGAATTGGCGTCGTGGACGACCAGATCCGGCACCCCCTCGCGTACGCCCGCGCGCTTCGCGGCTGGTCCCAGACCGACCTCGCGGCCCGCATCCACCACGCCGCCAGGAGCAGGCCCGAAGGCCTTCGCTCCGGCACCGACAAGGCCGCCGTCAGCAAGTGGGAGAACTGGCGCAAGACGCCCAGCGTCGAATCCCAGCTCCTGATCGCTGAAGCCTTCGACGTCCCGATCACCGACCTGGAAGCCTTCGAGTGGCCCCACTGGCTGCCCGGCCAGGAACAACCGGTGCCGCTCGGGGCGGCATCCACCGTTCACGCACTTCGAGACGCACAGAGAGCCGCCATGGACCATCGCCGCCGCACCTTCATGACCTTCAGTGCGCTTGCGCTGGCCGGGCTCTCGGCCCAGTGGGCCGCCCTCGAACCCGACCGACTCACCACTGCTCTGAACGGCAATCGCGTCGACGCCGAACTGGTCGACTGGCTGGAAGGCACCAGTGCCATGTTGACCGCCCTGCCCACCGAACAGCGCCAGCGCACATCCAAGCTGATCGATGCTCAGCTCGACACCGTGATCGACCTGCTGGAACACGGTCGCTACACCGAACCCGTCGGCCGGCGGCTTCACCTGCTGGCCGCCTCCCTGGCCAGCACCTGCGGTTGGCACCGCTTCGACCAGGGGCATCACTTCGCGGCGGGCAAGCTCTGGAACGCGGCGCTCACCAACGCGCACGCCGCCCGCGACCGCGACCTCGGCGCCGGCATCCTCTCCGACTTCGCCTACCAGTCGATCTGGCTCACCCAGCCCGATGCCGCCGTCGAACCGCTCAGCCAGGCGCTCATCCACACCCAGCACCCCACCGCCCGGTCCCTGCTCTACCTCCGCCGGGCCCGCGCACACGCCGCCCTTGGTGCTGCCTCCGACTGTCACCGCGACCTCACCGCCGCCGAGGCGGCCTTGCTGACCGACAGCCCCGACCAGGCCCCAGGCTGGTGCCGGTGGATGAGCGCGGCAGACCTGGCCGTCGACTCCGGCCAGTGCATGCTCGACCTCCGCCGTCCCGGCGAAGCGCACGCCCGCATCGACGAGGGCATGAGTCTCTTGCCACGCTCCCGCGACAAGACCCGCGGGATCTTCCTGGCATACGAGGCCCGCAGCCTCCTACAGGCACGCGAGGTCGAACAGGCCCTCGCCGTCACGAACCAGTCCCTCGACCTCGCCACCCGGATCGGTGCCGAACGGTGCGTCACCCTGGTACGCGAACTCGCCCCGGTGTTCCAGTCCTACCGCCAGGTCGACGGCGTCGACGACCTCATGGATCGCCTCAAGGTGAGCTGACGCTGGCTGAGTGCGGTGATCCGCTCGATCCGCTGAGCCACTCCACGCCGATGTTGCCGCGTGCACCGCGCGTGACCGTCCACAGCGCTGGCGGACGAGCTTTTCGTCAACTGTCCGCTGGGTGAACCTCTCGTTCGGAATGTTCGTGCGGCAGCCAACAATGACGCTGTCGAGGACATCGACGTGATGTGGGTTCCTCGAAACTTGGTGGCCCGCTTCATCGACGTCGATACGATTCCCCACCCGTCCCGGCCGTCCTGGAGGTGCAGACGTGACGCAGCAGAGTGCGGAGGAACGCTCGGGAATTGCCGCCGCGGTCGTGGTCCACGGAGGCCGCGTCCTGATGGTGAGGCGGCGGGTCGGTGAGGGCCAGCTGTCGTGGCAGTTCCCGGCCGGTGAGATCGAGGCTGGTGAGTCGCCCGAGGGGGCGGCGGTTCGCGAGACTGCGGAGGAGACCGGACTGGGTGTGGCCGCCGTCGGTTTCCTGGGCCAGAGGCTGCATCCGAAGACTGGTCGGCTGATGTCGTACACCGCCTGCGACGGCTTCGGCGGTACCGCTGAGGTGGTGGATACGGACGAGCTGGACGCCATCGCGTGGGTGGCGCTCGCCGAGATCCCCGAGTACGTGCCGTACGGGCTGTTCGAGCCGGTGCAGGCATACCTGGACATCGCGCTCACTGTCTGGCCACCGGCTCCATGGGTGACCACCCATGGAGCCGGTGATCGGATTGGCGCCATGCACTGCCCGGGCGTCACGGTGGTGTGACGGGGGGCGGTGCAGGCTGGGCGCAGGTTCTTCGAGGAGGTGCTGACGATGAGCACTCGACGGATCCTGCGGGCCGGGGCGAGCACGGCCGTGGCCGCGGTCCTGGCGCTCGGCGGCGGCGCGCTGGGCGCGTTCCCGGCACACGCCCAGGACTTCGGCCCGGACACCTGCCGCCAGGGCTTCGTCTGGCGGGACGCCCGGCCGGGGGACCACGTCTGCGTGACCCCGGACGTCCGCTCCCAGGCGGCGTTCGACAACAGCCAGGTGCCCTTCCGGACCCAGGCGGACGGCTTCTGCGTCCAGGGCTTCGTCTGGCGCGAGGGCTGGGTCGGCGACACCGTGTGCGTGACGCCGGAGACCCGGGCGCAGGCGAAGTCCGACAATGCCCAGGCCGACGACCGGCGGCTGGCGGTGCGGATCTGGGCCGACGACACGAACGGCCGACTGGAGCTCAGCGGTGACCACTTCAACGTCGACGGCCGGGTGCGGCTGCAGATCATCCTGAACTCGACCGGCACCGTGGAGTGGTCGCAGACCGTGACGGCGGTGCGGAACGCCGGGTTCGCGGGCGGCAGCTTCGGCGACGTCACCGGCAACCCGTTCAACTGCGGGACGAAGAACGCCACCGCGCGGGCGATCGACCTGACGTCCGGCCGGGTCACGGCGTCGATCCCGGTCGGGTACTGCGTCAACTTCGACTGAGGTCGGTTGAGGTCTGTTGAGGTCGGCTGAAGTCTGCTGGGGTCGACAGCGTGCGGCGTGCGGAGCAGCATGGAGAAGAGGCTCGTCCGTACGCGAAGAGTGGGTGGTTCGATGGCCTGCGGCGATCGGCGCCCGCAGGGCAGTGGCGCGGGCGTTCGACTGGGCCTGCTCGGCGGCTTCGCCCTTTCGGCGGGCGGCGCGCCGGTGGCCGTGTCTGCGGGGGCGGAGCGATTACTCGCGTTCGTCGCGCTGTGCTGCAACGGGAACGTGCCGCGCGGGCTGGTCGCCGGGACGCTGTGGCCGGACGCCACGGAGCGCTGCGCGCTGGCCAGCCTGCGCTCGGCGCTGTCCCGCCTGCCGGCGGCGGGCCGTGCGGCGCTGGAGATCGGCCCGGCCGAGCTGAGACCGGCCGACGGCGTCGTCGTGGACCTGCGCGACGCCCGGTCGCTGGCCCGCCGGATCCTGGCCCCCGGTACGGTGCCGGGCCGGGACGCCTTCGGGCTGGCCGCGGTGGAGGACCTCTCGGCGGACCTGCTGCCGGGCTGGTACGAGGACTGGGCGCTGCTGGAGGCCGACAACTGGCGGCGCCTGCGGGTGCACGCCCTGGAGGCCCTGGCCCGCGCGTTCGTCGGTTCCGACCGGTTCCCGGAGGCCGTGGCCGCGGCAGGCGCCGCCGTCCGCGCCGACCCGCTGCGCGAGAGCAGCCAGGCGTGCCTCATCCGCGCCCACCTCGCCGAGGGCAACCCCGGCGACGCCCTCCAGGACGTCGCCCGCTACGAACGCCGGCTGCGCACCGAACTCGGCCTGCCCGCCCCGTCCCGCCTGTGGAGCCTGGTCGCCCGGGCCCGTTAGAGCCCGGGCGCCATTTCGCCCGTCGTTGGGTGAACACCCGCGCGTGACCTGCTTCGTCGGGGAGTTCTACCGCCGTTCCCCGCCATCCACCCCCCACCCGCCTATCGGCGGGTGCCCGCCCCGGCCCTCGCCACGCGCCACCTGGCCAGGCGGCGCGTGGCGCTGGTGGAGCAGGGCGAAGCACCTGTCGGAAGCGAGAGGGCCCTGTCCCTGCGGTGCCCCTTCGGACTGGTGGGAGCCTGTCTCAGGCTGCGATCTGTGCAGGTCGACTGCCGGTCATTGCGGAGCGCAGGGCGGTTCGGACTCGGGCGGCACCTGCGGCGGCCACGTCCGCGCCCTCGCGGGCCGTGGAGGTTCGGGTGGCCAGGCCGGCGCACGGGCGGCAGATGCCCGGTCGGGGCACGGGGTCGTGGCACTTGGCGCACTCGGCGTACCGGGCCGGTGGCTGTGCAACGGGCCGTGCGGGCGGCATCTTGTGCTCCAGGCGGTAGCGGAGCACGGCGGTCGCCGAGTGCATCGGGGTGGGCAGGCCCGGCAGCAGGGCCTGGGCGAGGTCGGCGTGGGTCGCGCCGCGTTGCAGCCACTGGGCGACGAGGGGCGCGAGTGCGGCGGCTTCGGCCTCGCCCAGGCGCAGCCGGGGCTCGGGGCGGATCACCCGGAACAGCGTGGCGACCGCTTCGCGGATCTCGGGTGGTTCCTCCTCTCCTCCCCGGTTGCTTTCGTCTGCCGGGCTCGGGGGGAGGGAGGGTTCTTGCTGCCGTTCCTTTACAACAGGGCTGCCAGCAGGGCCGGTTGCCGCTTCACCGGGCGCCGGACGGGTGGTACCCGGCGGCGCTGTGAGGTGCGGGGTGTCGTAGACGTGGGTTTCGGTGATGATCGTGCCGTCGGGCATCCGGATCTTCTCGACCCGGTAGTACCCGGCCTCGGTCAGCTCCTTCAACGCCTTGCGGACGGCGCCACGCCCCTGCGGGCTGCTGTCGGCCATGTGCCGCCCGTCCTCGCGCCAGTCGTCGGGGCGGGAGAGGAGGTCGGCGAGGAGGCCTCGGGCGGTGTAGCTCAACCGCCGGTACTGGAGCACGGCGTTGGGTAGCACGGTGAAGTTGCGCACGTGGGCGCTACGATGGACACGCATGGGGAGTGTTGGCTCCTGGTGCCGGACCCCGGAGCGTTGGCGCGCTGCCGGGGTCACCTATTTTCGGTTGAATTACGGAACTTACCACGGCATTTGACGCAGCGTGAGTTGTTTGTGACATTCAACGTGAGACCAGTGCACTGACGCGTTGACGGCGGTTCTCCCTTGGCGGGCCAAGGGAGCACCGCAAGAAGTGCCAGGCGTGGAAGGGCTCGCGAGCCACGGCGATAGCTGCGCAGGTTTCTGGGCGGCCGGGCCGGCACCCTGGCGCAGCTACCAGCCCGCTCGTGTCGGCTGGCCGAGGTCAGGCAGCTTCGGCCTGCTCCACTGCGGCTGCGCTCGGCTGCGCGAGCCAGACCAGCCGTGCAGTGATCCCCGGTCGCCCGGCGAAATGGCGCAAGGCCCGGTTGGGAGACGCGAGGGTCAATCGCGCCTCTCCGTCGATGCTGATCACGTGTGTTCGCCCGCTGTGGTCGGCGACCCCCCAGGCCGCGACCCACCCGTCGACGTCCGGGAGGCCCTCGCCCCAGACCTGGACGACGGCGAACAGGCGGGGTGCGGTGTCGAGTACGAGTGCGCACAGCTCCTGGTCGAAGGTCGGGTCGGTCGGCAGCCGAGGCGTGATCGGGCGGGGGCTTTGTGGCGGCGCAGCAGCCATGGAAGTCTCCTACGTGAATGGGGGTCGGGCGCGGCGCTGCCGCCATCACGGGCAGTGGAAGAGCTCGTACGGGCCGGTGTCAGATCAGCGAGGCCAGGACGCCGCGCGGCCAGTGGCCGAGCCAGAACGTGGCGGTGGAGGGTTGGGGCTGGCCCTCGGTGGAGCCGTCGTGGGGCAGTAGTTCGGTAGGGGCGATGTAGCCCTCGCCGGGGTCGAGTCGCAGCCGGAAGACACGCAGGGGCAGCCCGAGAGCGGTGTAGGCCCGCAGGTCGTCGGTGTGCGGGAAGCGGTCCTCGGGGTCGGTGTGGAGAGCGCGGCAGACGGCGCGGATGTCGAGGCTGCCGAGCAGGAGGTAGCGGGTTCCCGGGCCGAGGTTGAAGCACAGGCGTCGGCGACCGGTGTTCTTGGCCTGGTAGTGGAGCCTGTCCCAGTTGTCGATGTGCAGGCCGATACGGCGGCCGTCCTGGTGATTCGGGGTGGTGGTGAGGGCCTTGGCCGGGCTCGTTGCTTGGCCGAGGTGGACGGCGTCGGGGTCGCCGAGTCGGTTGGCGAGGGTGGCAAGGGTGGCCGGCGGCGGGCCGTCGGGCAGCTTCACCAGTTCCACCAGCGTGCTGTCGCTCTGCTCGGTCGGGCGGAGTTCAGCGGCCAGCGCGGCAGTGAGGGGTTGCCAGGGGCCGACCGGGAGGACGGCCCCGTTTTTGTACTCGGGCTTGCCGCGAGCGGTGCGGGCGCCGGCGCTGTCACACCTGGCGATGAGGGCGGCGGGGTCGGTGTGGGCGATCGCGAGAGTCACTCGGGTTCCTCCCGGGCGTGGTTCACCGGTCGTCGAGGGTTTCGGCGAAGGTCACGTCCAGCTCGGCGATCAGGGCTTCGGCGAGTTCGGCCTGCTGGGTGCGGTCGATGAGGACCTTGCCGAGGTTGGCGACGCCTCTCAGCGCGGTCAGGTCGTTTCGTCGCAGGTCAAGGCCTTGGTACTTGCCCCGGCCGAACTCGGCCAGCCGCAGGTTGCAGGTGTCGAGGACCGCGCCGCCGAGGTCGCAGCTGGTGAACGACGCCTCGGTGAGCCCGCACTTGGAGAAGACGACCGCGCCTGCGGCGCGGATCTGCTCGAAGGTCGTGTAGTCGAGCTTGCAGTTGTCGAAGAGGACGTTGTCCAGGGTCACGCCGTTGAGCCCGGCGCCCATGATCTTGCAGTTGCGGAAGACGACGCGGGAGAGCTTGCTGTCGGTGATGCGGGCCGCGGCGAGGTCGCAGGTGTCGAACTCGACCGAGTCGAGGCGGACTTGGTCGAGCTGCACGCGGTCGGCCCGCACGTTGGAGATGCGGCCGGTGATGAGGCGGGTCTCGGCGAGATCCAGAACCCGCAGGTCGGCGTCACCGTACTGGAAGTCCTGGACGATGCCCCGGGCGGAGTCCAGGGTGGTGACGTTGGACAGGTACAGGCCGGGCTCGTTCAGGTGGGGCAGGGTCACGGTGACACGGCCGAAGGTGATGCCGTCCATGGGAGGCTCCGTTCTCTCGAAGGTCGGGCCGGACCCGCACCAACTGGTGCGGGTCCGGAGTGGTCCGGGTGGCGTTACTTGCCCTTGTTCTTGTTCGACCAGTTGTCCCAGGTGGGCCGATTGTCGAACGGCCCGGCGGTGGGGTCGGTCACGGTGAGGCCGGTGAGGTCCGCGACGACGGCGGTGTTGCTCGCAGCGAGCAGTTCGAGCAGGGTCATGCGGCTTGCTCCTCTTGGACGGTATCGGACAGGGCGGTGACCAGGGCCTGCCGGGACACGCGGCAGTAGTTCGTCTCCGTGGTGTCCAGGCGGCCGTTCTCGAAGTAGCGATTGCCCGCCTGAGCCCCTCGGCAGAAGCCGAAGAAGTCGCAGGTGGCCTCACACACGTCCAGGCCAGTGAGGAACTCGCGCACGTAGCGCAGGCGGTGGGCGCCGTCCAGCATCGAGCCGATGCTCCGTTCCAGGACGTTCCCGGCCCGGAAGTCCTCGTAGGTCGGGTCGTTGATCCCGGCGAGTTCGGGCGAAAGCAGGACGACGTCGCCGTTGGAGGCGACGGTCGGGATCGGGTCGATCAACACGCCGTCCCAGGCAGCCCTGTGTCCGACGCGAACATCTCGCAGGTAGCCGCCGAGTCGGTCGACCTCGCGGACGGCCAGGTCGCGGTTGCGGCGCGTCCACGCGATGGTGCGGCGCCAGAACGCGCGGGCCTGCTCGGGGGTGGGAACCGCCCGGTCGGTGTTGACGCCTTCCCTCTCCTCCATGTTCAGGCCCACCGTGTGGCAGCCGAGGTCGGCCATGAAGTCGAGCAGGCCCTCGGGGTCGCCGATGCTCTCCGCGCTGACGACCGCGATCGCCGAGAACCGTACGCCGTGCTCCCGCAGGCACCCGACGCCCTTCATGATCCGGTCGAAGGCTGGGCGTCCGGACCAGTCCATGCGCCGCTGGTTGAGGGCGGAAGGGCCGTCGATGCTCACCCCGACGTGGAACCCGTATGCGGTGAGGAAGTCGCACCAGGCCGGGGTGATCAGTACGGCGTTGGTCTGCACCGAGTGCTCTACCAACCCGGCCTGCCGCAACGGCTCGAAGGGGGCCAGCAGCTCCGCGAGTCGCGTTCGGCCGACGGCCAGTGGCTCGCCGGCATGCCAGACCACCTCGACCGGCTCCGGCGAAGCGGTATCGGCGAACTCGGCGACGGAGCGGGCCACCGCCTCGGCGATCGCGACCGACATTGGGGCCCGCCGCTTGCGGTCGGGCAGGTAGCAGTAGGTGCAGTCCAGGTTGCAGAAAGAGTCCGCCTGGAGAACGACCGTCTTCGGACGACGGGCGATGCGGCGCCGATATCGGGCCGGGGAGTGCGTCACGCGGCTCGTCGTCGTCACCGAATCCCCCGGGCGTGGCCGACGACAGAATTCGGCGCTGAGACGTAGAGGGCGACCGGAACGCGTGTGGGCGTCGGCCGCTGATGATGAAGCGTCAGCATGCACCTAATGTCGCGGAGGTCTTACCGTCCGTGAACGGATGGGATGTGTCACTTCTTGAAGTCGTACCGGCGCCGAGTGACACGTCTCGTATCACTCCTCAGCTGATGATCACGGATGTTCCGAGGATCGATGAGAGCTTGCGCAGCTTGGCCGTGGTGGCGCTGCCCGCGCTCGCCTTCTGTGCGATCACACCGGGCAGTCCCTGATGCCGAGCCCAACCAGGCGCGGCCGAGCACACCTCGAGCAGGGTGTCCAGGGCGGTGTCGGACTGCCGAGTCTCGGCCTGTGCGAGTGCCACATCCAGCAGCATCCGGTTGCGCGCCGACGGGGTGAGCGAACTCGTGTCGCCGATCGACTCGAACAGGCTGAGTGCCTTGCCAGGCCGACCGGTTGAGACGGAGATCCCGATCGCCTGTGCGGTGACCGTTGCCGGTCCGAACGCCGTGCCGTTCACCCTCACATCCCGGCCCATCCGGGCCGCTACCGCACGCCCCTGCGACAGTAGATCGTCAGCGGCATCCACGTCTCCCTGGCGGGCAGCGACGACGGCCGCGAAGGTCACGTGCCACCCGTAGGTGGCGAGCATCCCGAGGTCCCGGTCCCCGTACCTGGGCTCAATGGACTCGTACGACATGCGGGCGGTTGCCTCCGCTTGGTCGAGCCGGGCATCGCGCACGTAGATCCACGACCGGCCGGACGCGACCATGGCCGAGCGGACGGTGTCCCCGGCGCGGTCGGCTTGCTGTTGCGCGTGCCCGATTCCGGCGTACGCGAGATCACGGGCGCCGAACTGGTTCGCCACGTAGGCGGCGAGCCGGTAGGCGTCCGCGAGGATGCCTGCCGCCGTAATCTCCTGGTCGACCGGAGCAGCCTTCAGGGCGGCAGCGGCTTCGCGCAGCGCTGGGGCGATGCGTACTCCTGCGCCCACGTAGTCGCCGGAGCGGTAGGCCTTCCACGCGGCGGCGAGTCCGGCCGCGAGTTCGGCTGGGGGTGGGGGCTGTACATCGACGCCGACGCCGGCTGCGGTGTCGTGGACGGTGCGGGACAGCTCGCGCATCATCGCCCGGTCGGCGCCGTGCATCGCACGACGGGGAGCCTGTTGGCCGAGGATCACCGACACGTCGGTGTGCAGCGCGGCCGAGATTCGCAACAGCGTCTGGAGGCTGCCGCCGAGGTTGCGTTCCGCCTTGCGGATCGTTGCCACGGATAGGCCTGACGCTTCGGCGAGCTGTTCCTGTGTCATGTCTGGCCCGCGTAGGAGCTTGATGCGCTCGCCCGTGGTGTAGTCCGTCCACTGGGTCATGGTGGTTCCCTTCCGGGTGCACGGCCGTACTCGGAAGGTACCCGCTCCCATGGGCGGGCGGACACGCTTCGGCTCCGAGCTCTGTGCTCGGCTTCGACGTGTGAGGGGCGTTGAGCGTCAACCTGCTGGCACGCAAACCTCTCGTTCGGGGGAAGGAATCGTGCAGAGGTAGCACATCGACCAGCGGGCGGCCAGGTTGGGGAGTATGTCGTCTGTCGTTGCGGCTGGGGGTGGGTCTTGCCCGAATCGGCCTATGCGCTGTGGGCTCGTGGCGAACTCGATGAACACCTTCGGTTGCCTGAGGTCTTGCGGGTTGAGGTGATCGGTGGGGAGTTCGTGGTGACGCCCTATCCAAGTTGTGGTCATGCTGCGGCCGTCTCGGGGATTCAACGGGCGGTGCTCTGTGCCGAGTTCGCGAACCGGTGTTTCCGATGGCGGGTGGTGCAGGCGGTTGGTCTCGACCTTGCGGAGACTGGGGACGGCTATGTTCCGGACCTCGTAGTAATGACCTCAGAGGTCGAATCGGCGATCATGGCGGAGGCGAATGACCGGTACCTTCGACCAGCTGACATCAGTCTGGTTGCCGAAGTGACTGCGCCTCTCAGCGCGCAGAATGATCGCCGTGCCAAGAGGCAGGGGTACGCGCAGGCCGGGGTGCCCTACTACCTGCTGGTGGACCGGGACCCGCGGCAGTCTGGCGTCACGCTGTTCGGCGGGCCGAACAAGGCTGAGGGGACGTACAAGGTGCTGGGGGAGTGGAAGTTCGGCGAATCGGTCCGGCTTCCGGAGCCGTTCGGAGTCGAGATCGGCACCGATGCCTGGAAACCTTGGAGTGCATAGGTGAAACGCTGCTGCCCGGGACTCCGGGCAGTTACGAGACATGGGGCTACAGGCGTTCAACGCGCAACAGCCCTCTCTGGACTCGCCCGGCTGACTGCGATGATCCGCTCGATCCGCTGAGCCTGGGGCGGTGGCGCCTGGTACGCGACGCTGATGCTGAGCCAACCAGGCGTTGCGCAAAGCTATCGTTTGGGATCATCGACGTGATGTGGGTCCCCCGAAGCTCGGTGGCCCGCTTCATAGACGTCGATACGATCTGCCCACCCATCCTGGCCGTCTCGGAGGTGCAGACATGACACAGCAGAGTGCGGAGGAACGCCCGGGGATTGCCGCCGCGATTGTGGTTCATGAAGGCCGAGTCCTGATGGTCCGGCGGCGGGTTAGCGAGGGCCAGCTGTCGTGGCAGTTCCCGGCCGGTGAGATCGAGGCTGGCGAGTCGCCCGAGGAGGCGGCCGTTCGCGAGACCGCGGAGGAGGCTGGGCTGGGTGTGGCCGTCGTCGGATTCCTGGGTGAGCGGGTGCATCCGAAGACGGGTCGGTTGATGTCGTACGCGGCCTGCGAGGTCGTCGGCGGCACCGCTGCGGTGGTGGACACGGACGAACTGGACGCTTTCACGTGGGTGGCACTTGCCGAGATCCCCGAGTACGTCCCGTACGGGCTCTTCGAGCCGGTGCAGGCATACCTGGACATTGCGCTCACTGCCTGACAGGTGCGTGGCCGTGCTCCATCAGCTCCACATGCGGCCTGGCGCGGCGAGGCCCCGGGGCGGGCACCCGCCGGGAGGCGGGTGGGGGGTGGACGGTGGGGAACGGTGGTAGGGCTGATCCACGAAGCGGATGATGTGCGGGTGTCCACCCGGGGGCGGGAACGCCGCTGCCCGGGACTGCGGAGGGAGACCCGGTGGAAGGCCGAGCCCTGGCAGACACTGTCGATGAAGAGCAGGGCCGTGGTGTCGGCGAGATCATGAAGGTTCTTCGAAGGGTCGGGTGCGATGGGCGTCATGCTGGGCGTGGTGGTGCTGACGATGGGGAACCGGCCTGCGGAGCTGGCGGCGCTGCTGGAGTCGGTACGGGCCCAGGACGGCGGCGACAGCGGCGTTCGGACCGTCGTGCTCGGGCAGGGCGTGGAGCTGCCCGAGTTGCCGGGGTGGGTGGACGCGGTGGAGCTGCCGGAGAACCTCGGCATCCCCGGGGGCCGCAACGCCGGTGTCGAGCGGCTGCGAGAGTTGGGCGGCACGGACGTGCTGGTCGTCCTGGACGACGACGGGCTGTTGCCCCGCACCGACACGTTCCGGCTGATCCGGGACGCCTTCGAGCGGGACTCGGAGCTGGGCATCGTCGGCTTCCGGATCGCGGATGAGACCGGGTTCACCCAGCGCCGCCACGTGCCCCGCTTCGGCGCGAGCGATCCGCTGCAGTCCGGTCCGGTCACGACGTTCCTGGGTGGCGGGCACGCGATCCGCATGAGCGTGATGGACCAGGTCGGCCTGTTCCCCGCCGAGTTCTTCTACGCGCACGAGGAGACCGACTTCGCCTGGCGTGCGCTGGACGCGGGTTGGCGGATCGACTACCGCGCCGACCTGGTGCTGCAGCACCCGCGCACCGACCCGGCCCGTCACGCCGCCTACTACCGGATGACGGCCCGGAACCGGGTGTGGCTGGCCAGGCGCCACCTGCCCGCCCCGCTGGTGCCGGTCTACCTCACCTCCTGGGTGCTGTACACGCTGGTCCGCCGGCCGCCGATGTCCGGGCTCAAGGCGTGGTGGTCCGGGTTCTTCGAGGGTGTTCGGGTGCCGTGCCCGCCGCGGCGGCCGATGCGGTGGAGCACGGTGTGGCGGATGACGCGACTGGGTCGGCCGCCGGTGATCTGACCTGTTCCGGAGGCCGCCTCCAGCGCCCGGGTGGCCGCCGGGCCCTCGCCGACTTCCAACAGGTACGTCGCCGTGCTCCGCCGGGCGCCGTGGGGGGGCCCGGGGGGGGGGGCCCCCCCCCCGCCCCGGGGGGGGGCGGGTAAAAAAAAACCCCCCCCCCC